>JAHHRI010000029.1 GCA_020025875.1 Alphaproteobacteria bacterium | reverse complement strand
CCCCAACATCTTGTTGACTTCCGCCTGAAAATTAATTTTTTCGTTCATCATAAAATTCTCCGTTCCTTATCAAAAAAATCCGTTATTTTAATATATGGGAAAATATTTACGTTTTCGCAAGTTTTACCGCCCGATTTTTCAGTAAAAGATACTTTTTGCTTGATTTTATCACAAATACGTCTAGATTGGGGGCTGAAATATTTTAAGCAACTCTTTATAGGAGACAAACAATGGTTTCTGTCGTTAATGATAATTGTATCAAATGCAAATCCTGTGTCGACGTATGTCCGGTAGACGCTTTCCACGAAGGCGACTCTCAGCTGGTTGTTGATCCGGATACCTGCATCAGCTGCGGCGTATGCATCTCCGAATGCCCGCAGGAAGCAATCCAGACCGAAGATGAAGCCGACCCCCATTGGGTTGAGTTCAATGCCGAAAAAGCCAAAGTTTGGCCAAATGCCAACGAATAATTTTCGGGATCAAAACCTCCGCCTGTCCGCGGAGGTTTTTTTTGGATCTTTTTTCTCTTTCCCCTCTGTTTCATCAGCAAAATTTTTTCCTTGAAATCAGCCGAAGTTGTGCTATTGTGCGCTCAATCCGTTTACAATTTTATGAAAGAAAATACACATGGAGCTGAGAAACATCGCAATTATAGCTCACGTTGACCATGGCAAAACCACATTAGTCGACGCACTGTTAAAACAAAGCGGCACTTTCCGCGACAACCAAAAAGTCCAAGAATGCGTGATGGATTCCAATGAGTTGGAAAGAGAACGCGGCATCACCATCTTATCCAAATGCACTTCGGTAGAATGGAACAATACTCGTATCAACATCGTAGACACCCCCGGCCACGCCGACTTTGGCGGCGAAGTTGAACGCATACTTTCAATGGTTGACGGCGTGATCCTTCTGGTTGACAGCTCCGAAGGCCCCATGCCGCAAACCAAGTTTGTGCTGGGCAAAGCGCTGAAAGTCGGGCTAAAACCGATTGTCGTGATCAACAAAGCCGACAAACCGGACGCACGGGTTGACGAAGTTCTAAACGAGATATTTGATCTTTTTGTCAGCTTAGATGCCAATGACGAACAACTGGATTTTCCGGTACTTTATGCCTCCGGTCGCAACGGCTGGGCAGTAAAAGATCTGGAACAAGACGAGAAGAAAGACTTAAAAGTTCTTTTTGAATTGATTCTTTCTCACGTTTCGGCGCCGGTCTGCTATCCGGAAAAACCGTTTACCATGCTGGCCACCACGCTGGAAGCCGACAAATTTATCGGTCGCCTGCTGACCGGCAAAATCCTTTGCGGCAGCATCAAACCCGGTGACACGGTAAAAGCTCTTAACAGCCAAAACAATGAAATTGAACGCTTCCGCATTACCAAAATTCTTGCCTACCGCGGGCTGGCGCGTCAGAGTTTGGAAGAAGCCGACGCCGGTGATATTGTTGCCATAGCCGGTGTGGTCAAAGCAACGGTTGCCGACACCATCTGCGATTTTTCCGTTACCGAAGCGCTCGAAGCCCAACCGATTGATCCTCCGACTTTGGTGATGACCTTTTCGGTCAACGATTCTCCTTTGGCCGGTCGCGAAGGTGACAAAGTAACCTCGCGAATGATTGCCGAACGGTTGAAGAAAGAGGCGGAAGGCAACATTGCTCTGAAAATAAGCACCTCTCCCAACAACGATTCGTTTGAAGTTGCCGGACGCGGCGAACTGCAGTTGGGCGTTCTGATTGAAACCATGCGCCGCGAAGGCTTTGAGCTTTCCATATCACGCCCTCGAGTGGTTTTTCATAAAAACGAAAACGGTGACATATTGGAACCGATTGACGAAGTTGTCGTTGATGTTGATGAGGAATTTTCCGGAACCGTTGTCGAAAAACTCGGCTCTCGCCGCGCCGAACTGTTGGAAATGATTCCCTCTCAGGCCGGCGGCAAAGTTCGCCTGATTTTTCATGCCCCGACCCGTGGCCTGATCGGCTATCATTCCGAATTTTTGACCGACACTCACGGCACCGGCGTCATGAATCGCAGCTTTTACGACTATGAGCCTTTTAAGGGCGAAATTGAAAGCCGCCGCAACGGTGTGCTGATTTCAAGCGAAAACGGCACCGCCATTGCCTATTCTCTATGGAAATTGGAAGATCGCGGCCCAATGTTTATTGACCCCAATGTTCCCGTTTATGTCGGCATGATTATCGGTGAACACACCAAACCAAACGACTTGGAAATCAACCCCTGCCGATCCAAGCAGCTGACCAATATCCGAGCCGCCGGCAAAGATGAGGCCATCTCCCTTACGCCGCCGCGAAGGATCACACTGGAAGAAGGGCTTTCTTATATTCAGGAAGACGAACTTTTGGAAGTTACCCCCAAGACGATCCGCCTGCGCAAACGGATCCTCGATCCCATCTTACGCAAACGCTCAAACAATAAACTGATCTGATATTATTATAAGCAGCCGACATAAAAACGGCTGCTTATATTTTCTGAAAATCCTTGCACCGGATTTTGAATTAGCGTATTTAAAATATATATGACAACAGAAGGAAACATCATGCGTAACACCAACCGAAAAAACAATCAGCTACGCAATATCGAACTGATCTGCGACTGCAACCCCTATGCGGAAGGGTCTTGTCTGGTCAAATTCGGCAACACTCATGTCGTCTGTACCGCAAGCGTCGAAGAAAAAGTGCCAAACTGGCTGAAAGGACAAAACAAGGGTTGGATTACCGCCGAATATGGTATGCTTCCGCGCGCCAATCGGTTACGGGTACCGCGCGAAACAAAACTTCCTTCCGGTCGCACGCAAGAAATTCAACGGTTAATCGGCCGCTCACTACGAGCGGTGGTTGACTTAAGCAAAATGAAAGATATTTCCATCTGTATCGACTGTGACGTCATTCAGGCTGACGGAGGCACCAGAACAGCCTCGATCACCGGCGGCTTTGTTGCTCTGTATCTGGCAATGGAAAAACTGGTTGCTCGTAAAAAACTCAATGCCAATCCGATTCGGGAATTTGTCGCTGCCGTTTCTTGCGATATTTTCGCCGGAGAAAAAATCCTCGATGTTGACTACGAGGAAGACTCCCACGCTCAGGTTGACATGAATTTTGTGCTGACAGAAAGCGGCAAAATTGTCGAAATTCAGGGTACGGCCGAAGAACTACCATTTGCAGAAGAAGATTTCGGCGAGTTGATGACACTTGCCAAAGAAGGAATTAAACAATTGATAGCCGAACAAAAGAAAGTTTTAGGAGTGAAGTAAATGAAATTGACCAAATTGGTTGTTGCCAGTCACAACGACGGTAAAATTGCAGAAATCAAAGCCTTGCTTGCCCCATTGCACATTGAAGTGCAATCGGCCAAAGAACTGCGACTGGGAGATGTTGAAGAAACCGGCAAAACTTTTGAAGAAAATGCAAAAATTAAGGCTAATGCTTTGAGCTTAATGTGTGGATTGCCCTGTCTGGCAGACGATTCCGGACTATGTATCGATGCGCTCGACGGACGCCCAGGGGTCTATTCCGCCCGCTATGCGCCGGAACGAAACTTTAAGCTGGGAATGGAAATGTTATTGAAAGAAATCGGCGAATCAGGCAAAGAAACCCGCAAAGCCCATTTTTCTTGTTGTCTGGCACTGGCTTGCCCAAACGAAAAGGTAAAGCTGTTTGAAGGGCGCGTGGACGGAGAAATAGCCCTTAAACCTTGCGGAGAAAAAGGCTTTGGCTACGATCCCATTTTTATCCCCGAAGGATACGAACAAACCTTTGGCGAACTCGGCGAAGACGTTAAAAACCAAATTTCTCACCGCCGCCGCGCATTGGAAAAATTTATCAAGGAAATCAAATAACACAAAAAGGAAAAAGTTGGCCACAAACATCCGCAACATACCGGCCGGTTTCAGCACGGTCGATGCCATAGCCGGCTTGATACTGGCCGACGGCAACGGTTTTGATTTGGCAGACACTTTGGTTCTGCTGCCCAATCGTCGCGCCTGCCGTGAGCTGCGCAATGCCTTTGTCCGTCTAAACGGTATGCAACCTACCATTTTGCCACGCATTCAGCCGCTTGGCGACCCCGACGAAGACGAACTTTTTTTTGCCGACGGAATGCCGCAGGCGACAGAAACCGCGCCTGCCGTTTCTCCTATTGAAAGAACACTGTTGTTCACCAGACTGATTGCCGGCAGACAAAAAGAACTGACCGGCGGCGGCTCTTTGGCACAGGCTGCCGCTCTGGCGACCGAATTGGGGCGACTGTTGGACAATGTGGAGAGTGAGGAGCTGGACTTTTCTTCCCTAAACAATCTGGTTCCCGAAGAATATGCCGCCCATTGGCAAAAAACGTTGGATTTTCTGAAAATCATCACCGAATATTTTCCGCAAATTTTGGCTGAGCGAGGCTTTTCCAATCCGGCCGCAAGAAAAACCTCCCTTCTAAAAAGGCAATGCGCTTTATGGCGGCAAACACCGCCTGCCGGTCGGGTTATCGTTGCCGGCACGTCCGGCGCCTTTCCCGCCATTCGCGAACTGATCAAAACTGTGGCGGAAATGCCCTGCGGAACAGTGTATTTAAACGACTTGGATCGTTGCTTGGACGAACATTCATGGCAGTTGCTTGACGAATCTCATCCTCAGTACGAAACAAAAACACTGCTGGACTATCTCGGCTTAACCCGAGAGCAAATTACCGATGCCTTGCCGCCCTGCGCGCAAGGCAGAGAAAAACTGATCTCCGAAACCATGCGCCCTGCCGCCACCACAGACCGCTGGCGGAAAATTTCAGCACAAACCTTTCCCGCAGATGCTTTAGACGGAATACATCTGATCAGCTGCCGAGAATTTCGCGAAGAAGCGCTAACCATTGCAACAATTATGCGGCACACGTTGGAAACACCGGAAAAAACCGCCGCAATGGTCACTTCCGATCGCAATTTGGCACGCCGTGTCGCTGCCGAACTCAGACGCTGGAATATCAATGTTGACGATTCTGCCGGACGACCGCTGACACAAACGCCCATCGGCATTTTCCTCAGATTGATTGTCGAATGTTGCGAAAAAGAAGACGATAACGTTAGCTTTCTCGGTCTGTTAAAACACCCCTTTGCCGCCGCCGGCGAAAAAACCGCCGTTTTTCGTACCCGTATCCGCGAATATGAAAGAAAGCTTCTTCGCAACGGGCAAAAAGATCATGAAATTGAAAAATTTATTGCCCTGCAAAAAGAAACTTTGCAGCCGCTGGCAAAACTTTGCCGACAACCGCAAGCCCCGTTCGATGAATTGCTCCGCACGCATTTGCAAATAGCCGAAAAGCTGGCTGCCGATGACAAAACCAACGGCGCCGAAAGGCTATGGAAAGGAGATGACGGCACAAGCGCCTCCCTTTTCTTTTCCTCCCTGCTCGAAAACGCCGAAACTTTGCCGACAATCGCACAAAATCAATATGGCGGTTTTATATCTTCGCTAATGTCGGCCATCACCGTACGCCCCAAATACGGCACACACCCGCGCTTAAAAATTCTCGGTCCGATAGAGGCGCGTTTAAGCGGTTTTGACACCATCATCATAGGCGAAGCCAACGAAGGCAGCCTGCCGTCTGCCGCACCGGCAGGCGCATGGATGTCGCGACCAATGAAAAAAGACTTTGGTCTGCCACAGCCGGAAAAGGCCATAGGAATTGCCGCCGGCGACTTCTCCCATCTGTTGGCGCAAAAAGAGGTGTATCTGACCCGTGCGGAACGTGTCAACGGTACCCCGATGACAAAATCGCGTTGGTGGATGCGGCTGGAAACGGTGCTGACGGCTGCCGGTATCAACCCCGCCACCCTCACCGATGTTTTTTATCAACAAACAGCAACATTACTCGACCAACCATGCGCTTATACGCCAATCGGTGCTCCTCAACCCAAACCGCCGCTTTCCTCCCGCCCGCGCAAACTTTGGGCAGGCGCCATCGAAAACCTCATGCGCGATCCCTATATCATCTTTGCCAAATATATCCTCAAACTGGCGCCGCTGGAAGAACTCAACCGAAAACCGGGGATTGTAGATCTCGGTATTATCGTTCACGCGGTGCTGGAAAAATTCAACCGCCGTTTTCCCAAACAACTTCCTGCCGATGCAAGTGAAATTCTAAAAGAAATCGGCAAGCAAGAATTTGCCGCCGCCGGCATCGGCGAACAAACACTGGCTTTTTGGCAACCGACGCTTGATAAAATTGTTCGCTGGGTGTTGGATAAAGAAAAAAACTACCGCCGAGAAATATCTCAAGTCTTTTGTGAAGTTGAAGGGCAATATAGCTTTGACGCACCTGCCGGAAGATTTACCATTGCCGCCAAAGCCGACCGTATAGATCTGACGCTTGACGGTAAGATCAATATCATTGATTACAAAACGGGACGCGCAAGAACAAAAAAGGAAATATCTGCCGGCTATGCTCCGCAATTACCCATTGAGGGCATTATCGGTCTAAACGGCGGTTTTGCAGATATTCCCGCTGCCGAAATCAACTCGCTTTGCTACTGGCGTTTGGCTAAAGAAGAAATTTGCGTGGAAGAAAAAATCAATGAAATTTTGGAACATAATCTCGAAAACATCAAACGGCTGATTGCTGTGTTTGATAACGAAAACAAAGCTTATCTGACACAACCGAACCCCAAATATGCGCCGACTTATTCCGATTATGAGCATCTTTCACGGATCCGAGAATGGGGAGTAAACGACCGCAATGACGAATAAAAACGAAACCATCGAACAAAAACGCCGCGAACTCGGCAGCCTTGCCACCTCGGGACAACGGCAAGCCGCCGATCCTTCATGCTCCGTTTGGGTTAATGCCTCCGCCGGCACCGGCAAAACCAAAGTGCTTTCCGATCGGGTTCTGCGGATACTTTTGGCAGGCGGAAATCCCGACAAACTGCTGTGTTTGACCTACACCAAGGCAGCGGCGGTTGAAATGAGTTCCAGAGTTTCTAAAAAATTGAGCGGTTGGGCCGTTGCTTCCGAACAAGATTTGGAAAAAGAATTGATTGCCCTTTACGGTGTTTTGCCGCAAGACGAAAAACAGGCGGAGCGGTTAAAAGCCCGCGCCCGCAAACTGTTTGCCGTCTTACTCGATACCCCCGGAGGCATCAAAATTCAAACCATACACAGTTTTTGTCAGGAAATTTTGAAAAGGTTTCCTCTTGAGGCGGGCATTTCTCCTTATTTCGAAATTATGGACGATCGCACGGCAAAAGAAACAACCGAAGATATAAAAAATCGTCTTATCGGAAAAATCCGCAACAATCCCGACAGTCGCGCCGCCAAAGCAATGGTCTTTTTAACGGAAAATGTCAGCGAATTAAAATTTCCGGAAATTATCAATACCATCATTGACGAACGCGGTAAAATCAGTCAGTTATTTAAAAATTTATCCTCACCGGACGAACTGCTTGCCGCCCAAGCCGCTCAGTTAGGCGTTCATCCCGATACAAACGAACAAGAACTCACCCGTCTCTTTTTTGCCGCCATGCCCCGCGAGGAAATGAAAATTTTGCTGGCTGCCTGGCTCAAAAGCGGCGTACGGTTTGCCCGCCGCGCAGAAAAGCTGGCAAACATTTTGCAAAATGCCGCACCCGACAACTTTGCAGACTATGTCGGTGCTTTTATCGGCAGCGACGGAAACATTTATAAGACGATTGCCGCTAAATCGGAATTGACAAACAATCCGCAGCTGGCAAAAATTTTTGCAGAAGAAGCTGACAGAGTCTTAAATCAAATCGAAAAACAAAAAGCATTGCGGGTTTTTCTAGCCACCGAAGCCGTTGTCATTCTTGCCGAAGAACTGACTAAAAACTATGAGAGTTATAAACAGGCACACGCCTTGATGGACTATAACGACATGATTTTGCTGACCCGACGGCTGCTCGATGACAAAGAAACCGCTCAGTGGGTCTTATTTAAGCTCGACGGCGGCATCGACAATATTCTGATTGACGAGGCCCAAGACACTTCTCCCGATCAATGGGCAATTATTCGTGCTGTCAGCGAAGAATTTTTTACTTCCGAAGACGGACGCAACCGCACCATTTTTGCCGTCGGTGATCGCAAACAATCCATTTACAGCTTTCAGGGAGCCGATCCTGACAAATTTGACGAGATGCGCCGTTATTTTGCGCAAAAGACGGATAAATTCAAACAAGTTGATTTGCAGGTTTCTTTCCGTTCGACTCCGGCAGTGCTGGACACTGTCAATCATCTGTTTGCCGATCCGCAAGTTTCAGCCGGTGTGGCTTCTCCCGACGAAACTCCGGTTCATATTCCTTTTCGTCAGGGAGAAGGCGGTCAAGTTGAACTGTGGGAGCTGCTTGAGCCGGAAGAAAACGAAAATATCAACGAGTGGCAGCCGCCGATTGAACACGAAAGTGCCCCTACCACCGGCACACGAATGGCAAGAATGATTGCCGAAAAAATTCGCGCCATGGTCACCGGCGGAGAAATGCTGGTTTCTCACGGACGTCCGTTACGTTACAGCGATTTTCTCATTCTGGTTCGCAGCCGCGATGCTTTTTGCGAAGAACTGATCCGCGAATGCAAAAAAGCCGGTGTTCGCATTGCCGGCATAGATCGCATTCGTCTGTTAGAACAAATAGCCGTGCAAGATCTTATCAGCCTCGGTAAATTTTTGCTGCTGCCCGAAGATGACCTCAGTTTGGCAGAAGTTCTGAAATCGCCTCTGTTCGGGCTTGACGATGACGACTTGTTCAAACTTTGTTACCAACGTTCCGGCAGCCTGTGGAAAAGCCTTGAACGGTGTTCTGATTATGTTGCGGAAAAAGAAACCTTAAAGCATCTGATGAATATGGCGGACTATGTGCGCCCGTTTGAACTTTTTTCGGAAGTTCTCGGCGTTTTAAACGGACGCCGCCGCTTTGCCGAAAGAATGGGCAGCGAAGCGGAAGACGGACTTGATGAATTTTTAAATTTGGCGGCTGCTTTTGAACAAAGCCATGTTGCTTCCCTACAAAAATTTATCGAATGGTTTGAAAGCGATGATGTGGAAATCAAACGCGAAGCAGAAGCCGGTAACAGCGATCTGGTACGCCTGATGACCGTTCACGGATCAAAAGGTCTGCAAGCTCCGATCGTTATTCTTCCCGACACCACACGGATTCCTCAATGCAAACGGGAAGCAGGAATTCTGTGGAACGAAGACGGATTGTTTTTTTACCCGTCTTCTGCTGCCGACTATGAAAAAAACTGTGACCGTTTGAAAGAAAAACAAAAACAAAAAACCGCCGAAGAATACCGACGACTGATGTATGTCGCCCTCACCCGCGCCGAAGATCGGATGATTGTCTGCGGCTGGCGAAAAGCCCGTAAACCGGCAGAAGACAGTTGGTATAATCTGTTTAAAAACAGTTTTGAAAAAATTTCCGAAATTGAACCGACCGATAATCGTCGTCAATATCTATCGCCGCAACTCATTCGGGTTGAGGAAAACAAATCGACAGAAGCGACTCCGACACCCGTTTCTCTCGCTCCCTGGGCAACAACGCCGGCTCTTGACGAAAGTCCGTTGTCGCGCCCGCTGACTCCTTCCCGACCGGAAGAAGACGAACCGGCGATATTTTCCCCGCTGGCAACACGGCAACAAGAAAAGCCGTTTAAACGCGGATCCCTTATCCACCGCTTGCTGCAATTTCTGCCGCAAACGGAAAAAGACTGTCGCGAACACAATGCGTCTTTGTTTGTTGCACGCCATGCGCCCGAAATGAATGCTAAAGAACGCGAAACAATTATCCGTGAGGTGCTTTCTCTGCTCGACAACCCCAAATTCGGCAGTGTTTTCGGTCCGTTGTCAAAACCGGAAGTGCCTGTCATGGGTATGGTAGACAGCAAAATCATTTCCGGTCAGATAGACCGTTTGATCGTGGAGCCGCAACGAGTCGTTATTGTCGATTTCAAAACCAACCGAGCGGCTGCCGCCAACTCGGAAGACGTGCCGGAAATATACCGCCGACAGCTGGCGGCATATCGCTCACTGCTTAAAGAAATATATCCGGACAAGGAAATTATCTCGCTGATATTGTGGACAAATACCTCTCGTTTGACGGAGGTGAATTGAACCGCGAAAAATTTAAAGGTTGTTTTTATATCATAAACCTTTAATATGAATTTTATCATACCTATATAATAAACATTATAGTATCAGAGAAAGGAAAAAATATGCTATCTATTAATGATTCCCAGTTTGAAAACGAAGTGTTAAACAGCAAAGGCTTGGTTCTCGTTGATTTTTGGGCAGAATGGTGCGGTCCGTGCCGCCAACTCGGTCCGATCTTGGAAGAAGTCGGCAAAACCATGGGTGATAAAGTCAAAATTGTCAAAATGAACGTTGACGAAGCACCGAACACGGCCGGCAACTATGGTATCCGCAGCATACCCACCATGTTCCTGTTTAAAGACGGCAAACAAATCGACACCAAAATCGGCTTAAATCCGCAGTCGGCAATCATTTCTTGGATTGAAGCCAACCAATAAAAAACGCCGCTTTCAAATAAAAACCAAATAAAAAAAAGAGTCTGACAGGCTCTTTTTTTGTTATGTTGACAACCAAAAAATAAGACAATCAAACAATCCTCCTCTTTTTTTTCCCCGACTTTATTCATATATAAAAACAAAACAGGAAATTTTCATGCTTTGGATCATCAACGGGTTAATTTACGGATTTTTTACGGCCATATATACCATTTTCAACCAACATTACAAACTCAACGCCTATCTTTTGGGTATGTGGCGCGGCTGGGGAATTGCTTTTTGCTTTTTTCCATTCCTTTGTTTTTTGGGTTTTCCGTCTTCCGCCTACTATTGGTTTTTGCTGATTATGCAGGGACTGATGATTGCCATTTACGATTCTCGTCTGTTTTTTGCCTCCGCACGTTACGGTGCCGGTTCAACTTCGCGGGTTATGGCGCTGACAGCCATAATAACCACTTTGTTCTGGTGGCTTTTAACACCGAAAGACTTTCTTAAACTGCTCGACAACGGTAATCTGGCAATCACTATCATTTTGCTGCTGTTTGGCTTTACTGTCAGCTACTGGCGGATGATAAAATCTCCGATTTCCCGTAAACTTGTCAATGATATGCTCCCTGCTCTTTTGTCGCTGTCCGGCATGAGCATCGCAACCAAAGAAATTGCATCTTTCGGCACGACGGCATGGAGCGGTATCGTCTACTATCTGACGATTGCCGTATTCGTCAGCGGCAGCGTCAATGCTTGGTGGTATATAAAAACCGTCAAACCCGATTTTTCCGGATTTTTTCATCAACTGTTCGCACCGCATATGTTTAAAATCGGTTTTTACATCATCAGTTTCAGCACGGCTCTGATCACCGCCAAGAACTTGGCGCTGAGAATGGCCCCCAACCCCGGTTATGTCACAGCTTTGCTTCTCACCGCACCGATTTTTGTTTTCGGCATCAACAAATACAACAAAATTCCCGACAATGTTTCCGTGAAAGAAGGGTTTTTAATGATTGCTTTTCTCATGGCTCTTCTTATTCTCGTTGCCGGCAATTTCGGCGTCAGCGATTAACGGCGTTTATTTTATCAGAGTATTTCCCTTTTTCCGGTATGATCTGCCGAGGACAAAATTCCTTCATCTTCCATGCGTTCAATCAGCACGGCAGCACGGTTATAGCCAATTCGCAACCGCCGTTGCACATAACTGATGGAGGTTTTTTTATCATTGCGAACAATGGCCACCGCCTGATTGTAAAGATCATCGTCGCTGCTGCCGCCGCCCATGGCCGTTTTATCAAAAACCGAACCGCTGTCTTTGGTGTTCAGTTCTCCTTCGGTAACTCCTTCGACATATTCCGGTTCTTTCTGCTTTTTCAAAAACTCAACAATCTTTTCCACTTCCTGATCTTTGACAAACGAACCATGCACACGGATCGGTCGCTGACCGGCCGGCATATACAGCATATCGCCCATGCCGAGGAGCTGTTCGGCTCCCTGCTCACCGAGAATGGTGCGGCTGTCTATCTTGGAAGTGACCTGAAAACTGATGCGGGTAGGGAAATTGGCTTTGATAACGCCGGTAATCACATCGACAGACGGTCTTTGAGTGGAAAGGATGAGATGTATGCCTGCCGCCCGCGCCATTTGCGCCAA
Organism: Alphaproteobacteria bacterium; assembly: GCA_020025875.1. Lineage (GTDB taxonomy): Bacteria > Pseudomonadota > Alphaproteobacteria > RF32 > CAG-239 > JAFUYI01. Next base: position 4,220 of record JAHHRI010000029.1, on the reverse strand, counting down.
ACGCTGAATGGCCGCTTCCACCTCTTTGCCTGCCACCAGCATCAAATCGGCCATTTCGTCAACCACGACAACGATATAGGGCAACGGCGTAAGATCCAATTCCTGCTCTTCGTACATCGGCGCTCCGGTATCGGGATCAAAACCGGTTTGAACCGTGCGCACACAGCGTTCGCCGCTTGCGCGCAATTCCGCAAGTTTCTTGTTGTAGCCGGATATGTTGCGAACGTTGAGTTGCGCCATGGCCCGATAACGATCTTCCATTTCTTTGACTGCCCATTTTAAACCCAGAACGGCTTTTGCCGGATCGGTAATCACCGGTGTCAACAAATGAGGAATGCCGTTATATACCGAAAATTCGAGCATCTTCGGATCAATCATAATCAACTTACATTCGTCCGGCTGCATTCGGTACAACAGGGACAAGATCATAGAGTTCATGCCCACGGACTTGCCCGAACCGGTTGTGCCAGCCACCAACAAATGCGGCATTTTAGACAAGTCGGCATAGACGTTTTCTCCGCCGATATCTTTACCCAAAACCACATTGAGTGCGTTTTTGCTGTCTTGAAAACCTTCTCCTTCAAACAATTCTCTCAGCCAAACTATTTCACGGGTGGTATTCGGAAGTTCAATACCTATGGTGTTGGAGCCGGAAACCACGGCAATCCGTACAGAAACCGCAGACATGGATCGGGCAATATCATCGGCTAACCCGATCACGCGCGCCGTCTTGGTGCCGGGGGCAGGTTCCAATTCGTAAAGCGTTACCACCGGACCGGGGCGTATTTTGACAATTTTGCCGTTAATACCAAATTCTTGCAGCACATTTTCCAGATCTTGGGCAATTTTTTGCAAATCTTTTTCGTTCATTGCCGTACCGCCGGATTTAACTTTCGGAGCGGTCAGCAAAGAAACATCGGGATAACGATAACCATCATCATTTTTTGTGTTCTTAACATTTTTTGCCGTCGTTTTGCTCGTCTGGTGTTTCATTGCTGCCGTCTTTTCAATCGGAGCAGCACCTAAGACACCAGCCTCACCGGCTTCTTCTTGATCTCGAAGTTTTGGTTCTTTTCTTTCTTTTTTTGTCTTGCCGACAGAGTTTGCGGCGTTAAATGTCGGTACCATTTTTTTCAGCCAGGTCGGCAACATCACCAACATCCGCCCAAACAGAAGAAGTCCCCGCCAAATATAAACCGCCATATTTTTCATGGCGCGCCACCACTGAGCGGCGGAAATGTCCACCGTATAGCTGAAAGTTATCGCCATAACCAGCAGCACCACCGCGGTAATCATTTCTTGCCGAAAAGAAAATGGCGGCATTGACGCAAGTAAACGAGTGTTGAGCATACGCCCGATCACCCCGCCGGAAGGCAAGCCAGAACCAACCAAATCAAACCCCATCATGGCCACGGTTATCCCCAACAGCCATACCATAAAATGAAGCCAAAACAATCTGATATCTTCAAGCAGACAAAAACGATAGCCCCATACCATTACCGGAATGACAAACAGGGGCAATACCAACCCCGAAAAAGTAATAATGACAGCCGCAATGCTGGCTCCCGGATAACCGAACAGATTGCTGATGTTGTCCGTTGCAAGGTTAAAGGAGCTGTCTGCCGGAGAATAAAAACAAATGGCTGCCAATGTCAGCCAACCTAAGGCAATCAGCATCAAACCATACACCCGCAGGGTAAACTTGTTTAACAGGGTTTTCTCTTTTTCTTTCTTTTTTCTGGCCATAACGATCTTTTACATCCTTTAGGGGTCAATGTTGGCAAAAGCGGCCATTGGCCATTTTTATCATAATGGAGCGTTTGATGTCATTGATCATAACTTTTTTCTTTTCTTCCTCATAAGGGGCGGAATGTCCGTCCCAAACTGTTCCCGGCCAATCGGGATCGCCATCGAAACGGGCAATGACATGGACATGCAATTGCGGCGTTTTGTTGCCGATCATGGCCACATTGGTTTGCGCCGGTTTAAACAACTCGTTCATCACTTCTTCGCAAAGGGCAATTTCCCGCATCAGCTGCAACCTCTCCTCCATGGTCAGAAAAGTCATATTTTTGATCTTTTCTTTACGCGGAACAAGGAAAATCCACGGATAATGACAGTTGTCTTCAAACAACACCCGACACAATTTCATATCGATGACAAAATCCTTGGCAGCCAACCCAGGCACTAATTCAAACATAGTCATTTCTCCCTCTTTGCGGCAAATCATTTTATCAGATATTATAGCCGCTTAAACCTTTCTCTTAAGTTAACAAAGCGTTTTTAAACTTGACTTTTTTAGCTTTATACGTTTAAAACTCGATAAAGACATCAATAAAAGAAAGGTTTTTTTTATGAAAAACGCTTTTGTTTTTCCCGGACAGGGTTCCCAGTTTGTCGGAATGGGAAAAGATCTGGCGGAAAACTTTGCTTCTGCAAGGGAAGTGTTTCAAGAAGTAGACAACACCCTTAACCAAAATTTGTTTGCACTGATGACCGGCGGCCCCGAACATGAATTGACACTCACCGCCAACACCCAACCGGCGTTGATGGCAGTTTCCATGGCCGTTGTTCGCGTTCTCGAAAAAGACTTCGGCATCAAGCTGAAAGACAAGGCGGCTTTTGTTGCCGGCCACTCGCTCGGCGAATATTCCGCCGCTTGCGCCGCCGGCATTTTTTCGCTGGCAGACACGGCACATCTGCTGCGCGCCAGAGGAGATGCCATGCAGCAGGCGGTTCCGTTCGGTATCGGCGGCATGGCTGCGGTTATCGGCGTTTCTTTCAAAGATATCAATGCACTGATTGAAGCTTGTTGTGACGAACATACTTATTGCGTGGCGGCAAACGACAACTCCGACGGTCAAGTCGTTCTTTCCGGACATATGGCAGCCATCGACAAAGCTGTTGAAATTGCCCCCGAATTTGGTGCCAAACGCTGCATAAAACTACCGGTTTCCGCTCCCTTCCATAGCCCGCTGATGCAACCGGCGGCGGAAGTTATGGCGCGCATACTGATGGAAGTGGAAGCGCGTCCTGCCGAAATTCCGCTGGTTTCAAATGTTCTGGCAGAACCCATCACCGATGAAAAAGAAATTATCAAACGTCTGGTAGAACAAGTGACCGGCACGGTGCGCTGGAGAGAAACCATGAATTATTTAAACAGCCGGTCTGTTACCGATGTTTATGAACTGGGCGCCGGAAAAGTGCTTTCCGGTCTTGTCAAAAGAAGCTTCAAAAACATCCATACCGCTTCTGTATGTATGACGGCGGATATTGAAGAACTGGCAAAAAACCTCTAACAATACATCAATGAAAAAAGGAAACATAATATGTTCGAAATTAAAGATAAAGTTGCTCTGATTACAGGCGCCAGCGGCGGACTCGGCGACAAAATCGCCCGCACGCTGCATGCCCAAGGCGCAACCCTTGCCCTAACCGATCGCAACTTGGAAAAAATGGAAAAACTTAAAGAAGAACTCGGTGATAATGTTGAATGTTTTGTCGCCGATCTCGGCAACTCAGAAGCTATTAATCAGCTGGTTAAAGATGTAGAAAACAAATTCGGTCGTATCGACATTTTGGTCAACAACGCCGGTCTGACCCGCGACAACCTTTTTATCCGCATGAGTGACGAAGACTGGCAATTAGTCTTAGACGTTAACCTCACGGCCGGTTTCAAACTGGCTAAAGCTGCAGTTCGCGGCATGATGAAACGCCGTTTTGGCCGCATCATCGGCATTGCTTCCGTGGTCGGAGTTACCGGCAACGCCGGTCAGGCCAATTATTCCGCCTCCAAAGCCGGTATGATTGCCATGAACAAATGTTTGGCTCAGGAAGTCGGCTCCCGCGGCATTACCGTCAATTCGATTGCACCGGGCTTTATCAGAACCCCTATGACCGATGTTTTGCCCGATGACGTCAAAGCCGCCCTCTTGGCAAAAATTCCGGAAGCCAAACTCGGCGAAGCACAAGATATTGCCAATGTGGTTGCTTTTCTTGCCAGCGACGAAGCCCAATATATCACGGGACAAACCATCAACATCAATGGTGGCATGGCTATGATCTAACCTTTTTAAGGTTACTGAACAAAACCCCGTTTTTAGACCGTCTGCCAAAATTCAAACGTATTATCTGACGGGGTTTTTTATTTAAAAAATTAAAAAATATTTACCAATATTATGAAACAAATATGCTTTTATATTGAAAACACAGCTAAACTT
>JAHHRI010000028.1 GCA_020025875.1 Alphaproteobacteria bacterium | reverse complement strand
CATTTTGCGCCGCACCGGAAACACCGTCATAAGCATTTTGCGCCGCACCGGAAACGCCGTCATAAGCATTTTGCGCCGCATCGGAAACGCCGTCATAAGCATTTTGCGCCGCACCGGAAACGCCCGAAGGCTTAGGGAAACGCGTTTGCCATGCCGTTCCCTTCAGCGCGGTGTAACACGGAGCAGAATCCCGATCAAGCAACAAGCCGACACCGGCATAGGCAGGACCTGCGGCAACACCGGCAATCGTGCGCAATGCTCCGCTTTTATCCAACACCACCTTGGGATTTTGCAAAGTTCCGCCGATTTCTATCAAATTGCTCAACGCCTGCACGATACCTATACCGTCAAGACCGTTACGATGGGCGTTCAGGCTCAGTTTCAGCTTGTCGTTTTGCAAATTGAGGGTGCCTCCGCTGACCACCGTCAATTTTTCGGAATCAATCGCAATACCTTTGGGAAAATTGACTTTTCCGTTGTGGATATCTGCCCGTACGACGGCACATTTCAGATCAATCTTTTCGGCTTTTTGAGTATCTATCCGCAAAACATTCAGCAACTGACTGACAAAACCATTGGCAAGCCAGCTGAACCGACCGGTCTGCAATGTCGACTTATCGACAATGACAACCATGTGACCAGAAAGAGAATTAACCAGCGCACGATAAGTATCGCCGCGGCCGTTCAAATCTGCCGACAAAACACTTTCGCCGCCGGCAACAATGCCGAAATCGCTGCTGTTGTCAACCCGAAATTCCTTATGTATGTTTTGCAGCACAATATCTTTTGTGTTGATTTTCAAAGCCAGTGAACGGGCATTGGCATTAACCGTTGCAACAATTTCCGCCGCTCCTTGTCCAAAATGCAGCTCAAGCGGGTTGACGTTTAAGATACCGTTTTTCAGCAAAGCCGTCAGCCGAACATCGTCAATCACAAGGCTGTCGTCAACAATCAGTTGACCTAAATGGAGCGCAACGTTGCCGTTAACGGTTTTCAGCAAGTCATAAGGGATTTTGTCGTTGGGTACCAATTCGCTCGCGTGGGCGCTTGAAATCAGCGACGGCAGAACAAAAGCCGTCGGGCTTTGTCGGTTGAACAATCGCAAGTCCAGTTTATCGCTTTGCAAGTCGGCACGGATATAGGGCAGCTTGTCGGAAAGATCAAGATCGACGCTGCCGAAAATCACATTATTAACCACATTCAGAGAAGAAATATTCAGCAAAACACTTTTTAAATCGGCTTTGCCGGTGGCTATCAATGTCGTTTCCGGCGCATTGAAATTGCCTGCCGGATTATAGACATTGATTGCAAACTCCGCTCTTAATTTGTTCATCACGTCGTAGAGTTTGGCTTGCACCGAAGCCTTTACGTTAACCGCCGTCATTTCGACATCTGCCGGCCATGCTTTATGAGCATCAAACAAGCCCGCCAGAGAACCGGTAACCCCCTTGCCTGTCGCATTCATGCCGTCAAAAACCAGATCCCAACCGATATTCATCGGTGCGTTGAGCCCTTCTGTTGAAAAGTTCAGCCGATTAATCTCCAGTTTCAGCGGTTTGGAGTCGGCAGCCCGATACTGCACCTCGGTTTGTTTTAACGCCACCTCACGCGCCACCACATCGCTCAAGGCGCTGAGAAAAGCAGGGGCGGCAGATACTTCTTGCGCATGAGCGTAACCAATCAACCAATGGCCGGAAAAAACGGCGGTATCGACAGATTGCGCCTTTTTAATCGGCTCAAAAGTCCAGTTATTTTTTCCGTCTTGAGCGGTTTCCAAATAAATTTGGGCATCACTTATCACCGCCTTATCGACCACCACCTGCTTTTTCAGCAGCGGCAACAAAGAAAACTTCAGCTCCAAAGAGCCGATTTTTACCATTTGCGGATTTTGCGCCCAAGAGGGGTTGGACAAAGAAACATCGCTGATAATCAATGTCGGAATCAAAGAAACACCGAGAGAGGCATCGCCTTTAACCGAAAGTTTGCGTCCGGTCTGCTCATAAACGATTTTTTCCGCATAGGATTTGTATTTGTTCAAATCAAACGTTTTGAGAAAGACATAACCACCGATGGCAAGCACGATGACCAACAACAAAACAATTCCCAAAAGCCATTTTATAAAACGCATTTTTATCTCTCCCGTCAAATGTCAAAAATATTTGCCTTTAGACTCTAAAGGCGAGCCCCGCAGCTTCCAGACCGGCTTTGAAGTGAGCCGGAAGCGGGGCGGTAATGATGGTTTGCTTATTATATAGAGCCGATAAATCAATTTTATAAGCGTGCAGATGCAGTTTATCGGCAAATAAATTAAATTTTCTGCGTTCCGGTCCAAAATAGCGGTCGTCACCGACAATCGGACAGTCGATAGACTCCAGATGCGCGCGTATCTGGTGCGTCCGTCCGCTCAAAGGGCAGGCTTCAACCAAGGCAAACTTTTCGCCGACATTGTCCAACAACCGAAAAACCGTGCGTGCCGTCTGTCCATCGGCGGCAACCATCATTTTTTCCCCCACTTTTTTCAGCGGAACCTTGATCTCGCCATATGCTTCCCGCGGGCAACCGACCGTCAATGCCAAATAGGTTTTCGGCAACCGATGAGTGCGAAATGCGCCGGTCAAAAGTTCGGCATATTTACGATTGCGCGCCAGCAAAAGTATGCCACTGGTATCTTTATCTATCCGATGCACCAGCTTGGGGCGTTCTTCTTTTTCAAATTTCAGCCCGTCGAGCAACCCGTCAACATGAAAATGGGTGTTGGTACCGCCCTGCACCGCCAACCCAGACGGTTTGTTGAGCGCAATGATGTTGTCATCTTTAAAAATAACCAAACTCCGAATGAAGTCGATTTCTTTTTTTGCCAATTCGCTGCTTTTTTCCGGTGCGGCTTCGCCTTCTTTTAGCGGCGGAACTCTCACTTCCTGCCCGACAACAAGCTTCAGCGATGCTTCCGCACGTTTTCCGTCCACCTTAATTTGTTTGGTGCGCAGCAGCTTTTGCAAACGCCCCATGGTCAAATTCGGATAATATTTCAAAAACCAACGATTAAGCCGCATACCGTCGTCGGCTTCTTTTACTTTAATCAATTCTACGGACATATCTTATTTTCTTCCCATCATTTCCCGTTTCAGATTCAGCAACTCCAACACATCGTCTTGCCGACCGGCTTTATCTGCCCGATTTTTCAGTTTTTCGCAACGCTCCAAATGTTTTTCCATCGGCAACAACTGTAAACTTTCAATAAACTTATCAAAATCGTCGCCGGTCTTAAAAGAAGGCTTTTTTTTGCCGAATTCATAAATTTCCATCGGATAACCGCTGGCAACCGCCTGCTGAATAAAATCTTCCACCGCCGCCGAAACATTCATTGATGTGTCGGGTCTGACGCCAAGAGGATTCCCCGAAGGATAGCCGAACTTTTCTCTTAACTGCCGATGGCGGGTGAAAGCCTCGTCATTGTTCATTTTGCGCTCAACCACATTCATTGCCGCCTGATATTCGTCAACCAACATGACTTTTACTTTTGTTTGATAACCTATCTTCGGAACACGATTCAACATTTTGATTGTGTTTTGCAATACCGAAGTATCATAAACGATGTTCATTCTGTTTTTTACCGCCGCTTTGTAAATTTCGCCCGATACCATGGTGGCAAAACGGCTGATTTCCCGATCGTAGAAATCGTCGCGAATGTCAATGCCCATTGTTTTGGCATATTCGGCGATAATGTGGTCGGAAGAAATGACAACGGCATTGGCAATCGAAGATGCCAGAGTAGACTTGCCTGATCCCGGAGCGCCGATTAAAGCATAAAAAGTTGGTTTGGCAGAAGCCTTTTTGCCTCTTAAGGCTTCTTCCACCATCTTTTCGGTAAAAAACTGTTGCTCGTCTTCCGCCAGTTCGATCATTCTTCATTCTCCTCTTGCTGTTTGTTTCTGTTCTTTTCTCGGCGGAGTTTCTCAAAATACTCCACCCGTTTTTTAACCTCGCGCTCAAAACCGCGCTCTACCGGAAAATAAAGCCGTTGTCGGCCGATACCGTCCGGAAAATAATTCTGACCGGAAAAACCATCCTCCAGATCCTGATCATAAATATATCCCTGTTTATAGCCCAATTCTTTCATCAGTTTGGTCGGCGCATTCAAAATATGTTTCGGCGGCATTAACGAACCTGTCTTTTTGGCCAAATCAAATGCTTTGTGCATGGCCTTGTAAACGCCGGCAGACTTAGGGGCGGTGGCTAAATAGACCGTCAGCTGCATCAAAGCCAGATCACCTTCCGGAGAACCCAACCGCTCATAAGTATCCCAACAGGCAATGGCCTGTGTTACGGCATTGGGATCTGCCATCGACACGTCTTCTACGGCAAAACGCGCCAAACGCCGAAAAATATATTTCGGATCCTCTCCCGCCGTTATCATTCGTGCCACCCAATAAAGAGCCGCATCGACATCGGAACCGCGCAAAGACTTGTGCACGGCAGAAATCAGGTTATAGTGTCCGTCCCGCCCCTTATCATAAACCGGTGCCCGCGAACGGATGATTTTAAGCAGGCTGTTTTTATCAAAAATTTCGCCGTCTTTGGCATAATTTAAGACACTTTCCGCCAAATTAAGAATATATCGCCCATCTCCGTCCGCGGTGGCTTTCATCTGTTCCCGCGCTTCCTCATCAACGGGCAGCCGACGGCCGGTTTCTTTTTCCGCACGGCGCAAAAGTTCGTCAAAGTCTTCGGAATTGAGCCGATTCAGCACAAACACCTGACAGCGTGACAAAAGCGCCGCATTTAGTTCAAACGAGGGGTTTTCGGTGGTTGCACCAACAAGAATGATGGTGCCGTCTTCCACATAAGGCAAAAAGCCATCTTGCTGCGACTTGTTGAAGCGATGAATTTCGTCCACGAACAAAAGTGTGCCTTTTCCCTGATTGGCGCGTCTTTCCTGCGCATATTGAAACACCCGTTTCAAATCTGCCACGCCGGAAAAAACGGCGGATATTTGTTCAAAATATAAGTTGGTATGTTCGGCAATCAGGCGGGCAATGGTGGTTTTGCCGCATCCGGGAGGTCCCCAGAGAATAAACGAACTGATTTTTCCCGATCTTAGCATTCGTCCGAGTGGCGCATCTGCTCCCACCACATGCTCCTGCCCGACAACCTCGCTTAGGTTTTGCGGACGCAGACGATCTGCCAAGGGGCGTTTGATGTTCCTTGAAAACAAAGTATCTTCCATGCCATCCCTACCTTTGGCAACCGCTACGGTCGCGGCCGTTATAAATTTGCGGCGTTTCTTTCTGCCGACGCTTGGCCTCCAGCACCCGCCGTTTACGTTCTTCAATCAGGCTTCGGAGTTCCTCCTTGTTGGCTTTGTTCATCTGGCGCACATACTCCAAGGCTTCTTTGTCTTTTGCCGGAGCTTTTTCTTTGTGGCGGAAAAACTTTTGACCATATTTGACCAGTTTTTCCACATCGACACCTTTGGCACCGGCAACGTCCAAAACGCCGAACTCGCGCCCATCGTCAAAGAATAAATCGGTAATGTCAATGCCTTGCATTTTTTTTGGCTTTTTCTTTTTCGGAGCCAAAATTCTTTTCAATTCCATGGCTGACGGCACGCGTCCGAGTGCTTGCGCAATCTGCTCATGCGTGATGTTACATTCGCTTAAGTCCACCCCTTCGAGGTTAATGCCGGTAAAGTCAATGCCGCTAAAGTCGACACCGCGCAGATTGAGCTTGCTCAAGTCTATTCTACGCAAGTCGAGCATCGTTAGATTGATCTGTGCCAGATTAAGCTTGTGGGGATAGTACTGCGCCAAATATTCAATCAGCTTCTGCAACTCTTCCAAGCTGATGTCATCAATGGTGATATCCAGCAAAATGGCGTCTTGAAAATAGACATCGGTCAGCACCACGTTATTCATGATGGCGCCGGAAAAGTCGGTTCCTATCAGCTGAGCACCGGCAAAGATTGCCCCCGTTAAATCGGCAGACGACAGGTTGGCGTTGGTGAGGTTGGCACCGGAAAAATCCACCCCCCGCAGATCAGAGCCGGAAAAATTGGCGTTGGACAAATTGGCTGCCGAAAAATTGGCATTGGACAGATCTTCATGATCAAATTCGCCATTTTCCAGATTTTTGCCGTTAAACTCAATATTTAAAATCGGCAAATCGTCTTCCGGCGAACGGAAAACGGCGTGCCACGGGTCAGGATCTCCATCATCATCGTCATCATCAGGAAGCAGAGTGGCGTCATCGTCATCATCATCATCTTCATCATCATCATCTTCATCGCCGTCGTCATCGTTTTCTTCGTCGTATTCACTTTCGTTTGCTTCATCATAATCATCAGACTCCGTATATTCTTCCAAAGAATCGTCATAAACCTCATCGTCATCTTCACGGTCGGAGCCGGTGTGGCAATAAGCCTCATCATCTTCATAACAAACGGCAAATGCGCCGTCTTCTCCCGTTTCTAAACGAGAGGCGCGGGCTTTGTCCCTTATCGCTTTCAGAGCGGCTATCTTTTCTTCGTCGGAAGCCATCTTTCCTCCTGAAACTATTTATCCTGCCGACTTTTTATCATAGCTTAAGAAAAGCAAATTTACAAACTTTTTATATTCCTTCATCAAAAAATTCGCCGCCGACAATGTTTCTTGCCGTTTCATAACCAAAGCCGGCGCGTACCATTGCCGCCATATCTTTCTGTCGGCACAGGCGTTGTTCTTCTTCGCTTTTGCGAAAAGGACCGATTTTTTTCCGGCGGGCAAAGTTTTCGGCAGCTTTTTCCTCATCTGTTTCCGCGGCTGCCAAAATCTTGTCTGTTATGTCATCGGCTATCCCTTTTTGTTTCATTTTCTGACGGATCCAGCGTTCCGGCTTGCCGGCGGACAGATAGGCACAAATTTTGCTTTCCGCATATCGGGCATCGTCCAGATAGCCCACACGTTCAAAATCGGCGACAATGTCTTCGATCCAGTCTGCCGCTTGCCGTCGGTCAAAATCCGCATTTTCTTGCGCATACCCAAAAACCCGACGGTTTAACACCCGACGTAGGTTATCGGCAGAAGAATCAAAGCGTTCGAGATAATAAAGCGCAATGTTTTTTAATCGTTCCGGCGTCATTTTCCGCTTTTTAAAAGGAGATCCGGAGCTTTTTTTGTCATTTTCCATTGCAATTATCCTATTTTTACTTGATTTTTATATAAACAGCATGTTAAACAATAAAATAGAATTTACAAGCATAAACCGTATTAACAACTATGGATTGGACCAATGATTAAAAATATTCTTTCTATGTTCTGCGCCTTGACTCTCGTTTTCGGTCTTACCGCATGTGCCTCTAACAACGAAGCCGTTCCGCAAAAATACAATGAGCCCCGTTTTAATGCCGACGGCATCGTTAACCTGAAAGTCAACAAAGTGGAAGTCGTTTCCGAGTTTACACCGTCTTTCACACGCCCGAACGTTGAACATCTGTTTCCGGTTTCGATTGAAAAAACAGCCAAACTGTGGGCGACCGATCGGCTGAAAGCGGTTGACTTTTCCGCCGATAAGCAGGCAACTTTTATCATCAAAGACGCCAGCGTAACCGAAGAAGTGGTCAAATCCGACAAACTGTTTGAAAAAGACAGCCTGAAATACCGCGCCAAATTGTCCGTTGTCTTAAAAGTTAACGATCCTTACAATTTCTCCAGTGCGGAAACTTCCTTGGAAGCATGGCGCGAGCTGACCATTCCGGTTGATACCTCCATCGAAGACAAAGAAAGATATTGGAACAGCATGGTCGAAAAGCTGTTTGAGGAGTTTAACGCTCGTATGCAGATAAATATCAACAAATATCTGAATATGTATGTTGCCAATTCCGAACACATTCAAAACTACGACAAATAATCATGCTTGTTTAGGGCTACCCCTCGGATTTTTATAAATCCGAGGGGTTTGTTTTGCCTGTCGCTTTTTCTTGTAAGCTCGCTTTGATTGATACAAAATATTTGGCCATCGGCACCGCTGCTTAAAACCAAAACAGCCTTATGTTTGCTTCCGTCGGCAGCACCGTTATCCTCTCATCATCAGCCATAACATTTCCGAGCGGCTTTCTGCCCAACCGTCCCGCTCTTTTGGCACCGCACAGCCGCCGGCTTATAAAAAAACTCCAGCTTATAAAAAAAGCTACGCCAACTCATAAAAAAACGCCCTTGATATTTGGGGGATCGCGGGGCGTTTTTTCTGTGTGGCGAATGCCGATACTTGTGTATCTGCCCAAGTATCAGCAAGGTCTTTTAGTTCAAAACCATGGCATTGCCGGACATTGAACCGGCATCGAAAGTCAAAACGGGCAAATGCACGCTCTCGACAATTTTGGCGGCACCTTTTAAGATCTTGCAGCTGCCGTAAAAAACAGCATGGGCTGCTTTGAGTGGCGCGGTAGCACTAAATTCGAAACATTCCCCCGGTTCAAGCTCCGGTATCTCGCCGCTAAAGCCTTCCGAATCGTCACTAAAGCAACGACCGCAATCATCGGTAATATTCCAGTTTTTGCCAAGCAACGTAATTTTTTCGTCGGAATTATTCTCAATGCAAAAATAGTAGCCCCAAAGGAACTCACTGCCTGCTTGGTAACAAGAATCAACCAGTTCGGAAGCTGCGGTAATAACCACATCGCCTTCTTCCATCACGATCATATCACTCGTATCCGTCATTTGCTTAACCTTTTATTAATCTTTATTAACCAAAGGTTATTAGGAGTCGAAAATTTTTGCAATCAAGGAATCTGATTGTTCACAAAGTTATACACATTTTAAATGACAATTTCCGTTTTTAATATTCAAAAGTTACCGCACAAAGAGCTTTTGGGCTGCTTGGCTCAAGAGATATATTTTTTTGTGGCTCATTTTCGCAAGAGAATCGTGCCACGCAAGAACCAATACCGTTTTTGATTCCACGACAGCCAATCGGTGCGCATTTTCCCCAATTATCGTTTTTGGCAGTCGGCAAAAAAAAGAGCGCCCGAAAGGGACGCTCATCGCTTGAGACGCAGACAACTACTCTGCCGCAACGTCGGCAGCCAGAATGTCCAACAACTTTTTGGTGGCATCACCGGCACTGATGTTGTTGCAGATGGCATACTCATTAGCCAGACGATCCAACGCCTGCTCATAAATCTGCCGTTCGCTGTAAGACTGCTCCGACAAATTTTCTCGGCGGTGAAGATCTCTGACCACTTCGGCAATGGCAACCGGACTGCCCGAATTGATTTTATTTTCGTATTCCTGCGCACGACGCGACCACATAATTTTTCTGACCTTGGCCTTGCCTTTCAACACGCCCAAAGCCTCATCCATCACCGGCGTTTCGGAAATTTTGCGCAACCCGACCGTTTCTGCCTTGCTGAGCGGAACCCGCAGCGTCATTTTGTCCTTGTCAAAATTAACAACGATCAGCTCCAATTCTGTCCCGCCGATTTTCTGTGTTGCAATATCTGCAACCTTGCCCACTCCGTGAGCCGGATAAACGACAAACTCGCCTGAATTGAATGCAATTTTCGATGTTGTTTTTTTGTTCATGACCTGTTTTCCCATATGTTAAAAAAATGCCTCTAAAATCCGTGTGTTTACAAAAACAGAGCGGATTATACCACGTTTTGAGGTATAAATCCAGTCTGTTTTTTGTATTTTTTCGTCAATTTGCCTAAATTTGCCTATTTCATCGGAAACATTTGCGTCTGTCGAAGCGCCTCGCCCAAAACCATGGTGGCGGAAAGCGCCACATTAATGGAACGCGCCGCCTCGGTCATCGGAATAATCAGCCGCGCATCGACGGATTGGTGTACGGCATCGGGCACACCGGCACTTTCGCGCCCGACCAACAAGACATCGTTCGGACGAAACTCAAAATGATAATAGGGCAGCGGCGATTTGGTGGTTAACAAAATAATGCGTCCGTATTCTTCAGGATGCCCGTAAGCATAGTTGCAAAAGTCGTCCCACGAGTTGTGGCGACGATATTTGACCAGCTCCAGATAATCCATGCCGTAACGACGCAACGCCCGTTCGTCAAACACAAAACCGCAAGGTTCAATGATATCCACTTCCACATTGACACAGGCGCCAAGCCGAAGCATGGTGCCTGTGTTTTGCGGCATATCGGGCTGAAACAACGCCAACCTCATAGCTGCCTATGCTCCTTTTTTCAAAGATGCAACGACTTCCGCATCAAAGCGAATGGTTGCCCCTTCAATTTCGGCCACCGTTCCCGCAATACAGGTTTCGGAAATTGTTTCTTCCGCCGGCACCAACACCTGAATTTTGATATAATCTGCATTTTCACGCAATGCCCGACTGAGTTTTTCGTCGTCTGTCTGCCAGCACAAACGAATGCGGTCGGAAATGTCAAAATTCTTTTCCTTGCGCAGGTTTTGCACCAAGCGAACAAAGTCGCGCGCCATGCCTTCTTTGACCAGTTCTTCCGTTACCTCGGTATCAAGCACGAGTACGGCTTTGTTGTCGGCAAAAGCTTTGCCTGCCTTACCGCCCAAAATTTCCAGTCGTTCCTCATACAAATCGGGAGTAAGGAAAATACCGCCGATCGTAATGCCGCCGTTGCCTTCTGCCCAGCAGGGGGTGCCGGTTTTCTTGTATTCGTTATAAGCGGCCATCACTTTCCCCATCTCTTTACCAAGTTTTTTGCCGAGTAAGGGGGTATAAAGATAAAGCGACTGCGCCGCATATGCGCCGACATTTTCGTCAATATTGACCTGCTTGACATTGAGCTCGTCTCGGATAATTTCCAGATAACGATCATCTAAAAAGTCCAATCCGCCGCCGGCAATCGTTAAGCCGTTCAGCGGCAGGCGATTGCGGAGATTCTTTTCCTCGCGGATAAATTTGCCTGCCGAACAAAGTTCCTGCACAAAATCCATTTGTCGCACCAATTCGTCATTTTCGGCCACGTTTTCCAGCAACGGATAGTCGGTCAGATGCACGGAAGTTTTGGCAGAAACCAATGCCTGATAAATATATTCGGCAGTAAACGGCAACAACGGCGCCATCATTTTGCTCAAGTTGATGAGAACGGTGTACAAAACATCAAACGCACGGCAATCGCCGGTCCAGAAACGCTCGCGGGTACGGCGAATGTACCAGTTGTTCAACACTTCCATAAACATGGCAATTTCGTTGCACGAATGGGCAACATCATAAGTATCCAGCCCTTTCTTTACTTCCTGCGACAATTTTTTCAGCTTGGCAAGTATGTAGCTGTCCAAAGATTCGTCTGAGGAGGCAACTTCTTTGGCCTTGTAACCTTCCGCATTGGCATAGAGCGTAAAGAAATAAAAGGCATTCCAGAACGGTATCTGCGCCACTCGCGCCGCCTTGACAATTTCCTTACCTTCCTGATCGACAGCCAGATTACCGCCTTTTAAGACCGGCGAAGAAACCAAGAACCAACGCAAGGTATCAGATCCCATTTTATCGAGAACCACCGACGGATCGATATAGTTTTTCAGCCGTTTGGACAACTTCTGCCCGCCTTCGGCCATCAGCAGACCGGTGCAGATGCAGTTCTTAAACGCCGGCTTGTGGTGCAGCGCCGTCGACAGCACCGTCAGCGTATAAAACCAACCACGTGTCTGATCCATCGCTTCGACAATAAAATCGGCAGGGAAATGATCTTCCAACCATTCTTTTTGCTCAAAAGGATAATGAACTTGCGCATAAGGCATTGAACCGGATTCAAACCAGCAGTCGAAGACATCGGAAACTCGGCGCATTTTACTTTGTCCCGTCGGGTCGGCAGGGTTGGGATACACCACTTCGTCAATATAGGGTTTATGCAAATCGGTGACGTTCATGCCGGTTTTTTCACGAATTTCGGCAATGGAGCCGAAAACATCAATATGCGGATATTTGGGATCGTCCGATTGCCAAACGGGAATCGGCGTGCCCCAAAAACGATTGCGCGAAATAGACCAGTCGCGCGCACCTTCCAGCCATTTGCCGAAACGACCGTCTTTAATATGTTCTGGCATCCAATTAATCTGCTGATTGAGCCGCACCATTTCGTCACGAAAATCCGTTACCTTAACAAACCATGAGCTCATCGCCTTGTAGATCAACGGCGTATCGGTACGCCAACAGAAGGGATAAGAGTGGGTGTATTGCTCTTTTTTAACCAAAAGACCGTTTTGTTTGAGCCACGACATGATCGGCTCGTTTGTTTCAAACACTTGGGTACCGACATAATCGGATACTTCCACCGTAAATTTGCCGGCTTCGTCAACCGGACAAACGATCGGAAAGTTTGCATCATAGGCACGGCAGGCTTCAAAGTCATCTTGCCCAAAACCGGGAGCAATATGAACAACGCCGGTACCGTCTTCCGTAGAAACAAATTCGCCCGATAACACCTTAAAAGCACCTTTTGCTTGCAGATGCTTAAAGTAGGGGAACATCGGCTCATAGCTCAAGCCGACCAGCTCGTTGCCTTTGAGCGTGCCGACTCTGGTGGCTTTGGCCAGTTGCTGCTTGTAGCGACCAAGCAAGGCTTCCGCCAGAATATACTTTTCGCCGTTTTCTTCCATAACCGCGTAGGATATATCATTGCCAACCGCCAACATCAGGTTGGAAGGCAATGTCCACGGCGTTGTCGTCCACACCAAAATTTTCATGCCGTTTTCCAATTTGAACAATACGGTGATGGCGGCATCCGTTTTATCCCGATAGCCTTGGTTGACCTCAAAGTTCGACAACGGGGTTTCTGCCGCCCACGAATAAGGCAGCACGCGAAAATCCTCATAAATCAGCCCTTTGTCGTACAACTCTTTGAAATTATGGATAACACTTTCCATAAACGGCAGATCCATGGTTTTGTAATCATTGGAAAAATCTACCCAACGACCGATCCGTTTGAACATATCGATCCAGATGTTGGAATATTTCAGCACGTCTTGTCGGCAAAAATTATTAAATTTTTCCACTCCGAACTCTTCAATTTGTTTGCGACCGGAAACACCTAGCTGTTTTTCCGCCGACATTTCGGCAGGCAGCCCGTGGCAATCCCACCCCAGACGGCGTTCAACCTTCTTGCCGCTCATCGTCTGAAAACGGGCAACCACATCTTTAACGTAAGAAACCATAATATGACCGTAGTGGGGCGTACCGTTGGCAAACGGCGGTCCGTCGTAAAAAACAAATTCGGCAGCGCCGTCACGGTTATGAACGGATTTTTCAAAAGTTTTGTCTTTTTCCCAGAATTTGAGAATATTTTTTTCCAGTTCGGCAAAATCGGGTTTTGCCTGTTGCTCAGCATAATGTTTTGTCATTAATCCAACACCTTAAATTTCTGCTATATTTTTAAGTCAATTTTAATTGAGAAAATTTTGATTTTGTATGTGCGAAAAAGTATCATCCCCTTAGGGGATAATAATCAGAAAGGAATGTATCAAAAAACGGCACATAACACAAAAAACCCTGCGATAAAACTTACGAGCTCCAAATTTAATACAACAATGTCATTGAGTCAAGCGCTTATATCACCTTACCGCTGCCGGTTTTACGGTTGAAAAATTTCGCCGCCGATAACCGGCTCCGCCACACCGGTTGTTGCCGGAAAACTAAGCGGCAGATAATGCAGCCGGCGCACGGCCCAAAATGCCGCTTCCTGCGCGTCGACGGCTTCCGGCAGCCATCCCGCCTCCGTTGAGGTTATCACCTTCATGTTCGGCAATCTTTGCCGCAAAAAACGCATCAGGGTTGGGTTTTTGGCACCACCGCCGCACACAATTGCTTCGTCCGGAGGCTCCGGCAAATAAAGAGCCATCGAATAGGCAACAGATTCCGCCACAAACGCCGTTGCCGTTGCCGCGCCGTTTTCCAGCGTCAGCCCTTCCAGATGTTCCGCTTTTTCGGCAAAAACCGTCCGATCGCAAGCCTTGGGCGGATTGAGCGCAATATATTTATGGTGCATTAATGTTGCCAAAATCTTTTCATCGACCTGTCCGGTGATGGCCAGTTTGCCGTTGTAGTCAATATGCATACCGCCATGTTTCATTACCCAGTCATTGATCAGCGCATTGCCGGGGCCGCTGACAAAAGCTTTCATTTCTCCGCTGCTGCCAAACCAAACCACTTCCGAAGTGCCGCCGATATCGATAACGGCAAGCGGGCGGCGGCGTTTGGCCGTCAACGCCTCATAATAAACCGGCGCAAAAGGCGCTCCCTGCCCGCCCGCCAAAATATCGGCATTGCGAAAACGAGATACTGTTTTGATGCCGGTCAACTTTGCCAATTGATTACCGTCGCCGATCTGGTGGGTATAACGCTCCGTCGGACGGTGACAAATTGTGTGTCCGGCAAAGCCGAGGACTTCGGGCACAACGCCTTCGTCGTCGATAAAATCTTTTACCGCGGCGGCGGCAAATTCGGTAAAAGCAACTTCCGCTCGGCGAATGGCTGCCGTATGCTCAGGCCAATCGGCGCGTTTGCCCAAAACCGACCGAATCTGCTCCAGCAGATCGTCATCATAAGGCACGACAAACGCCGAACCTTGCCGATAGATATCAACGCCGTCCGTTTCCATTAACGCCAGCCCCAACCCATCAAGCGACGTTGAGCCGGCAATTCCCAAAGTGGTTGTGTTTTTGATATTATTCATCAGTCGTTTTTTTAAAAAATTGCAGTCATATTGCGCAATATATGTTACAAGGGGTTAATATTTTGTATATCCGCCACAAAAAGCTTTGCCCGACAGCAAAGCCCGAAAGACAACGGCACGCCTGCCCAAATTGCGCCTGCCACGAAACCGCGCGAACGATAACAATATGACTTGCACTGTGCAAATTATATGCTAGTATGTGGAAAAAAATTTATAACAAAGGCAGGAAAAATGGGGCATTTTAAATCAGAATTTTTAAATATTATGCTTGAACGTGGTTTTTACAACCAATGCACCAACGAAGAGGGGTTTGACCAATACCTCTTTGAGTGTGAACAAAAAGGCATTCCTGCCGTCGGTTATCTCGGCTCCGATCCCACCGGCGACAGCCTGCATGTGGGGCATATCGTACCCCTGATGATGATGCGCTGGTTTCAAAAATGCGGTCATAAGCCGTTGACGCTGGTCGGCGGCGCCACCGCCCGCATCGGCGATCCGTCCGGCAAAGACAAACTGCGCCCGTTTTTGAGCGAAGAAACGCTGGCACACAATATTGAAGGGCTGAAAAAATCTTTCAGTAAGTTTTTAAACTTTGACGACAGTTCCAACGGCGCGGTAATGGTTGATAATTGGGACTGGTTTAAAAACATCAACTATCTTTCGTTTCTGCGCGATATCGGCACCTATTATTCGGTTAACCGAATGCTCACCATGGAAAGTGTCAAAAGCCGACTGGAACGCGAACAACCGATGAGCTTTCTCGAATTTAACTATATGCTGCTACAGGGATTTGACTTTTGCGAACTTTATCAAAAATACGGTTGTCGCGCCCAAATTGCAGGCTCTGACCAATGGGGCAACATTACCTCCGGTACCGAACTCGGTCGCCGCAAATACGATGTGGAACTGTTCGGATTTACCAGCCCGATCATTACCGACTCCGCCGGTCGAAAAATGGGCAAATCGGAAGGCAACGCCGTTTGGATCAACGAAGAAAAACTGCAAGCTTACGACTACTATCAATATTTTCGCAATATCGGCGATGCCGAAGTGGGCAAATGTTTGCGTATATACACCGATCTGCCGACAGATGAAATTGGCAGGTTGGAAGCTTTGAAAGATCAAGAAATTAACGAAGCCAAAAAAATACTTGCGTTCGAAGCAACAAAAATTTGTCGCGGGGTTGACGAAGCGAAGGCCGCGGAAGAAACTGCCGTTAAAACTTTTGAGCAAGGCGGAATCGGCGGAGAGCTGCCTGCTTTGCACAAAAAAGACATTGTCGGGTTATCTGTTTTGGACGCTTTTGTGGAAATCGGCTTTTGCGCCAGCAAGGGCGAAGTGCGCAGGCTGATCAAACAAAACGGGATCCGCATCAACGACCGCCCCGTCAATGACGAAAACTACATTTTTGAACAAAGCGATGTGATCAACGGTCAGATAAAAATAGCTCAGGGCAAAAAGAAAATCGGCTTGGTTAAACAGGACTGTTGACAAGCAATAAAGAGTTTGTTAAATTAAAATTCTTAAAACTATTATTTAATCTATTAAAACTTCACATATTATGGCAGATGCAAAAATTACAAAAGAGATGGTATCAAACTCTTTGTATACTTTGTTTTTCTCTGACGGCAGCTCGTTTGAAATTTGTAAAAACCGATTTCGCGGCGTGCCTTGTCCCAAGGTTGGTGACTACATCCACTTTCGACAGGAAAAACACAACGGAAAGATTGTTACAAAAATTTTTCTAAACGGGAAAGAAACGGAGGGAAAACCCCTTACATATTAATTA
>JAHHRI010000027.1 GCA_020025875.1 Alphaproteobacteria bacterium | reverse complement strand
TCCTCGTTTCACTTCCGCCGCTCCTCGCTCCCTCTTTTTCCCTCACTCCCCGCTCTTTCGTCCCTCGCCCCTGTTCCTCCTCGTTTCACTTCCGCCGCTCCTCACACCCTCTTTTTCCCTCGTTTCCCCGCTCTTTCGTCCCTTTTAAACTTGAGCAAAAAAGAAAACCACCGGCATAACCGATGGTTTATCTTTTGGAGCAAGAAAAGGGAAAACCTGTCTCATTTGTTATGCGGCAGAATTTTCCCTTTTGCGTGTTTTATACTCTAAACGAGCTTATCCGACGCATTTCTTAGCAAGCTTTTTTGCAGCAGCAAGAATCCTTGCATTCTTCCTTCTTGTCATTCTTGTGGCGAACGGCAGCCTGAGCAGCAGCCAAACGCGCAACCGGAACACGGTACGGCGAGCAAGAAACATAGTTCATGCCGCATGTCTGGAAGAAGTCGATAGACGCCGGATCGCCGCCATGTTCGCCGCAAACACCAAGCCAAATACTCGGATTGGCGCAGCGTGCCTTTTCACAAGCCAGCTTAACCAAGAAACCGACACCTTCAACGTCGATCGAAGCAAACGGATCGGCAACATAAACGCCACGGGCACGATATTCGTCCAAAATGGCACCGGTATCATCACGGCTCATACCCAAAGTGGTCTGAGTCAGGTCGTTGGTACCAAAACCGAAAAATTCGGCAGACTGAGCCAATTCGTCGGCTTTCAGAGCCGCGCGCGGCAGTTCAATCATCGAACCAACTTCGTATTTGATCTTTTTGCCTTTTTCGGCGAAAATCTTTTCGGCGGTGGTATCAATGATGTTTTTAACAATATCCAACTCTTTCTTCGAACCGGTCAACGGAACTTCGATTTCCGGCAGCACTTTTATGCCTTCGGCATCGCATTCCAAAGCAGCTTCCAAAATGGCACGAGTCTGCATTTCGCAAATTTCCGGATAGGTAATCGGCAAACGACAGCCACGGTGTCCCAACATCGGGTTGGCTTCGTGCAAGGAGTTGGCGCGCTGTTTAACTTTTTCCAGCGTTATCCCCATTTTGTTGGCCAGTTCCTGCATTTCTGCCTCAGTGTTGGGCAAGAACTCATGCAGCGGCGGATCCAACAGACGAATAACCACCGGCAGTCCTTCCATAATCTTGAACAGATCTTTGAAGTCCTGTTTCTGATAAGGCAACAGACGATCCAAAGCGGCACGGCGGCCTTCTTCGTTGTCGGCCAAAATCATGGTACGCATATCCGGAATACGAGCAGCGTCAAAGAACATATGTTCCGTACGTGCCAAACCAATACCCTGAGCACCAAAATCACGCGCTGTCTGAGCGTCTTTCGGTGTTTCGGCATTAGCGCGAACTTCCAAGGTACGGATCTCGTCAACCCAACCCATCAGCTTACCGAAATTGCCGCTGTTGGTATCGGCCTTTACGGTCGGAACCTGACCTTCAATGATCTGTCCTTTGGCGCCATCCAGAGATACCCAGTCGCCTTCTTTAATAACCACGCCGTTGTCGGTTGTCATGGTCTTTTTGGCATAATCAATATGAATTTCATGAGAACCGGAAACGCACGGCGTACCCATACCGCGGGCAACAACGGCCGCGTGGGAAGTCATACCGCCGCGAGCGGTGATCACCCCTTGCGAAGCGTGCATACCGCCAATATCTTCCGGCGAGGTTTCGTTACGAACGAGAATCACTTTCTCGCCTTTGGCTGCCCATGCCTCGGCATCTTCCGCATTAAATACGGCGCGACCGACGGCAGCTCCCGGAGAAGCCGGCAAACCGGTGGCAATAACTTTCTTTTCGGCTTTCGGATCAAGCATCGGGTGCAGCAGCTGGTCAAGCTGGTCGGCACCAACACGCATAATAGCTTCTTCTTTGTTGATCAGCCCTTCTTCAACCATTTCTACAGCCATGCGAACGGCAGCGGCAGCGGTGCGCTTTCCGTTGCGGCATTGCAGCATCCACAGTTTGCCGTGTTCAATGGTAAATTCCATATCCTGCATATCTTTGTAGTGTTTTTCAAGATTGGTGCGGACATCAACCAGTTCCTGATAAAGGTGCGGCCATTTTTCTTCCAGCGAAGTGCCGTCGCCCTTAGACGCCATCGGCTGCGGTGTGCGAATACCTGCCACAACATCTTCGCCTTGGGCATTAATCAAATATTCGCCATAATAAACGTTTTCGCCGGTTGCCGGATCACGCGAGAAGCATACGCCGGTAGCGCAATCTTCACCTGCATTGCCGAAAACCATCGTTTGAACGTTAACGGCAGTACCCCAGTCGCCGGGGATGTTGTTGAGTTTGCGGTAGGTGATTGCACGGGCAGCCATCCATGAGCCGAATACGGCGCCGATGCCGGCCCACAGCTGATCCCACGGATCTTGCGGAACAACTTTACCCAGCTTTTTGCCGATTTCTTTATATTCATTGACCAATTCTTTGAGGTCTTCCGCGGTCAGGTCGGTATCAGACTTGCAACCTTTAGCTTTCTTCATCGCCTCGAGAGCACCTTCATATTCATCCAAATCGGCGCCGAGAACAACGTCGGAAAACATCTGCAAGAAACGACGGTAAGAGTCGTAGGCAAATCTTTCCGAGCCGGAAGCTTTGGCCAAAGCCTTAACTGTTTCGTCATTCAGACCGAGGTTCAAAACCGTATCCATCATACCCGGCATGGAAACGCGGGCACCTGAACGAACCGAGAACAGCAGCGGGTTTTCGGCATCGGCAAATTTCTTGCCCATGATTTTTTCAACGCCGGCAACGGCAGCCTTAACCTGATCTTTCAGATCGGCAGGATAAGTCTTGTTGTTGGCATAGTAGTAGGTGCAGACTTCAGTCGTAACTGTAAATCCGGGAGGAACAGGCAAACCAACGACGTTCATTTCCGCCAAATTGGCACCCTTGCCGCCCAGGAGGTTTCGCATGGAGGCATCGCCTTCGGCTTGGCCATTTCCAAATGTATATACCCATTTACTCATGGTTATTCTTAGCTCCTATAGCTATTAAGGTTGACACAAAAATCACACTTCTCAAAAAATTCATGCAAAATATGATTTTAAACAAATTCAGTTCAAGAAGTTATAACACTTCTGGCGATTCTTCAAGCAAAATCTTTGTTTCCCATCTGTTTATTAACAGCCGCGCGACACCTGCGACAAGGGTTTTCGCCAAAAATCAAGCCTCCAAAAAAGCGGTGTCTTTTTCAACACCGCTTTTGGAGGCAATGCCCGCACAAGGCAAGTTTCAGCTTTTTGCGCAACGCCGAAAACGATCTGCTTAAAAGCCCCGATCAACGGCATTTGAGCAAGAACATCGGCTTTAAAAAAAGCACTCTCCGATCCGGCAGATTTTTAAACACCCGCGGAACTTTGCTTTTGTATATTTTGGCATATATTTATTGTGGCAAACGGCCTATTTTGGCAATCGATTCGTCAATCAGCTTGTCGTGAGCGCGCTCATCGAGTTTGTCCGCCAGCGTATCTTTCAGCAGCTGAATCGTTCGCTCGGTCACCAGCGAAGTCAATTCGCTTTCGGCGCGACGAGATTCGCGCCCGATCCTCTCGTTGACGCTTTTTTCCTCCGCCGACATTTTTTGATTTAACGCCGCCAAAGCTCGCTTTTTTGCCTCACTTGCTTCCTTTTTGGCTTTTTCGAGAATGCCGACTTTTTCCTGACCAAAATTTTCAAGTTTTTGTTCGTAGGCAGCCAACAGTTTTCGCGCTTCCGTTTTCAGGTTTTCCGCCTCGCTGATCCGTCCGGCTTCTTTCGCCGCATATTGCCCCAAGTATGCCAGCAGCGCTTTTTTCAGCGGCACGAACAAAGCGGCAACCACCAGCACAAATGTCATGCCTACCCAAAATTCTGCCGTCAGATAAAAAACCTCTCCGCTTCCCCGAAGTTCTTCCGCGGTATCCTGCAACATTGTTTCCACATTGCTGGCGGCACCGACCACGGCTTGTTGTGTTGCGTCAAGCAGCTCGCGGCTGCCCACATTGACCACCTGCTCACTCATTGTTTTGCCTCCGTTTTGCCGTCGCAATAACATCTTTGTCGGCAATCACTTCGCCGAGCCCCAGCCGATGACTGATCAGCACCGACAAATCTACGGCAATGTTTTCGATCTGCTCCATCGTCTGCCGCCGATTTTCTTCCGTCAAACGCTCGTTTTCTGCCATGGCTTCGGCCAATAAACGCGCCTTTTCCGCTTCTCTGTCGGCCATTTTTTTATCCAAGGTTTCGGCAGCTTTATGCAGATTTTGCAAGGCTTCCGCATTTACTTCGCGCAAAGCGTTCTCATATTTTTCCAAAGTTTCTTCCGCCGCCTGACGAAACGACTCGGCTGCCGTCAGATAATCATCTATTTTACGCTGCCGCCGGTTCAAAATATCGGTAATTTTAGGCACAATCATTTTGGCCATAATCAGCCACATCAGCGTAAAGCAGACAACCAACCAAAAGGCTTGCGACGGAAACATGGAAAAATCAAGCTGTGGCATAACCCCTCATCCTCACTGATAAATTTCTATCCGCTGCCGACGGCGCCTAAAGGGGAAGACGGCGTCCTCCCCGCACCAATTCCGTCGGCACCCGAAAGCTATTCGCCGCCGGTCAACATAATCAGAGCAATAACCAGCGTGTAGAGCGCGATCGCTTCAATCGCCGCAAACCCTGCCCAACCATAGATGTCAACATCTTTTTTCACTTGCGGATTGCGACCGACGGTTGTAATAATCGTCGTCCACAGTTTGGTTACGCCCCAAGCGGCAACCGTCATTGACAAAGCGCAGATCGCAGCGCCAACATATGCTAAAGGTTCCATTTAATTTTCCTTTCTGATTTTAACGTTAAACATATGACAAAATAATCTTTTTTCTAGTGGCTGCGCAAGGCGTCCCCCAGATAAATACAACTTAGCACCGTATAGATAAAAGCTTGCAAAAGGCTGATGAACAGTTCAAAAACCACGATACAGGCGCTAAACAACATCGGCACGGCGCCAAACACTCCCAAACTGACGATAAAGCCGGCAATAATTTTGAGCATAATATGCCCCACCGTCATATTGGCCACCAACCTCACGGTCAGGCTGAAAGGTTTGGAAAGCATGGATATGGTTTCAATCGGCACGACCAGCGGCGCCAATGCCAACGGAATCCCCTTAGGCATAAACGTGCGCAGATACCCCCATTTGCGCTTGCGAATGCCGACAACAATGTTAAACAACAGCGCCACAATCGACAAAGCCCCCACCGCCGTAGCGTGCGAGGTAAAGGTAAAAGCATAGGGAAACAACCCCAAAACATTGCCGAAAGCAACAAACAAAAAGACCGAGAAAATAAAACTGAAATATTTCAGCCCTTCGGGGCCGATATTTTCTTTCATCAAATTGGCAATAAAACCGTAAGCGCATTCGGGCAACGATTGCGCCAACCCCGGCACGATCGTCCGTCTGCGCAGACAAAGCGAAAGCAAAAACACTGCCGTCACCACCGCCAGCAACATAAACAACGACGAATTGGTAAAAGAAATATCGACATCTCCGGCCTTAAGCGGAATAATCGGCTTAATAACAAACTGTTCTAACGGATTTGACAACTCAACCTACTCCTTCTTCGTTTTCCGCTGATCTTCCTCTTTAGCCAAACGGTAAACGTTCAAAATACCGGCAGCTCCCCCAAACAACAGAAACAAGGTCAGAAAAAACGGGCGTGTGCCAAACAGGCGATCGATCAGATAACCGATGGCTCCGCCGATCAGCACTGCCGAAAGCAGCTCTGCCGCAATTCTGAAGCCGATTCCCGCCGCTCCGACATACGCCGAAGCTCTGACCGGCTCCCGCAGGCGACTTTCCTTTTCGCGCTGGCGGGCAATTTTTTTCTCCAGTTCCCTGATGTCTTGGGGAATTCTTTTCATCAGCCAACATATTCCCTAAAGGTTACTTACTTGTTAACGCCGAGATATTTATTCAGCACTTCTTTCAATCTTTCATAATCCGGCACACCGGGCAGCACTTCTTCGCCCCCTTCGCCTCTCACCAGAAAAGACGGCGTGCCCTGAATTTTCAGTTTTTCCATGGCATCTTGACGAACCGACATAATCTCTTTTGCCATGTCATCATCTTCCATGCAGGCTTTTGCTTTGTCTGCGGAAAGCCCTTCCAGTTCGGCATAGCTGGTCAGCAATTTTTCGGTTTTAAACGACAACCCCCAAGTGAGTTGTTTTTTAAATAACAAGCTAAGAAAATCAAAATATTTGTCAGCCGGCATACAACGCGCCAACATGGCGCCTTTCATCGATTTGGCATCAATCGGAAAATCGGCAAACACCAGTTTAACCTTGCCGTTGTCGATATAATCTTTTTTCAGTTCGGGCAACATATTGAGATGAAAATCGGCGCAATGGGAGCAGCCCAGAGAAGAAAATTCATAAATGGTTACCGGAGCCTCTTTGCTTCCGAGCATATGTTCGACATTCATTTCAAAGCGACTGGGCACGGCGCTGCCTTCCGGCACCGACATTGAAGCCTTTGCCGGTTTGACCAACACCAGATTGCCGTCCACCCAGCCAAAACCCTTCTGCGACAAATAGAAACCGTCGGCCATAAAGAACATAAACGCCGCTGCCAATACCCGACTCAGCTTTTTTACGATATTTTCAAAAGTCATTGCTACTCCTGTTTATTTGCGGTTTTGCGATAATACGCTTTTTCCCAGACGAATCAGACTGTCTTTAAGATCTCCATCGTTCACTCCTCCGGTCAGTTGTTCAATATAATTTTGTTCTTCGCCGCTTACAAGTATTTTCTTAACTTGCGGTTGATTAATTTGCCGACTCCGCCGAAAACAAGCCCCGCCGCTTTGACGAATCCGCAATTCGGAAACCGCCCCGTAGCCAAAAAAAGCATTCACTTTTTCCAGCACGAACCGTTCCCTATGTTGCAACTCCAAGGCAACGGCACCGTTGGCTGCCGCCACTTGCAAAACGCCTTTTTGCCGCTCTTTGCCGCGAAAGCTGATTTTTTCGGGAAAAGTAAACGCCGCCAGCTCCTCACCGGCAATCTGCGCCCAAAAAATGAGCACATCTGCCGCCATCATTCCTTTTTGACCGAGAAGTTTGCGCAAAAGCGGCATGGTTTCGGAAGCCAGTGTATTTAGCCCCGAAGCCGTTCTTTTTTCTGCATATTGCGCTTTATCTTTCATCATAACGCCCACAGCTAACACAAAATCGTTGAAAAATCAAGCCGACTGCTTAAATAATATCGACAAGGGAAAAACCGGCAGTGTACAAATTCTGTTTTTGTCACATAAAAAGCTTGATTCAATGAAAAAATTAATGTACTCTTTGTCCAGAATTTTCATTTTGCTTTAACGAGAGGAATCTTAAGAATGTTGAAAAAAATGTTGGCCGGAGCATCGGCAATAGTTTTGGGAATGGTTGTGGCGTCAGACGCCATGGCCGAATGCGACGGTATTTATCTCGGTCTGCGCGGTGGCGTTGCCAAACCCGATATCGGCGACAAACACACCACGGGCGATCGACCGGATATTGACAGCAACCTGTTCATGCTTTCCGGCGCCATCGGCTACCGTTATCAATATTTCCGCGCCGAAGTCGAATATATCTGGCGCGATAAAAGCGAAGATTCCGAAACATTCGTTATTCCGGTAGAAGGACGCGACCCGATCGTTTCCACCAGCACCGGTACGTTTGAATACGATTCCTATATGTTCAACGTTTATTACGACTTTTCTCCGTATACTTGGTTTACACCATATTTGCAGGCCGGTATCGGCGTTACCAATCTGGAGTACAAATTCTCCTACAGCGACGGTAGTGACAACTACAAAGAACGCAACTTCACTTGGGTGTTGGGTGGCGGTATCTCCGCAAAAATGACCAACCGCCTGAACATTGATGTCGGTTACCGTTACTACGATATGGGCAAGATTGATGACGGCAAAGTCCACAATCAGGAAATTTACGGCGGTGTCCGCTACGTTTTCTAGTTTTGCCTATCGACAAAAAGCATCGCGGCGACAATAACCTGCCCCGCAGTGCCTAATTCTCAAAGGATCCCAAAGATAAAAACAGTCTTTGGGATCTTTTTTTGCCCGTTCACAAGGCAAACCAAACCATCTTCAAGCCCTATCCCTCAATCGGGCTGATTTCTTCCCCCCCCATCGGCAACCTCAAAACAATCATCGGCTTTTAAGAAGCATAAGCAACTTTTTGAAAAAGTCATGGATGGCGCTTACAAGAAACAACATCGGCAAAAGCTGCAAAACGGCAAAGTGTCTTGCCCCGTCCAAGAATACGAACCAACCGACGAAGAACTTTCACAACCAACATTTTTCCCACAGGCAAAAAAGCAAAACAAACTTCAAATTTTGTCAAAATACAAAAAAAAACAAACGGCAGATGACAACAATGCACCACCTAATCACCGACATATAAAAAAATGACACCGCCTCAAAGTCGGTGTCATTTTTTCTGCCTACTCTTTGAAAAACTTTTCAGTATTAGCTTTTCGAGAGGCCGATCACTTCATGTTTGTTGAAAACAAATCAGGCATGGGGCTTATGCATCGGACGGCGCTGCCGACGATTAAATCCGCCTTCTTGTCTGCCGTTTCGTGACGGTCTGTCGGAACTGTTGCCCTCATATCTATCGCCGGATTTTTTACGCGGCGCAAAGTTTTTGTCCGAAGAAAATTTTTTATCCGAAGCAAATTTTTTGCTTGGTTTACGCGGCGCACCTTCCGATTTATCTTCATCGTTGAAACGCATCCGCCGAGAACGTTCAAACTTATCACGACCGTTAAATTTCCCTTCTCGCGAGGTTTCTGCTCTCGCCGTCCATTTTCTGCGAGTAAATTTGCTGTCTTTTTCCGGTTTGGCAATTTTCGGCTCTTTGACTTCGACCACAACATTTTTCATTTTTTCGCGGGCTTTAAGAGCGCTGCGACAAACGGAAAAACCAAAAAAGCCGACATTGCGACCGAGGGTGTAATAATAGTTGTGCGAATAGGCAATCAACCCCGCTTTTTCCAACCACAGCTTACCGTCTTGATCAAGATATTTGTCATCAACGTTCACCGCAACGATTTCCGCCAAAAACATATCATGGCTGCCATAGTTTGTAACGTTGACAACCTTACACTCTATTGAAACCGGACTTTCGATAATCTGCGGGCAAGAAACCTGAGAACAAACACCGGGGGTTAAGTTCATTTCCTTAAACTTGTCAATATCGCGACCGGATTTAATACCGCAAAAATCTGCGGCGGTCACCAGCGGCAGAGTGGTCAGATTAATTACAAATTCGCCGCTTTCCTTAATCAGCTCGTGAGAATATCGGGAAGGTCGGATTGAAACGTAGGTCATCGCCGGTTCGCTGCTGATGATACCGGTCCATGCCGCAGTCATAACGTTTGGCTTGTCCATGCTTCCGCAGCTGACCATAACCGGTGGCAGAGGATATTCCATAGTTCCCGGTTTCCAAGTGATTTTTGCCATTATAAATTTTTCCTGTCAGATAAAGTTGATATTGTTGTCCACAAACTAAACCAAATAATGATAATGTGCAATTGCAAAATGAACAAGAATACATTTTATTTTTTGGGTTCCCGCGCCCTCGCCTCCGACATTGTCACAAAACAATAACAACCGCACCGATTTTTTTGTACTATAATATGTTTTATATAAACGGTTATGGAAAAAAAGAATGTCAACGATATTTAATAATATTCAGGATATGGAAGCCTATTTCCAATATCTGGAAGAATCCATCCACGACGACGAACGCCGATTGGTTCTCCGTTGCATTGCCATTGCCCGCAATCTTCATATTTTCAGCGAATATCGCAAATATCAAGCCAGACGACATATCGCCGGCTGCAAACTTTAATCAAACCGTGCCTACAGAGAAAACGACCGCTTACAAAACCGGTTACAAAATTGTGAATTTTCTCAACGACAGCCCTTTTCTGCTTGGCTCATCACATTGTTTTTTATATAATTAATATCAATACAACACGGTTGCAGGCGGTATTAAAATGATGAAATTTAAAATTCTGCTGGTGGTAATGTTGGCGCTGGTTTATTATGGCGCAACCTACTGCATACTCTGTCCGGAAATGTGCAAATATTATTCCGAATACTACTTTCTGAAAACGCGCCGTTTTTCAATCGAGGAAGAACGCGCCTTCCTTCACCAAGCCCCCAAAGAAGCAACCGATTATTTCCACAAATATCATTTCAACGGCAGCGACTGCCACTTCAAAATTCTGGGATTTGTCCGTTTTGATGAACACGGCATATGGAGCACCGGCAACAAGGCGCTCTTGTCATTTATGCTGTCGCAAGTATACGCCTCCGTCTCGCTCAATTTTGACGTTGCCCCCTATGTTAACTCCCAAAACAAAAATCTTTCCGTAGAAATATACCTTGACGACAGGAAAATAGATGAATGGACTTTTCGCTACGGGCACAAAATCCCGCAAACAAAAATCAAAATCGCTCAAAAATATTTAAGCAGCCAACATCCGATCAATCTAATTTTTAAAATTGACGGCGCCTCCTCACCAAAAGAGCTTGGTTTCGGGGAAGAAAATCTCCCGTTGGGATTTGCGCTTAATAGCCTGACGATCATCCCCGATAACTAACCCCGCAGAGCGTGTGTGGAATACAAAAACAAGGCTTTGGGCAAAATGCTCAAAGCCTTGTTTCTAAATGGTGCGCTAGGCCGGAATCGAACCGGCACGGCCTTGCGGCCAACAGATTTTAAGTCTGCAGCGTCTACCAGTTCCGCCACAAGCGCAAAATCTATTTGCCTTTTATACAAACAAAAAGCTAAAAAGGCAACTGTAATTTTGCATATCTGAAAATTTTTGCTTTTTTATTTGGAGTATTGCCATTAAAAACTTGTCACCGTAAAAAAAATATGTTTTCCTAATGTTGAGGTATGCGGCAGAAACAGCGTTTCGGCATACCGAAAGTTTTTGATTCAAACGAAAGGATAATTGATGAAAACTGTTGATATTTCATGGCATCGCTATGTTCTGCCCAATATTAACAAAGAAGGGTGGAAATTTTTCGGGATCTTTGCGGCAATAACCGCGTTATTGGCAATGATCTGGGAACCTCTGGGCGTTATCGGGCTTATCTGTACCGTCTGGTGTTATTATTTTTTCCGTGATCCGGAACGAGTTACGCCGGAAATTAAAGATGTGGTCGTTTCGCCTGCCGACGGCATTGTACAGATGATCACCAAAGTGAAAGCTCCCGAAGAATTGGAAATGGGAGATGAAGAATTTACCCGTGTCAGTATATTTATGAGCGTATTTAACGTGCATGTCAACCGCGCTCCGGCCGAAGGAACCATCACCAAAGCCGTTTATGTCCCCGGCAAATTTTTAAACGCAACCCTTGACAAAGCCAGCAAAGACAATGAACGTCAACTGTTGGCAATGAAAACCTCATCCGGCAAAGAAATTGTCTTTGTGCAGATTGCCGGTTTAATTGCCCGACGCATTCTGTGTTTTGCCAAACCGGGAGACAAATACAAAGCCGGCGAACGTTTCGGACTGATCCGTTTCGGCTCGCGGTTAGACGTTTATCTGCCGCAAGGCGTTGAGCCTCAGGTCTGTGTCGGACAGATCATGACCGCCGGCGAAAGCGTGCTTGCCAATCTTTCCTCCTCCGATGCCGCCATGAAAGGAGTGATCAGATAATGGAAAAGATCAACAACAATCTGTTGCAACAAAAACTAACCATGTTGCCTTTCCGCAAGATTGCCCCAAACATTGTGACCACACTGGCTCTTTGCGCCGGCGTCACTTCCATACGCTATGCCATTATGGGTATGTGGGGAAAAGCGATCGTTTGCATTTTTTTAGCAGCGTTGTTTGATATGTTGGACGGTCGGGTAGCACGTATGCTCAAAGGTTCAACAAAATTCGGGGCAGAATTGGATTCTCTGTCCGACTTTGTCAGCTTTGGCGTGGCTCCGGCTATTTTGATGTATCAGTGGACTTTGTCCAGCTTTCCGAAATTCGGCTGGTTTTTTTGTTTGTTGTTTGCCATCTGCATGGCTATGCGGCTGGCACGTTTTAATACCATGCTGGAAGACGAACCGCAACCGGAATACTGGCAAAACTTTTTTGTCGGCGTACCGGCTCCGGCAGCAGCGGCACTCGGTATCTTGCCGATTATGCTGAGCTTTGAATTTCCCGAAGCCGTTTTTCTGCGCAATGATTGGTTTTGTTGTGTGTTGATGTGTGCGGTAGCAATGTTAATGGTCAGCCGCATTCCGACAATTTCGACCAAACATATGAAAGTGCCGACTTATCTGGTGGTTCCGCTGATTATCATCGTGGTTTTGTTTGCCACCATGATCATTAGCTCTCCATGGTTGGTGCTGAGCGTTTCAACAGGCTTCTATGCCCTGAGCATTCCGTTCGGCGTATTGTTTTTCCTTAAATCTAAACACAAAGTGGAACGCCGAATCTAAACCACAAACCAGCAGCAAGCCCCGCTCTTTCGCGGGGCTTTTGCTTTTTGTCCGGCTCCTGTTTATGGCCGTACGATTTTGGCGATATGACGTTTTTGAAACTTGACAAAAAACCGGAAAAGAGATATGAAGAAAAATATACAAACCTATTAACAAATTATCATATGGAAAAAAGAAAGTTCAAGCTTCGTTACCTTTACGAAGGCGGAGCAACGATGGAACAGTTTTATAATGTACCGGTAACGGGCATTATGCTGGAAAATGGTTCTTTGATCAATGTGCGTGCCGGCAGCAACGCCAACAACCCGAAAACGGATGCGCAAACCGCGTGCCAAACAGCCAAGGATAAAAACCTATCGCTGATCTCGCCGCAAGATTTTGCTTTGATCAAAAGCCGACAGAAAGAAATGAGGAATATGCTTGAAGAGTGCAAAGCCTCGCTGGCGCTGGCGTATGATTATGTATGGACACAAAACGCGCAAACCGGTGAAATGGCGGCATATTCTTTGGTTGACGGTAGCAAATGCGCCCCCAACGAACCGGCGGCTGTCGTATTTAAATACAAATAGCCTGCTGCGTATTTTTTTTGTAAGGTGAATCGAATTTTTCGATTCACCTTTTTTATGCTTGCCTGAAACCCTGAGTTTGCTCCGAACGGAATGATGTTAAAACAACATCATTGTTACCAACAAGCATGAGCAAAACGCAAGCTTTTTGCAGATTCGAAACCTTCGATTGATCGGAAAACATCTCTGAGCAAAACGTCTACCTTGCCGTGGAGCGGCAACGGCTCTTTTGCCCATCAATCGCATACCACCCAAACCGGCTCGCTCTGCAAAATGCCCCGAACAGCCCTCCTTCCTCCAAACAAAGAAAGGACCGACTCTTAAATCGGCTTTGAGGAGATTGGAGAAAGCCGTAAAGATTCGAAAAAAACAAACGCCTTTTCTGTCGCAAAGGAGCGGCAAAGATTTACCGATTACTGATTTCTGTTGCTTTTTGATTTTTTTTGTCTATACTAAAGCAATAAAACAATTATTAACTTCAAATATTTTTAAGTATGAAAACAAAATTTCAGTTTTTGTTTGTTTATGATGACAACTCGGAAAGTGCAGAATTGATCATCGGGAAAAAAGTGAAGGCAATCCGTATCTCCGAAGACTGCCTGTTATCAACAGAGTATTTCGGAACCACCGGCTACACGTCATACGATGCTTTCGAATTTGCCTGCTTGCATCATCTTTCCTTGTTGACGCCGCAGGAAGCAAGAATCATCGCAAGCCGCTTAAGCGGGGTGAGAATGATGCTGAAAAAATGCGGCAGCTATGTTCAGATTGACCACAAATGTTTAATCTGGACGGCCGATAAAGGAGACAGCAACTATAAGCACATGGAGGCCATTGCGCTGTCTAACGGCAAGTGCAAGTTGCTCGGCTGCGACGAATGGGATACATCCGCCGGCGTGCTCTGTAAGCTCAACGCCTAATTGTTTTTTGGCGTTAGATAAAAAAGATTCGGCTCTGCCGGATCTTTTTTTTGCACCTGACAACCCCTCTGGTTAAGAAGCAAATGAGCAAAGGGGCTGTTCCCTGCCCTTATCGGAGGGTGCCTTTATACGCAAAGGGGCTGTTCCCTGCTTGTGGCACAATTTTATAAAAAAGTTGACTTTTGTCCAAAAAGATGACAAATTAAAACACAGCAAGCAATTATTAAACTTAATTATATGGAAAAAATTTTATTACCCTGTCCGTTGCTTTACCTTAACGGCATGGTTACTAACGAGTTGCTGAAAGGCGAAAAGATTATTGCCATTGTGATCAAAAATACGCTGATGAGTTTGAAAAATCAAATTCGTATGTCGTATCACGGGGCGGAACGAGAATGTGAAAATTTGAGTTTTGCCGATGGGTATTACGGTTACCTCTCTTTGAAAAAAGATTTCAAACTGTGGGTATCGCACCGAGAAGAAATTAACCAAACAGTAACCGTGTTGCGCCAAAACGGAATCAACGCCGATTTTCTGCTGGCAGGCACCACCTATTGGACTGCGGGCGGCGACAAATTTTATGCCCCTGTTGTCAATGCGTCTTCCGGCTATACGCTGATGCAAGATAAGGGAAGCTACCACATTTCGCGGGCGACAATCGGCAAATAGATTGTGCCAGAGCGGATAACAAGCAAGGTTTTAAAAAAAGCGTATCGGATTTTTCCGATACGTTTTTTTTGGGGATTATAAAGAACAACCCACAACAAAAAAACCCGCGTTGAGCAAACAACACGGGGTTTTTTAGTTATCGTCTGAAAAAAATTATTTTTTCAGGATAGATTTTCCGGCAAACAGAGCCACATCGCCCAGTTCTTCTTCAATACGAATCAACTGATTGTATTTTGCCATACGATCGGTTCTCGACATAGATCCGGTTTTGATCTGTCCGCAGTTGGTGGCAACCGCAATGTCGGCAATTGTTGTGTCTTCGGTTTCGCCCGAACGGTGCGACAAAACGGCGGTATATTTGTTACGCTGCGCAAGATCAACGGCTTTCAGGGTTTCGCTCAGCGAACCGATCTGGTTAACTTTAACCAAAATCGAGTTGGCAACGCCTTTTTCAATCCCCATGGCCAAACGTTTTGGATTGGTTACAAACAAGTCGTCACCAACCAGCTGTACTTTGTCGCCGATGGCATCGGTCAGCATTTTCCAGCCTTCCCAATCATCTTCGGCCATACCGTCTTCAATGGAAAAAATGGGGAATTTTTCGCACAGTTCCTTATAGAACTCAACCATTTCGGCATTGGTGTAGGATTTTCCTTCGCCGGTCATTTCATATTTGCCGTCTTTATAAAATTCGGAAGAAGCGGCATCAATCGCCAACACAACGTCCTCACCCGGTTTGTAGCCGGCATCTTTGATCGACTCAACGATAAAGGTAAGAGCTTCTTCTGCCGATTTCAGGTTAGGAGCAAAACCGCCTTCGTCACCGACATTGGTATTGTGTCCGGCAGCTTTCAGGTTCTTTTTCAGGGTGTGGAAAATTTCAGCTCCCCAGCGGATGGCTTCTTTAATCGAATCTGCACCGACAGGCATAATCATAAATTCTTGAATATCAATCGGGTTATCGGCATGCTGACCGCCGTTGACGATATTCATCATCGGAACAGGCAGAGTGCGTGCCATGGTACCGCCCAGATAACGATAAAGGGGGAGACCGGCTTCTTCGGCTTGAGCTTTGGCAACGGCAAGAGATACGGCCAAAATGGCGTTGGCGCCGAGTTTGCCTTTGTTTTCGGTACCGTCGAGGTCAATCATGGTCTGGTCGATTTCGATCTGATCCTCGGCATCCAGCCCGGCCAGAGCGTCATAAATTTTATCGTTGACGTTTTCAACCGCTTTCAGCACACCTTTGCCGCCATGACGTTTTTTGTTGCCGTCACGGAGTTCTACGGCTTCATGCACACCCGTCGAAGCACCGGAAGGAACGGCCGCGCGTCCAAAAGCGCCGCTTTGCAGAACGACGTCGGCTTCAACCGTCGGATTACCGCGGGAATCGAGAATCTCTCTGGCATGAATATCAACAATTGCACTCATTTTTTTCTCCTAAAATTAAATTATCAAAACTGCCTTTAGCTTTGACTATTTTCACCTATTTGTCAAGTGCGCGCATAAAGCCTTTGCGGAAATTTTAAAAAATAATTGCAAAAGCAGCGTGGTTGGGCCATATTAATAAAGAGAGTTATCAACTGGGAGGTTCTGATGTTTTCGGAAAAATGGCATTACCGTTTTATGGAGGTGGCAAAGTTAATTTCCACTTGGTCAAAAGATCCAAACACAAAAACCGGCGCAATCGTCGTCGGTCCTGACCGCGAAATTCGGGCAACCGGCTACAACGGACCGGTGCGAGGCATAAACGATCTCATTCCCGAACGTCTGGAACGTCCGACAAAATATGACTTTTTTGAGCATGCGGAAAGAAACGCCGTTTACAATGCCTGTCTGACCGGCACATCTCTTAAGGGCTGCGTTCTCTATGCCACTCATCCGCCCTGCACCGACTGCGCGCGGGCAATTATTCAGGCCGGTATCAAAATGGTGGTAACCAACCGTCTGCCCGCAGATGCCGGCACTCCGACAGGTGGCTGGCGTGACAAGCTGATCTATTCGGAACAGATGTTCAAAGAAGCCGGCATCACATACAAAATTCTCGATTAAAAAATCCGCACGACTCCTCTTTAAATATAAATCCGACTGATTATATGATGCTCCGATAGAACTGTCTTAAAGTTTTACGCTTGCGTCGATTGTCTGACGCCGGCAAGATATGGCATAGTTGGAGAACATCAGATGAAAGTTTTAATTGCAGACGATCACGCATTGTTTCGGGATGGTTTGGGGCTGTTGATTGAGCAGCTGGACGAAGCCGCAACGATTCTGCAGGCTTCTAATTTTGCCCAAACGCTGAAAATTTTAAATAGCGAACACAAGTTTGACCTGATTATCATCGATCTTGATATGCAGGACATGGTTTGGGAAAAAGGCTTTGATGCCATCCGCGCCAAAGCCGGAGATGCCCGATTGGTTGTCATTTCCGCTTCCGAAAACGTGCATACCATCAGAGACAGTTTGGAAAAAGGCGCCAGCGGATATATCACCAAGAGAGCGGAAAGCAAAATATTGAGCAATGCCCTGAAGCTGATTTTAGACGGCGGCACTTATATCCCGCCGGTAATGCTGGGCAAAAACTTAGACGACACACCGATCAAAAACAAAGGCAAAATGCTGACCAATCGGCAGTCGGAAGTAT
Organism: Alphaproteobacteria bacterium; assembly: GCA_020025875.1. Taxonomy (GTDB): domain Bacteria; phylum Pseudomonadota; class Alphaproteobacteria; order RF32; family CAG-239; genus JAFUYI01. The sequence continues at coordinate 354 of JAHHRI010000027.1, read as the reverse complement.
TGGGGCTGGTTGCCAAAGGGATGTCAAACAAGCAAATTGCCTATGAAATGGGTGTTTCGGAAGCAACCGTCAAGCTGCACATCAACGCCCTGTTGCGCGCCATCGGGGCAACCAATCGCACCCAAGCGGTGATTATTGCACAAAAAATGGGGCTAATCTGAAACCTGATCGAAAAATATCAATGCTCCTTTGGCGCCGATTTGCCAATCGTTTTTATTTGTTCTTTTTCGGTTCGTTGAGTTGTCAGAGCTCTGTTTTACTTATGTTTCAGCTGCAAAAAAAGGTACGATAAAATGCAACAAAAATCAAGACGAAAAAGCAAGGGATAGCGAAGAAAAATACTATAACGAAATA
>JAHHRI010000026.1 GCA_020025875.1 Alphaproteobacteria bacterium | reverse complement strand
GTCGGTTATCTTTTAATTATATCTCTTTTTCCCCGATTGTCAATCCATCCCTTTTTAATGTCGTTGTATGCGGACAAAGGCAAGACGCCGGCAATTTTTTAAAAAATTCGGCATTTTAACTGTTTGAAATTTACAAATTATAAGCTATGATTGAGCTATCGTCTTATTTTGGCAAAATTAAACATTGTGAGGATTACAAAAATGGCAGCCGATTATTCCATGCAGGCAATTATCAGCCAGCAAATTCAAAATTTGTACCATCAGGCAAAAAGTCTGGATGGCAGCAACATTAATGAGATTTTGAAAACAGGCGCAATGATCGATAAAATGCTCATGCAATATCGCGACAATGTCGAACTGTTGATTTTGCAGATGCACCTTGAGATACTCAACTCTCGCGAACAAAGAGCGCGGGCCATCGCCTCCCGAATTTGGGAACTGGGCGGAAACCTCTCTCCGTTGTTAGAAAAAATGTACCTCGACGATTTGATGAACCTCGGTATGCTTGAAATGTCAATGCTCCTGATTAAGCCGCATTTTGAAAACATGGAACAAGATATTGGGATCTTTCCGTTGGAAATGATTAAGTTTGCCCTCATGACCGGCAGTGTGCCCCTGCTCAAAAAAATTATCGCCACCGCGCCGGCAGAGCCTTTTTATCAAACATTGAACCAATTTGCCGATGCTTATCGGCTCAATCATTATGAAGAACATTTCAAAAATATTCAACGAATCGTCATCGAAACGTTCGGGCGGCAAATTTGTGCCTACGATTACAACCTTTATACCGACCGCGGCTTTACCGATATCGAAATTCTGCTTTATTTTGACAATTACAATCAAGAGCTGGATAAATACCAATCGCTGTTGGAAACAAAAATTGAAGGCTATTGTCTTACTTCCGGCGTCAAAAGAATCCACAACCTCTGCTTTTCTTGCCGCAACATCAAAGAGCACCCTAAGTTTTAATGGGTTTTGATGTCAAAACCGTTTGCTGTTTGGCTCTGTTGCGCAAGCGGAAAAACAAAAAATCCCTTTGATTTTTCAAAGGGATTTTTTTTGAGTAAGTTTTTTTATTTGGAAGGCGTAATAATCTGCGGCAGCCCTTGGGCTTTGCGCTTGGCTTCTGCCTGCTCCACTTTTTCAAACAATTTGCGGCCAGCTTTGCGCAACAGCTTATGCAGCAGTTTCCGTGCAATTTCCTGCTCTTTCTCTCCGCTTTCAAACAAAACAAAACGGTTTTGGTGCTCGGAGAAAGATATGGAAGAATTTTGCACCCGAAGTTGCAAAGAAACAACCATCTGAATGCGCTTGGTTTGCGAATTGAGCGCATCAACCTTAGCTTTCAGCACTTTGGGCAAGAACACATAGCCCGCTGCCGCCGGACTGTCTACCAACTGATAACCTTTGGTGTCGGCAAACATATCTTTTAAAACCTGCGCCGGTTTGGCAGAATGTGTATTGTTGTTAAACTCAACCGGCCCGACATAGACATAAGCGTCTTCTTCAACCGTAGAAATCGGGGCAGTCGGCTGTGTTTCCGCCGGTGCTTGCTCCGCCGATGGGGCTTCTGCCGTCGGTTGCACTTCTGCGCTTGTCGTCGTTACAAGCGGCGGCGGAGGCAGTTCGCCCAACGACGTTTCCTCGTTTGCGGTCAATGGGTCAACCGTTTGCGCCTCATTGTCCGTCAGCGCATTTTCCGACGTTGGCGCGTCTTCTTCGTCAAGCTCGGCAACCTCATCTTGCCGTTGCCGACTTTCTTCTTCCGTCAGAAGCGGATCGTTGTCCGTTTCTTCTGCGGCAATCTGTTCCTGCTCTTGTTGCAATTCTTCGGGGCCGCTGTAGAGAACATCGGCTTCCGGCTCTGAGGGCGTATCCGCTTGCGGTTCATCTTCGTCGGTCAATACTTCTTCTTCAAGACCTGCCGCTTCTTTAATATCATATTCGGGGGCCGGCATATTGGGGGAATAGTTGGCAACCACGGTATCAATATCCGCCGCCAAAAGCGCGCCGGTAACTTTAACACAAAGTTCGTTATCGTTCTGGCTGGTGGTTCGCACCATCAGATCCCGTACATAGTTGTCCACCAGATTGTACACAATCACGTTAAAATCGTGTTCCAACATCCGAGAACGGACGTCTGCCAAATTTTCCACCTGACTGACGGCTTTATAGCTGGCTTTGTCCGTCACCCTCACCCGAATACTTGACTTTGACTGTCCGGAAACAAACTTTTCGCAAGCTTCACCTTTAATTTTGACAATATCTGCCGTGCGCGCCGAAAAAGCCAGCACGCCGAACAAAGCTACCGATGCAACCAATAAACCCGCTTTCAATTTACCACCAACTTCTGTCATCATTTTGAACCTGACGGATGTTTTCCATCCAACTGCCTACTTCGTTGCCGCTTTTGTCCGAAAGTATCATTTTATATTGCAAAACATCGCCCTGAATACTTTGGACATTCAGCCGACTCACCGTGATATCCAGCACATAATCGGCATCTTCCCGCTCATTGACCGGTATAAAAGTTTTTGCCCCCTCTATCATTTCTTTCGTCACCCGACGAGAATGGTAAAAACCATCGGGAATATGCTCAACGCCGGCTTTTTTGATCTGCATGACGTAAAGCTTGGGGCGCATGGGCTTGTCATATATCTTCGTTGTTTGCTCCAGCATTTTGTTGGTTACCCGTGCGGCAACAACCGAATACATTTGCGGCGCGGAAGTTTCCTCATAAAGGTTGCTCAAAGCATAGGGTGGTTCGGTCACAAAACGCGGGTGCGGCGACGGTTCTGTCCGCTCCTGCCGCATGGGCAAGATATTCTGCCATGCAGAGCACCCGACCAAAGTGCCCACAGCCAGAACAATAAACATTTTTTTCATGAGTTTCAGCCTTCCTTTATGAAATAAGTTTTACGTGAGTATACGCAATATTTATTATTTTCTCAATCAAATTTTTGCCGCCAACAGATTTTTTGACTGTTTTATTGCTTTTATTTTTTTTATGTTTTATATTCGGCAGCAGATTTTCATGCAACAAACAAGACATTGACAAATGGTTCTTACGTTTACGATCATTCTGCTCGGGCTGCTTCTGCTGATCCCTCCTTTGCAAAAAAACAGCTTCTATATGCTGCATATCGGGCTGGTTATTCTTGCGGCATATTATACGGAAAGCCACTGGTTTACAACCACGCCTTTCCACCCCAAAACGCTGCTTTTGTTTCTGGTTTTTCAATTAGTATCCATCAATCTTGTCACTTTTATCGCCTATGGCGCAGACAAGAAAGCCGCACAAAAAAACAGCTGGCGGATACCCGAAAGCCATCTGCACACGCTGGAGTTTCTCGGCGGATGGGCGGGGGCTCTTTTGGGGCAGAAGTTTTTTCATCATAAATCAAAAAAAAGAACCTACCAAACATTTTTCTGGATGATGATGCTGTTTGAAACCGTGTTGATCTTCGTCATTTTAAGATTTTTAAACATCATTTAGGACTATTCATGAAAACAACAGATTTTCTCTTGGAACCGGAACCGCTGCAAAAATTGAAATTTGCCGATCATTACCGACAAATGTGGCCTTTTGTCAAACCCTATTGGGTGCGGGCATTGCTGGCCATTTTAATTTGCATTCCCGTCGGCGCGCTCGATTCGGTAATTGCATTGTCCTTAAAACCATATATGGACAACGTGTTGGTGGACAAAAACACGACTTCGCCGGTTTACATTCCCATTCTCATCGTTGCCTTTACCACCGTGCAGGGTTTTCTTAACTATGCCGCAACTTATCTTAACACTTGGGTCGGCACCCGCATCAACCACGATCTGAAACGAACCTTGTTTAAAAAACTGATGAGTTTTGAACCATCTTTCTTTGACTGCAACTCATCGGGCGTTATTATCCAACGTTTTGCAAGCGATGCTGATGCCGCCTGCATGGGACTGCTGGACAACCTTAAGCTGTTTGTTTCCCGCTTTTTTTCTTCGCTGTCGTTGATCGGCGTGCTCATTTATAATTCATGGCAGCTGTCCATTATTGCCATTGTGGTGCTGCTATGCGCCTTACTGCCTTTGACACAGGTTAAGCGCCGCATTAAAGGGCTGATAAAAGACACCATCAACAGATCTTCCTGCATTTTGACGCATTATAATGAATGCCACGCCGGCAACAAAACCATAGCCTCTTACAACCTGCAAGAAAAAATGTATGGTCAGTTTAACGACATTTTGCGCGTATTGTTTAAGCTGACAATGAAAATGGTCAAAAAAACCGGTTGGATGACGCCGCTCATGCACGTTGTCGTTTCCGTCGGCGTCGGCGCCGTCATCGGCTACGGCAGCTATCTGATCGTCAACGGCACCATCACGTCGGGCAATTTTGTTTCTTTCATCACCGCTCTGATCATGCTCTATACGCCGATCAAAGGAATCGGGAAAAACTTCAACAACGTACAGGTTTCGTTTTTGGCGATAGAAAGAATCACCGATGTGCTCAACCTGCAATCTCATATTCGGGATAAAGACAATGCGCAAGAACTGAAAGTGGTCGAAAAAGGGATTAAATTCGATCATATTGATTTTGAATATCAAAAAAACATTCCGGTGCTGCGTGACATTTGCTTAAACGTCAAAGCCGGCTCAACAGTGGCTCTGGTCGGCAACTCCGGCGGCGGAAAAACAACCATTGTCAACCTGTTGCCCCGTTTTTACGATGTCAAAAAGGGAGGCGTATTCATTGACGGAATCGACATCCGTAACTATTCTTTGCATTCGCTGCGTGATAAAATTGCCATCGTTTTTCAGGACAACTTCCTGTTTTCCGGCACCATCCGCGACAACATCTTACTGGGCAAGCCTGATGCCCGAGATGAGGAAATTCAAAAGGCCCTTGAAATGGCCTATCTCAAAGATTTTGTTCAAGAACACGAAAAGGGACTGGATCGGGATATCGGCGAACGCGGCTCGGCTCTTTCCGGAGGGCAGCGGCAACGATTGGCTATTGCCCGCGCGTTGGTCAAAGATGCGCCGATTGTTATTTTGGACGAAGCAACCTCGGCGCTGGACAACCGTTCGGAAGCCGTGGTGCAAAAAGCCCTCGACAACCTGATGCAAAACCGCACCGTGTTTGTGATTGCCCACCGGCTTTCGACCATACAAAATGCAGACCTGATCGTGGTTTTAAACAATGGCGAAATTGTGGAAACCGGCACACATCATGAACTTATGGCAAGAGAAAACGGAGCTTACAAAAAGCTTTACGAAGCCCAATTTAAAAGCAAATAAAGAGTTTTTGAGCCATCTCTAAAATAAGGAGGGGACGACGATTGACGGTTTGCGTCGTCCCCTTTTCTTTGTCATTTTTCCGAGATATATTTATTTTTGCGCCCGATTTTTGCGCCATCGGCTGGTCGCCCAATTTTGGCGGCAAAACAAAAACCTATTGGTACAAACGAGGCAGCAATCTTTCGTTTTCCTTTTTTTGTTTTGTGCGACGCTTGGCTGCACGGGTAAAAGTTTCCATAAAGGTCGACGAATCGAAATCTGCCTGACTGACGGAGTAAAGCGCCTTTTGCAATTTTTGCAATTCTACGGTAAAATCCCGATCTTCCGCCAGCGCGGCGACGTCGTCAAGATTGCGAACTTCCGCTGCGGGAAAAGTTTTTCTTGCCCATGCGAGTACATTGTCGCGAACAGAGCGCAGGTCATGGTTGCGCACGGCCTGAACAATGCCGCTCCGTTGACCGGAAAGCCTTGCCGGCTTTTTTTCATGCTTTTGTTTCGCCGACAATCGCAAAAACATCACAACCGCCAGCAAACTAAGAGCCACCCCACCCAAAAATGCCGCCAGCAAATGCCACCCCGATACCGGAGCAGGCATAACGGCCTCAGGTATCGTTTCTGCTTTGGCAGGAGCATATGCCGCTTTTGTTTTTTCTTCCGGAACAACCGAGGACGGTGTTATCGCAACACCGGGAGCAACCTCAACGTCAACCGCGGGGAGTATGGCCTTTTCCATTTGCCGCGTATTGATATTATACCAGTTGACGGCAATTTCCGGAATTGTCATCCGTCCGCTTTTTTCCGGAATATAAACGGTTTTGATTTTCATGGTCGAAACAACATTGTCGCCGTTAACTTCGCTACGGATGACCGGTTTTTCCGGATATTGTTTCATTCCTTTAATATCGGGAAAGCGAATTTCCGGTAATTGGCTGTCGATGACACCGTCCACTTTTAGGTATACTTCTCGGCTGACGGCTTCGCCACTTTTGAATGTCGGCATTTTTTGCTGCCAATCGGAATAAATTTCGGCCTTTTGGGCAGGCAACCACCAGCTGCCGTGATTAGCCGCGGGAATTTTTCCCACTTTGATGCTGATTGGTCCGGCTTTGAGCACAATCGGCACTCGGCGACCAAACATATCCAAACCGAAAGCATCATCATTCAGCCCGCTAAAAGCACCGAGCAAACGTTGCATGGAATGGCGACCGGAATCGGGATCAATATAATATCCCTCAAAACGCACTTCGGGAATCTGCAAATTTCCGCTTTTTTGTGGGAAAAGAGCATAGTTAAAAGTGATTTCCCTTTCTTCCACGCCATCTTTCAGTCGGGTGGAAACAACGGGATCTCCCAATGCGCGGATAATCCATTCGTCACCGTCGGCGCTCATAAACTGCGGAGCATTGCCTTGCAAAGCTTCTTTGGCGGTTATTTTAAAAGTATAGTTGAGCTGCTGTTGTACCAACGGAGAAGAATTGCTGATGCTGCGACTAACGGAAAATTTGGGAGCGTCAGGCGCGGCCTGCCGTTGGTTGTCGGCGGCAACGACACGAACAGTTAACGGCAAGCTCTTGGCCTTGCCGACAGAAAGTGAGGGAATGGTAAAAGTGCCGGTTCTGTCGGCTGTCATCGTTACGTTCCAGATGTAGAGTTTTTTCATGTTGCCGTTGGTATAGATGCCCTTGTAAGAGTTGGATACCATATAAACCGTAAAATCATGACTAAGCAGTGCAAAATCAGGCTTTTTATTGCCGGGATCGCCATCATATTCCAAACTGAGGACAAAAGTTTCTCCCACCGGCACCGGATTGCGGTTGAGTTTTGCCGTCAGCTTATCGGCAGCAAGTGCCGACTCGCAAACAAAAAGAGTTGAAATCAGAAGCCAAATCCACTTTTTCATAGTCAGTTATCCTTATACCTGTTTTTCTGATATTCTTTGAGAATAAAGGCTCTGAGCAGACCGCCGACATCTTCGGGAATGTCGCGAAACTGTTGTTCGCGAGCCTGTGCGGCTTCGCTGTAGCCTTTGCCGCTTTCGTTACTCTTTTCCTGACCGACAGCTGCCGTTTTGGCCTCTTCTTTGCTCTCTCCGCCCTTGTCTTGCGGCTGTGGCACGGCTTGTTGTTTGTTTTTTTCGCCGCCGGCGGTTTGTTCGTTGCTCTCGGCAGGCTGCGGCTGTTTATTTTCCTGACCGGCGTCTTGCTCACCCTGACCACCGGAAGAAGAAGATGACTGCGGCCGCCCTTCCTGCTTCTCGTTACTGCCGTCGGACTGCTTATTGTCGCCGTTTGCCGACTGATTTTGCCCACCGTTTGACGACGATTGCTGATTTTGCTGATTTTGCTCGCCGTTTGCAGATTGCTGTTGTTGTTGCTGCTGTTGCTGTTTCTTCAAATATTCAAGATTAAATTTGGCATCTTCGTGTTCCGGCATCATCTCCAAAACTTTTTCATAATTTTTGATCGCCTCATCTATTTTGCCGCTTTTTGCCAATGCATTGCCTTGATTATAAAGACTTTCGGCATCGTTGCCGGAAAAATATTTCAATGCGTCGGCAAATTTGCCTGCCCGATAATAAGCCGAGGCTTTCCACGCCGGATCGCGAAAGTGTGACGCCGCCTGTTCAAACTCCCGACGCTCAAACGCACGCAAGCCTTCCTGATTGTCATTGAGGAAAAAACCGGCATGAACAGAATCGGTAAACGCCAGCAGAAAAACCAACGAAAGAAGCCCCCGCCGGAAAAAATAAAGCGTGCAGATCAACGGAATGAACAACACATAATAACCGGCATCTTCCCATGCTTCTTTTTCGTTTTTGCTTTCTTTCAGCTGCTGCCCCTTATGCCGCGAAAGCCATGACGACAGCTGCGGCAAACCGGAAACGATCCCCACATAAGCACCGCCGCCTTTCTCGGCAATCATTTTCAGTTTTTCCGATCCGACGGCTGCCGCGTCGACAACACTCACTCGGTAGCCTTTGGCATAAGCACCTGCCGACGAAATCATCGCCAAATTAAAATCTTGCCCGACATCGGCCGCCAGCACCACAATATTGCCGTTGTCGTAGCCGGACTCCCGCAACCGCTTGACCGCATAGTCCAACGCACGATCCAGACGATCGCCGTTTTCCGGCACAATATCGGGAGTAACCGCACTCAGCAAATTGTCGATTATCCGCCCGTCGTCGCTCAACGGACTGATCAAAAACGGTTCGCCCGTATAGACAATCAAACCGCTTTGTGCGCCGGAAAGTGTCCGGAGCAAATCGGAAACGGCATATTTGGCCCGCACCAACCGGTTGGGTGTTACATCGGTTTCATCCATATCGGACGAAAGGTTCAGCAGAAATACAACCGGATTTTCCGGCGCAAAGGAAGGAATTTCCTTTTTTTGCCAGCTGGGGCCGGCTAAGGCAATAATTGCCGCCGACATTCCCATCAGCAAAATCCCCGCAACCAAACTGCGCTGGCGGGAAGATCCCTTGACCAAAAGAAAATCTAAAAGCCGGCGGTCGCAAACGCTCTCCCATGCAGAAATATTTTTTAAGCCGGAAAAGAAACGAAAACTCCCAATCAGCGGAACCAGCAAAAACAGCAACCACCACGGACGGAGAAAATGAAAAGCATTTAAAAACTCTGCCATCTAAACCCCCTTTTTTCTTAAAAAAACGACAAGAAAAGACAGCAAAAGCGCCGCCGCCAACGGCCAGTAAAACAAATCTTTTGTTTCTCGCACAAACTGATCTTCGTTCGCACTTGGTTCCAAACGGTCAATTTCGTCATAAATCTTTTGCAATCCGAGCGTATCATCGGCACGAAAATAACGCCCTTTGGTTTCTTCCGCCAGCTGTTTCAGTCCGGCTTCGTCAATGCCGCCGGACATGGCAATCTGCATACCGAAAAGCGACTGTACAAAAGCGTTGGCGGCACCAACGCCGATGGTATAAACTTTAACTTTTTCATTGCGCGCCAAATTGATTGCCTGCGCCATGCTCAAGCTGCCATCGTTGTTCTCGCCGTCGGTAAGCAGGATAATGATTTTATCTTCTCTCGCGCCACTTTCGCGAATGCTTTTCAATGCCAGTCCGAGAGCGTCACCGATTGATGTCGAATTGCCTGCCATGCCGGCATCCATCAAACGCAACACTTCGCGCACCGATTGTCGGTCAAATGTCACCGGCGACTGAAGATAGGCGCGTGTCCCGAACAAAACCAGCCCGATCCGATCATTTTTACGCCGTTCGATAAACTGATCGGCAGCCAGTTTAACGGCCGTCAGTCGATCAATCCGTCGGCGGTTTAAGACAAAATCGGGTTCCCGCATGGAGGTTGAAATATCCATCACCATCATAATATCGCGGCCATAATCTTTCACCCTAACGGGTTCTCCCAGCCATTGTGGACGCGCTGCGGCAACGGTCAGCAACAGCCAGATGAGCCACAACCAGCCGATTGTATTCGATGCTTTTTCATCGTTGGCAAAGGAAACCTGCCACTTTTTTCCCGAACGGATGCTGATGTCTGACAGATCGCGCAAAAAAGGAACACGCAAGGCATCGCCGTGCAGCCCCTTTGCCGGCGGCAAAATGCGCCGCAACAAAAACGGAAGCGGCAGCAACAAAAGCATCAACGGATAAGCAAAAAGAATCATAAGTTTTCTCCAATCCAGCGTTGGCAAAAGCGGTAAAGTTCCGCCACATCTTTGTCGTCATACACTTGGGAATTGGCATTGATGTAAGGAGCATCGAGCAGTAATCGGGCCGTTTTGCCGGAAATTTTTTCTTTTGTATGTCGGTTGAGGAACTCAATCCACTCCATGCCGAAAAGCGCGGCTGCCGTCTTATATTTATAAACACAGATACGTCTTAAAATTTCTGACATTCTCACCGCCGACGTCAGATCCGGTCGACGGGCTGCCGCCAGCAATTTCAGCGCATAGCGTTTTTTACTTCGGCGCAACAGAAAGCGCGCCAACCACGTCAGCAAAACGGCTGCCGACAAGGCGCCTGCCAGCACCCACCAACCGTACGCCGGCGGAAAAAACGATATATCGCCGGACGGCAGATGAATATCTCGCAATTCGGGTAAATTATCCTGCATCATCCAAGCCTTTCCTTTTTCTTTTCTTAAATTTAAGTTTTAATTGCACAAATATCAAGACTTGATTGTATGTAAAGAAAAGCCCGACGAAACCGTCGGGCAAAAAGTCAGGCTGCGCTTTTGGCTATCTGCTCAATCAAAATCGTGATATTGGTAATAAACAGTTTGACCGAAATGGCCAACAGAATAATACCGAAAAACTTTTGCAGCATATAGATAAAGCTTTGCCCCAATCTTCGCTCAATCAGCTTTGCCAAACGAATCACCACATAAACAACGCCCATATTGGCGGCAATGGCCAACAAAACATTGATATCGGCAAACTGTGCGCGAATCGACAACAAAGTGGTCAGCGCGCCGGCACCGGCAATCAGCGGAAACACCAAAGGCACAAAAACAGAATCTTTGGGCGCATCCGGACCTTCGCGAAAAATTTCAATATCCAAAATCATCTCCATTGCCATAATAAAGATAATGAGAGAACCGGCGACGGCAAACGACGACATATCCAACTTAAACAAATGGAGAAAAAACTCGCCGATGTAGAAAAAGCCGATAAACATCAGCAAAGACCAAAAAGAAACTTTGCCGGCGCTCACTTTTTTGCCTTTCTTTTTCAATTTCAAAATAATCGGTACGGAACCCAAAACGTCGATAACCGCAAACAAAACAACAAACGCACTGATAAATTGGCGCATACTGAACTCGGAAAACATCTTCCCAACCCCCTCAAAAAAAATTAAAAGATGTGTTTTCTTAACATATAAAATGCTCTCGTCAACCTTTTTCAGTCATAAAATGCAGAATTTTTATTAATCGTGTAAATATCTGAATTTTGTGGCAGATTATACCAGACATACATCAGATTTCGAGCGGGGCAGTCATGCCGACACCAACCGTCAAACGAGCCAATCACCTGACGTCCGAGAAAAGAGGGGAAAGCCTGACGAATCGTGTTGTCCAACTTTTGCGAAAGTAAAGAAGAAAAAGACGGCGAACCGACAATATTGATCACCACAACACCCTGCGGCGCACTTTTTTCTCTCACTTTGAAAAAATATTCGGCGGTTACCAGATCCGGCGGAATAATATGACGGCTAGAGTAGGTATCGAGCACAATCAGATCAAACCGTTCTTTGCTTTCTTTTAAAAACTGACCGGCATCCTGAACAACAAATTTTTTGTTGTCGCCTAATTTTTCCGGCAAAAAATATTTTTCCGACACTTCTTTCAGAGAAGCATCGACATCAACATAGGTATAGCGGTTAAAGTGATCATGCAGCCCCATGGTAAACCCGCCGGCACCGACAATGAGAACATTTTTGGGCGTGCCGCTTTGCGGCAGCCGATTGATAAAATTGTCTTCGACAAAGCGCACATAACCGAAACGAAGTTTGGGATCTGCCGACACTTTTGAGGCGCCGCCGCCGTTTATCATCATAATTTTGGAAAGACCGTCATCGGCTTCTTCTACGGAAATTGTCGACACGTCATTGTTTTCGACAATATGATACAGCTCAAACAACAAACGGTCGCGGTTGAGCAGGAACGCCGCCGCCATAATCAGCAGCATTGACAAAATCTGTCGGCTGCCCAACAACCACGCCGTCAACAGCGCCACGGCGGCAATCAGCATCACCGTATGGTTAACGCCGATGAAAGGCATCAGCACCAGCGTTGTCAAAACCGATCCCAAGACCGAACCAATGGTATCTACCGCCATAATCTGTCCGGTATTGTTACGATCAAAGCGATGGAGGTAGCGGCTCAAAACCGCGGTTATTTTGCCAAACAGGTAGGGAGCGGCCGACAACATCAACAACGAATAAACAAATGTTTGGGCAACGGCGGAGCGAATACCCAGCGCATTCATCAGCCAAAAATAAAGATCTATTAAGATGTAGGAGGCCGCCAGCACCGACATCAACGAGATAATCACAAAATCAGGCGCCAAAACATGGCGAATGCGGTTGCGGCGAATGGACATGAGCGAACCGCGGTAATAGCCGAGCGACATAAACGCCAACAGCACTCCGATAATGATCGAAGCCGTTACGGCCGTGGAACCGACAAAGCCGCTCAGTTGGCGCATGACCGCCAGCTCCAAAGACAAACCGGCAAAGCCGCCGGCAAACACGGCGCCGAACAAAATATATTTTAATTTGGTTTTGGCTGACATTTCCGTCCCCCGTTTGATTTATCTTATCATCAAGCTATAACGGCAACCGTCCTTTTTAGCAAGAATTTTCCGCCGATGGGCAGATTTATGCGCTTGACCTTAAGAGATAAAAATTATAACGTAAATTGGCGCTCATGTGCCAAAGAGGAAAATTATGCGAACGGAAACCAGATTAGTTAAATATCAGGAACAACTGAAAAAACTCCGTCAACCACGGCGTTTTTCGGTTGCGGCATTTACTTTCAATTCTTTTTATCAGCTTTTTACCGGTATGCCCGGTTGGTTTGCGCTGTATTTTTTCGGAGGCCTGTTGCTGATGACTGCCGGCTTTTTGCTCACCCGCAGCCTGTGGGTGGTACCGATCGTACTGCTCGGCTCAAGAATCGTCAACGCTCTGACCGCGGATCGATTGCGCTTTCGTCATATAAGTTCGTTTATTGAGCGGAATCAGGATGTCAATTACGGAAAGCCGGTGATTTTTTATTTGCTGCCGGTGCATCGTCTGGTTATCGCTTCAATTTTAAGCGGCGGTTTGTTTGAACTCTACTGGATGTACAAAAACTGGAAAGCCGTTCGTGAAGACACCAAAGACAACGAGATCCGCCCGATCATTTACGGCTGGCTGTTGGGGGCATTTTTCATATGGCCGTTGTTTAAAATAATACATCTTAACCTCAAACGCAGCAAAACCGAGGGGAAAAGGTTTCTGACGCTCAGCCGCGTCTACACTTTCTGTTTTTGGCTGCAGCTGGCCTGTGCCGCTTTTGCAGACATATCTGTTTTGCCAATGGTCGGCATATTTGTCGTCTGGGGCGTTTACATTGCCGCTTGGCTTGGCGGACTGGCGGCATTGTCGGCCTTACAAAAGCGCATCAATTTTCACAATCGCAAGAACAACCGCAAACTGATATTCCCCCCTTTGCGGCAACCGACAGAGATGATTGTGGTAATCGTCGGTCTGCTGCTCAACTGCGGACTATTTTTTGTTCGCCTGCCGGACCGACAAAATGACGAAAATTTGGGCATCGCCCTCAGCAGCACCTATCGAATGATGGAGGGATATGCCGGTTTTTGTCGCAAACAGGGGTATGAAATGTCTCATTTTCCGCAGGTTTACGCCGAATATTTCCGTCCGGAATTGGAAATCATCAATAGCAAACTTGAACCCTATGGGTTGACCATGCAAGAAGCGTGGGAATTTTTCCGTGTTCGTCTGATCAACGTGATGGACGACAGCATCATGAGCGAATTTACGGCTCTGAAGCCCGCCATTATCGAACTGATTATCAAACAGCACAAAACGGAAAAAATTGACAACTTTGATGAACGTATCGCCCGCGAATATCTGGAAAAAGAAATGACCTTTCCGGTATTATGTTCGGAAACCGACAACAACGCCCGCGTTATTATCGACAGTAACGAAACCTATAAAAAATTTTTCCGTGAAACGGTTCGCAACATCAAGTAGCTCCGCCCTTTTCAAATGTTGTCATAAAGATAAAAATGCAGCTTTCATGGCGAAAAAAAAAGCCTCGGCAACTTGTCGAGGCTTTTTCTGTTGGTGGGTGTGACAAGGATCGAACTTGTGACCCCTACGATGTCAACGTAGTGCTCATACCGCTGAGCTACACACCCGTTTGGTAAATGATGCATATTGTTTAACTTATCCGTTTTAATTTGGCAAGAGTTTTTTTTATCGCCAATATGTTTTTTTCATTTTTCCGGCTCAAGCGTCCTCGTTTTTGTTATCAAAAAGTTAATCTTTTCTCAGTACTATAAGTTTTCCAACAGGAGCCAGGAGCAGCCATGACAGAGAAGAAAATTGATTTTACAGTTGATTATTCCAAACTGAACATCATCAGCGAGTACAACACCAAAGATCCGCGCTACCCGATGGTGCTGTCGGTACCGCACAGCGGGCGTGTGTTTCCGCAAGAGTTTTTGGAGCATATCAACGTCAGTTTAGATGAACTGCGCAGCAACGAAGATCCTTTTGTCGATGAACTGGTGATGGAAGCTTCCAACCTTGGTATTCCGATGGTGGCACTCAACATCGGGCGGGCGTTTATCGATGTTAACCGCGATGCAATCGAGATTGACCCTGCGATGTTTTATAATTATCCCGAACAAGAAATGATGCTCGGCAACAAGCGTTGTCGGGTGGGGCTCGGACTGTTTCACCGCATTACCTCGGGGCGCAAAAACATCTACAACGGGCTGCTCAATTATAAAGAGGCGGAAGAGCGGGTGCGCCATGTCTATACGCCCTATCACGAGCATCTGCAAAAACTGATAGACCGCACCGCCAAAAAATTTGGCTTTTGTCTTGTTTTAGACTGCCACTCCATGCCGTCGAAAATTTGCAACATTATGCAAGACAATCGGCAAATTGAATTTTGCCTCGGCACTTTGTTTGAACAGAGCTGCCCTAGCGAAATGTTTGAGTTTTTTGCGCAACATTTAAAACAAAAATACAACGTCAGTCTTGACTGTCCATATTCTGGCGCACATATCAGTTTCAACTATTGTCAGCCGCGCAAAAGCATCTATACCCTGCAGATGGAAATTAACCGCAGCCTTTACGAAGACGAAGCTGTGTATAAAAAAAATCAAAATTTTCAATATGTTAGTTCGGACATTTGCGACGCAATCATCGACTTGGCCAATTTTTTGCTGGATTTTAAAAAATAATTGTGCTATAACCCCTCCTGTTTTTTAATGCTTTATGGCTTTGGGCCGTTATGTATAAACTGCCCCCGGTTTTTTGTTTTCTGATCAACCGTTGCCTTAAGCGAACTGAAATCGACCAACGGTTTGAGGGATGTTCGTGGCAACCCGGGGAAACAGAGGGATACTGAAGGAAGTATCAATATTTTATGTATTTTCTTACATTGCTGATGTTGCTGCTGCCGATTTCGGCAAATGCGCAAAAGATTGCATCTGTCAACGAAGGGTTTATCTGTATGGATGCAACCGCACAAGCGGAAGAAAAACATCAGATCCAAAAATATCTGCTGACATCAATTTCAACGGTGGAAACCGGCAAATGGAACAAAACGGCGCGGCAGAAAATGGCTTGGCCTTGGACGATAAACGTACGCGGAAGAGGTCATTATTATAAAACCAAAGAAGCCGCCGTTGCTGCGGCAAAAGCCCTGCGCAAACGCGGCATTAACAATTTTGACGTTGGCTGTATGCAGATCAATATGCGCTTCCACGGCAAAGAGTTTGCCAGTTTGGAAGACGCTTTCGATCCGCAAAAAAATGTCGAATATGCCGCCCGTTTCCTGAAACGGCTGTACAACCGCCGACAAGATTGGATGAAGGCCGCCATGGATTACCATTCGCGCAGACCGGCAAAAGCGCAGATCTATAAAAAGAAACTGCTGGCATCGCTCGAAACGGTCAAAAAAGGGCACCAAACTTATCTCACCATGTATCCTGACAAAAAACAGTCGGCAGAAGCAAAACTGTTTGCCGCCGGCAACGAAGAAGCCAAAACAAAACGTAGTTGGCTCAGTCGGCTGTTGTGGGGCGACAACGACGAAGACAAGCAGGATATTAAACTTTCTTGGCGAGGGTAGCCCCATGCAGGTCGATAAATTTTTTCGCGAATATCATATCAAAAGTTATGAATGTGATCGCAACGGAACTTTGCGCCTGCTGACTTTGATGAATATTTTTCAAGATACGGCAGATTCCCATGCCTCTCTGCTGGGCGTGGGGATTGAACATTGTCGCGCTCATGGTTTGGCATGGGTCGGCTCCAATTATCAGATCGAGATTGAGCGTATGCCCGGCTGGCACGAAAAAATAACCGTAGAATCGTGGCCGGCGGTTGAAAAAAAGCTCAGTGCGGTTCGTGATTTTTTGATTAGGGACGAAAAAGGACAAGTTATTATTCGTGCCTCCAGCCAGTGGGTTTTGATTGATTTTGCCAAAAAAAGACCCGTCTGCCTGCACGACAACCTGCCGGCATACAAAGTCATTGACGAACGCGTGATTGATACGGATTTTGCCCGACTGCCGACACCGACAAGAGAAGATTGCCTAGAGTTTTTTAAAGTGCGTTATGACGACATAGATGTCAATCAGCATGTTAACAACGCCGTGTATCCGTTATGGGCAACCGAAGCCGTGCCGACGGATTTCCACCTGACGCATAGACCGATGACAATAGAAATTGCTTTTAAGAAAGAAGGCTTGTTCGGGGAAAAAGTGATGATCCGCACCGAAATGGACGGTCAGGTTAGTTTGCACGGCATTTATGCCGATGACGGCGCGCGGGAACTTGCCAAAATTCGCATCCGTTGGCAAGCGGAAGATTAAAGTTTTTTAAAAAAACTCAAGCTTTTGCGGAACAACATTTTCGCCAAGAATTTTTGAAAACACAAAAAAAACACCGCTTTTAAAGCGGTGTTTTTTTACATACGGCTGCAAAGCAGCTGTTATTTACGGACATAGACCATAATATCTTCGTCAAAGGCGCTTTCGGCATCGCCAAACTTAAAAGCAATTTCCGAATAAAAGGTATATGCCAATGCCGGATTTCCGTCGACAACATCCTCTTCCGGCCCTGTCAAACGAAAGCTGTCGCGAATTTCTTCAAAGCGGTAATGCGGCATTTCGTGCCTGGTGACATTGTCATCATAGATCGGGATCATATCGCGAAATTCATATGTCAGCGTAAAATAATTATAGGTAATGACATAAGACTGATGATGAATCCGGCTGCGAATGTACTCCGTCGGCGAACCTTCTGCCGTTTCTTCCGTTTCTCCGGAAACAACAGCCGCTTCCTCTCTGATGATATTTGCGTCCGGCAGAACCTTATATTTTTTCGATTTTCCGGTCAATTCAATGTGAACGGCGCAATCATTAACATAAGTTTCTTCCGTTACCTTGCTGTCGGACCATGTTTGCTTTACCTTGATCCACGACTGATAATACACTTCCGACTCCGCACCGAAAAGGCCTGACTGCAAAATGTCTTTGCCTTCGTCCAACACTTCCGATTTAACAATACAAGGAGCTTCACCCAAACGACGCCTCAGTTCAATTTTAGCGGTTATGTTATAAGTTTTACCGTTAAAATCAAGCAAGATGCCGTGGTCAAAGCGCTTGCGCAAGT
>JAHHRI010000025.1 GCA_020025875.1 Alphaproteobacteria bacterium | reverse complement strand
GTTCTACTGGTGTCATCATTTTAATAATTTTAAAATTAATAATCGGGTGAATACCCGATTATTAATAAAAAAAACATCGTTGTCAAGCTAAACTCCGACTGTCTTTAAGTGGCGGATAATATCCTTATCGGCAGGCGGAAACTCATAATCATCCATTTCTGCCGGCGTAACCCATGCCGCCTTTTGATGAACGTTCAGCCTCGGTTGGACATAATCGGGAATATGCACACGATATACATTGATCCGAAATTTTCCATTGGCATACTCATATGTCGTACTCATTATAAAATCGCCGATTTCCGCCTCAATGGACAATTCTTCTTTCAGCTCCCGTTTCAGGCATTGCGGCAAAGTTTCTCCCGCTTCGAGTTTGCCGCCGGGAAATTCCCATACGTTGGGCAGCGGTTTGCCTTCCGGTCGCTGAGCAATAAAAACCTTACCGTTGCGGACGATAATGCCGGCACTAACATCTTTCACGTCAATCTCCCAATTTGGACAATGCCGCTTCAACCCGCGCCAATGTTTCTTCCCGTCCCAGCACGGCGGCAATTTCCGTCGCACCGCCGGCGGTTGTTTCCCTGCCGCTCAACGCAATCCGCAGCGGATAGAGTATTTGCCCGTTTTTCAAACTGTTTTCGGCAGCCAAAGCTTTCAAACATTCAAACAAGCTCTCGTTGTTCCACTGCTCAATTTGCGGCAGCCGATCTGCCGTCAGTTTCAGCGCGGTTGCCGCCACCTTGCCATCGGTTTTCATCTTTTTGTTTTCGTATAATGCCAGATTGTAGTCCGATACGGCTTCCAAAAAACCGGTCTGTTCCGCAATCTCTGCCAGAGTTTCCACCCTCGGCTGCAAAACCTTGCTCAACATTTCAAGATTAAGCGAGCGGGTTAAACATTTTTCATACCACGGCATGGCCAGCTCATGAAATTTTTCCGCACTCAACTCACGGATATAGCAGCCATTCATCCAAGTCAGTTTAACAATGTCAAAAATGGCGGGAGATTTGTTCAGCCGCTCAACGCTAAACGCCTTTTCCAACTCGTCCAGCGAAAAAATCTCGCGGTCGTCCCCCGGATTCCATCCGAGCAATGCAATATAATTGAGGATTGCCGCCGGCAGATAGCCTTTAGCCACCAAATCCTGAAACGATGCGTCGCCGTTTCTTTTGGAAAGTTTGTGCTGAGCATCTTTCATAACCTGCGGCACATGAACATAAACCGGCGGTGTCCAGCCGAAAGTTTCATAAATCAGGTTATATTTGGGGGTGGAGGAAATATATTCGTTACCGCGCACAACGTGGGTAATTTCCATCAAATGGTCATCGATGACATTGGCAAAATTATAGGTGGGAAAACCGTCTGTCTTGAGCAACACCCCTTCGTCCAAATCGTCGTAATCAATTTCTATATCGCCGTAAACTTCATCATGAAAATGAGACTTGCCTTTTTTGTTGATTGTCTGACGAACGGTATAAGGTTCGCCGGCAGCTATTCTTGCTCTTGCCTCCTCCAATGTGAGCCGTTTGCACGGATCCTGAAACTTGGAAGGAACGGCATTTTCTTCCGTTTCGTCATCATCGGCATCTTCTTTCGGGGCGCAGAAACAGTAGTGTGCACCGCCGAGTTCAACCAACTTATGGGCATATTCGGCATAAATCGGCTTTCTTTCCGACTGCACATACGGTCCATAAGCGCCACCGATATCCGGCCCTTCGTCCCAATTCATACCGACTGTTTTTAAAGTCGAATAAATGATGTCCGTTGCCCCTTCGACATAGCGTTTTTGATCGGTATCTTCAATTCGGAGCAAAAAGTCCCCGTCGGCAGACTTGGCGATCAGATATTCATACAGGGCGGTGCGCAGGTTGCCGATATGCATATAGCCGGTCGGCGAAGGCGCAAATCTGGTTCTTGTTTTCATTTTTTCCTCTTTAAAATCATTTTGACAAATCTTTGTTTATTAAAATAACGCAATTTGAAATTTTCACAAGCCTTTTTATGGCTTGCTTATACTCTCCGTTTTCTGCCGACTTTCTTGCGGCAGCTGTCGGCAACCAATGGAAAAAAGCCGCCAAACGGCACCTCTGTCCCTTTGTTGAAAGCCGGATTTATGCCGTCAGCAAAACCCGCGCTGCCGCCCGCGCCTCGTCGGTAATATGTTCGCCTGCCAACATCCTTGCAATTTCCTCAAACCTTGCCGCCTTGTCCAGTTCGTAAACATAAGTGGTGGTAACGTTTTCTGCCGTCTTTTTCTCCACTTTGAAGTGATGCGTGCCGCAAGCTGCCACCTGAGGAGAATGAGTTACGGTCAACACCTGCACCGCCTGCGCCAACCGTGCCAGCCGCTCCCCGACGGCCTGCGCCGTCGCGCCGCCGACACCGGCGTCCACTTCGTCAAAAATCATGGTTTGGCAGCCGCCGGTTTCCGCCAAATTAACCTTTAAGGCCAACATAAAGCGCGCCAGCTCTCCGCCTGATGCAATTTTGTTGAGCGGTCCTTGCGGCGAATTGGGATTGGTGGAAACGCTGAAGCTGACCGCGTCAATGCCGTTTTCGCTCCAAGAGCTTTCGGGCAACCGTTCAACCTGAGTGACAAACCGCGCCTTTTCCATTTTGAGCGACGGCAACTCCGCCATAACTTTCCAGTCCAACCGTGCGGCCGCCTGCCGTCTTTTTTCGCTTAATTGCTCTGCGGCGGCAACATAAGCCAACCGACATTTTTCTTCTTGCATCAGGCATTCGGCAAGCCCGTCTTCGCCCAGCTCAATTTTTTCCAATTTCTGCCGCATATTGACCAGCACCGTCGGCAAATCGTCAACGGCAACCCGATGTTTGCGCGCTGCCCCGCGCAGGGCATACAGCCTCTGTTCGATCGTATCAATCTCGCTCTGACTGAGGTAAATCGTCGAACTCACTTCCTCAATTTGGCGAATGCTCTCGTCGGCATTGATCAAAGTCTGTTCCAACACTTCCGTTATGGCATCATACTTGCCTGCCATCAGCCGATTGGCGCGTTCCATGGCGCTCTGGGCATGACGTATGGCAGACAACACATCGGCTCCTTGTGTCAGGCTGCCATAGGCGACATTCAGATTTTCCAGCAATTTTTCGGCATTCATCAGTTCCGTCCGACGAGAGGAAAGCTCATTTTCTTCGCCGACAACGGGAGCCAGTTTCTCCAACTCGTCAACCCAACAGACGAGATTTTCCTCGTCAATTTTAGCCTGATTCAGATTTTCGGCAAAATTTCGGCGGGCTTCCGCGGCTTGTCGATATAAAGCATATTTTTCCCGCACAATGGCGCAGGTTTCGGGATATTTGCCGTAGCTGTCTAAAATATCACGATGAAAAACAGGGTTGAGCAACCCTTGATTATCAAATTGACCGTGCACTTCAACCAAGCAACGGCCAAATTCTTTTAACACTTTTAAGGAAACGGGTTGATCATTGATAAAAATTTTACTTTTACCGTTGGCATCCAAGGTGCGTTTAATGACCAGTTCTTCGTCCAGCTCAAGAGCATATTCTTCCGCCAATTCGTAAATCGGGTGTGGGCAAGACGGCAGGCTGAAAACGGCGGTTACGCTTAGTTTGGTTTCGCCGCGGCGGATCAGGGAAGTTTCTGCCCGATTCCCCAGAACCAGACCGAGAGAATCGAGCAAAATCGACTTGCCGGCACCGGTTTCTCCCGTCAGCACGCTGAATCCGGTGGAAAATTCCAGATCCAGCTGATCAATCAGCACCACATTGCGGATGGACAAAGAGCAAAGCATGGTTACTTTTTGCCTTTAACCAGCTTTTGCGCTTTTGCTGTCCAGCGACCTTTGGGATAGTTGTAGTTCAACACTTCGTAAGCGTGCTTCGATTCCGACGGCATTCCGAGCAGCGCATAAATTTCCGTCTGCCGATAGAGGGCTTCCTCAATATAGCCGGTGGTTGCATAATTGTTCACCACAACGGAAAAACGGTTTAACGCCGAAAGATAGTTTTTGCGGTTGAGATAATAGCGACCGACTTCCATTTCCTTACCTGCCAAATTGTCGCGCACCAACAGCGTTTTTTGCTTTGCGTCCGCGGTGTATTTGCCATCGGGGAAACGGGCAACCAGTTGGTTGAAAGCTTCTAAAGCCCGAAGCGCTTCGCCTTGCTCACGGTTAATATCAGAAATCTGATCATAGTAGCAAACGGCCTTCAGGTAATAGGCATAACCGACATTCGGATTTCCAGGGTGAAAGCGGATAAAACGGTCAAGCGCCATCACCGCATCGTCATAGCTTTCGTTTTTGTAATAGGCATAGGCACCCATAATTTTGGCATCGGTCGCCCAGCGGGAATAGGGATATTCCAACTCCACTTTTTCAAAAGTTTCCGCCGCTTTTTTGTAACGTGTTTCGCTCAGATAGTCATGCGCCTGATTATACAGCTGCTCCGCCGTCATTTTGTCAAAGTCTACTTCATCGGCAGCACAGCCGAACAAAAGAACGGAAGCCAATAACAAAGATAGTAACCTGCATTTTTTCATATTCTTACACCAATTCATAATTTGACTGATCGCCGAACAAAACCTTCAGCAATTGATTGTTGTGAAAATGACCGGTCTTAAAGGCATTCAGTTCGCCCAAAACCCGATAGCCGGAAGTGTAAAAGTCGCCGACGGCATCCAGAACCTTGTGGTTAACACATTCGTTTCCATGGCGCAGACCTTCCGGATTAAGCACCGTTTCTCCGTCCAGAACCACCGCGTTTTCTAAGCTGCCGCCTTTTATCAGCCCGATCGACTGCAAATAGTCGACCTGACTTTTTTCGCAAAAAGTGCGGCAAGAGGCAATTTCGGCGACAAAAAGCTCCGGCGTCATCTCGCCCGCAAAAACCTGATGACCGACAACTTTGGACGGAAAGTCGATTTCAAAACGGATTTTCAGCCCCTTGTCATAGGGGTTGAGGCTGACCTTATTGCCTTTGTCATCGGCAAAAGACACTTCTTTTGCCACTTTTAAATATTTTCGTTCAACCGCTTGTTCTTGCAGCGGAATTTCCTGCAAAGCGCGGTAAAAGGCGGCGGCGCTTCCGTCCATAATCGGCAGTTCGGGATTGTTGACTTCGATCAGCACATTGTCGACACCGCGCATATAAAGCGCGCTCATCAGGTGTTCAATAGTCCCGACAACATGATCTCGGCCATCGCCGATACAAGTACAGTTGCGAGTATCAACCACATTTGACCACAATGCGGGCAGCATGGGAGCATCCGGCAAATCCGAACGCCGAAAGACAATACCGGCGTTTTCTTCAAGTGGTTTGAAAACCAACTTCGATTGCAGCCCCGAATGAAGACCGATCCCCTCAATCTCAAACTGTTGTCCGATTGTCTGCTGGCGCATATCCTTCTCCGTCATCAATAAAAAGCAGGCAGTCTGTAAGCCGGGTTCTGTATTCCACTATCTTTGCCCGAAGACAAAGGTTGGAATTGATAGCCATTCATCTCGACGGTCCGTTACCGAACCGCTCAGTGCGACCTACCTCTGGAGCAGAGTGGAAACGCTCCGTATAACCGATCTAACTATCGGCTCTCCTCACTTGGTCTTGCTTCAAACAGGGTTTACCTCAAACCGAAACCGTTACCGATTCCGTGGTGAGCTCTTACCTCGCCTTTTCAACCTTACCGAACAAGTTCGGCGGTAATTTTCTGTGGCACTTTCCCTTGGATTTCTCCAGCCGGACGTTATCCGGTGTTTTGTTTCCATGAAGCCCGGACTTTCCTCATCAGTGGATTTTCCTTTCCCTAACGCGGCTATCCGACTGCCTTGAAATAGAAATTAATCTGATCACGGGATAAAAGCAAGTGAAATCTGGCATCGGCATTCAAAAAACAAAAACGGCGGACGAATACCCATTTATGACAAAAAAACGCCAGCCGTGTTTTTTTGTCATCCGACAGACTCGCCGCCTCTTGAGCAGCTGGAACAATTCCTTACGGCTACGCGGTTTTTAGCAACAAATCAGGTTATCCGCAGACTTTGTCTTTTTTTTATAAAAAAAACATTTTTTTGTCACAAAGAGCAAACCTCCGGCTGGCAAAGGATTGAACGCCGTTTGCTTTTACCAAAGCCAGAACAAACAAAGAACAACCGCCCTTTTCCTAAAATTTCCCATTGATTCCCAATTTTTCCCATGATATACCATAAACTTAGAAAAACACAGAATAACAAACGGGAAAAAGATGGCGAGAAAAACATTTCTCTTTATGGACACCATAAGCAATAAGGTAGATGCCAAAGGACGCGTCTCCCTGCCGTCAGACTACCGCGCAATCGTTAAAGAATTATCAACGGAAATCGTTTGTTATCGCAGCCTGACTTCTCCCTGCATTGAAGGCTGCACCGAAGAACTGCTGGAAAAACTGGCAAGCGAAATGGAATCTTCGCTGGACTTTTTTTCGCAAACGCAAGACAACCTCACCAACCTCATTTTCGGAGACGCCCGACGCTTTACTTTTGACAGCACCGGTCGCGTGTTGCTTTCTGAAAAACTGCTGAAACACGCAAATATTACCGACACGGCGGTTTTTGTCGGCAAAGGACGCAAATTTCAGATCTGGAATCCGGAGAACTGGAGCAAAGAAGAAGCCCGAATTCGTGCCGAAGTTTTAAAAACCAGACCTTCGCTGCGGGCAACGGGAGGTGCCGATGAGTAATGCGCCAAAGCATATTCCGGTATTGCTGAACGAAGTGCTTGAGGCACTTTGTCCGCAAGACGGCAAAACCTACATTGACGCCACTTTCGGCAACGGCGGCTACTCGGAAGCTTTGCTCAAAGCCGCCGACTGTCGGCTGTTGGCAATAGATCGGGATCCTGCCGTCCGCACGCGGGCAGAAGAATTGAAAAACAAATACGGCAATCGTTTTCGCTTTTGCGCCGGCAAATTTGGCGATTTGGCTCTTTTGACTGACGAATCGGCAGACGGCATTGTCTTTGACATCGGGGTGTCGTCCATGCAGATTGATCAGCCCGAACGCGGCTTTTCTTACAACAAAGACGCGCCTCTTGACATGAGAATGTCTTGCGAGGGCATTTCTGCCGCCGATATTGTCAATACCTATGACGAAAAAGAACTAAGCGACATTATTTATCGTTTCGGCGAAGAGCGCAAGTCGCGCCAAATTGCCGCCAACATCATCAGGGCACGCCACAACGCACCGATTGCCACGACCCGACAACTGGCAGAGATTATCTATCAAGTTATTTTCAAAAAACCGGGGCAGCCCGATCCGGCCACACGCACTTTTCAGGCCTTAAGAATTGCCGTCAATGACGAACTCGGCGAACTGGAACGCGGACTGGCGGCGGGGCTTTCCCTGGTTAAACCCGACGGAAGAATGGCGGTTGTCACCTTTCATTCGCTGGAAGACCGCATTGTCAAAAACTTCTTTAAACTCAAAAGCGGTAAAAGCAACGGCGTTTCTCGCTATTTGCCGGACAATGCCGCGCCGCTTTCTGCCGAACTGACTTTTTGTTCCAAAGCCCTGTTGCCGACCGCCGCGGAGGTTGAACGCAATCCCCGTGCGCATTCGGCAAAGCTTCGATACGCCATTAAAAGTGATAAGGAAACAGCACAATGAACACGACAAAATCAGCCGCTATCTGCCTGTGGGCAGCCTTAACTGTTTTAACCGCCGTCATCTTGGCAACTTTTATCATGAAAAATCGGGTTCAGGATCTGGAAAAAGAACTGACACGCATCAATGCCGATATCAGTGAGGACATCAAAACCATTCATATCCTAAAAGCCGAATGGAGTCATCTGAACAATCCCGAAAGGCTGCGCAGCTTGGCGCAAAAGCACATCAACCTAAACCCGCTGAAAGCCGAACAGATCATCAGCTATGCCGCTTTGCCGTTTGACTATGAACCAAGCCGCAAAATGCTGGCACGTCGAAATCTGAACAACATGGCTGCCCAAAACCGAGAACTGCGTCGTCTGGCCAAAGCCGAGCAATAAACGGGACAAACGCAAAAATGGCGAAACTATGGGCAAAAAAGGAAAAAAACAAATTCTATCTTCCGGGCGAAGAAATCAAAGTCAACCGAACCTTTGCCTTTTCCGGCTTTGATCTGGAAAAAGATCCTCTTTCCGCCTGCAAAAGTCGTATGTTGCTTGCCATTTCCGCATTTATTCTGGTCTATGTCATCATTGCCCTGCGCACATTTGGGCTTTGTATCAGCGGGTTTTCTGCCGACAACGACAACAAAGAACGAGAACTTCCGCAACTCAAAATCGAAAACCCGATTACCCGTGCCGACATCACCGACCGCAATGGCTCCATTATTGCCACTTCCCTGCCGACCGCCAATTTGTTTGCCCATCCGCGCAAAGTGCGTGACAAAGAAAAAGCAGCCGCCCATTTGAGCAAATATATTCCCGATATGCTGTATGAGGAAATTCTGGAACAATTGGAAAAAAACAGCAATTTCGTTTATATCAAACGCAACCTCTCTTTGGCACAGCGGTATCAAATTTATGCTTTGGGCATTCAGGGACTGGGGTTTGAGGACGTGGAAAAAAGAGTTTATCCGCAAAAAAATCTGTTTTCTCACATTTTGGGCAAAACAAATATTGACAATATCGGCATTTCCGGACTGGAAAAACAAATGGATAATCGTCTAACCAGCTCCGATGTGCCGTTGCAGCTGACGATTGATTCCGGCGTGCAGGACACCATCAGAGAAAAACTCACCGCCGCGGTCAAAAAGTTTCGTGCCGTTGGTGCTTCCGCCATTTTGATGAATGTCAACAACGGTGAAATTATTGCCATGATATCGCTGCCCGATTTTGATCCCAACCTCAACAACAGCCCCGACGAACGCAACTTGTTCAACTTTACCACCAAAGGGCTTTACGAACCCGGTTCGGTGTTTAAGATTTTCAACGCCGCCCTCGGACTGGAAAGCGGCAAGATCAAGCTTTCCGACCGTTTTGACGCCACCAAGCCGCTCAAACTGAAGTATAACACCATCAAAGACTATCGGGGCAAAAACCGCTGGCTGGACTTGCAGGAAATTTTGATCTATTCGTCCAATATCGGCTCGGCGCAAATCGCGCTTAAAGTCGGCAAAGACGAGCAAAAGAAATTTTTGAGCAAAATGGGGCTGTTTGATATGCTCGAATCGTTTGAAGTGACCGAAAAAGCAACCCCCAGTTTACCACGCCGCTGGGGTGAGGCAACCACCGCCACCGTTTCCTACGGCTATGGTGTTTCGGTTACGCCGCTGCACATCATCTCCGCCTTTTCCGCCATTGTTAACGGCGGTGTCTATCACACACCCACGCTTTTAAAAAATCGGCACGGCGAAGGGCGGCGTGTGGTTTCCGCCAAAACATCCGCCACCATGCGTAAGTTGCTGCGCGGCGTGGTCACCAAAGGTTCGGGAAGAAGAGCCGATGTTCCCGGTTATGAGGTTGCGGGCAAAACCGGCACAGCCAACAAACTGGTTAACGGTCATTATGTCGACAAAAAGGTCATGACGTCTTTTGTCGCCACTTTTCCGGTTTCCAACCCGCGTTACGCTTTGTTTCTGATGATGGACGAACCTAAGCCGTCTGCCGAAACCGCCAATTTTGTTACTTCGGGATGGAATACGGTGCCGACTGCCGGCGAGATTATCTCTGCCATTGCTCCGCAACTCAATGTCAAAGCTAATTATGATTTAAACGAAAAGCGCGCACAGTTGATTGAAGCCGCCTATTCTCGATAAAAAAATCCGATTTTTTAAAAAAACGGCAGAGGCTGCGCCTTTTTACGGACGACCTTTGCAGATACTGCTTTCAAATTGATAATTTTCCCGATTATCCAGCTTTCTCTGCTCATACAGCAGCGTGGTTTTAAAATTGTTTACCAGCGGGCGGATCAGCCGAATATATTCGCCGTTCATCTCTTCGGTAGCGCCGTCGGTGGCAGAAAGGGAAGATACCGCTCGCGGGCGAACGGCGGAAAGCAGCTTGTATATTTCAGCCCGAATCCGCGGCATAAAATATTCCAACGCGGCAATGCTTACTTGCTGGTGCTGATGTTCGTGGCGCAAGACCAAGTGATGGCGGCAGCCGTCTTTTGGCAGCCCTTTATCAATATAAATTGTCGGTTCTTGAAAGCCGATAAACACATCCAGACTGGTCGGCAAAACACAAACGGCATCGCCTGCCCCCACCCGCGCAACGGTATTGAGCGAAACAGACCAATCAATGCCGAACAACGAAAGACCTGAGGCATACATACCGGATTCTACCAATCCGAATTTTTGCCCCATCTCCGTTAAGGTTCGACGATCATAGTCATAATTGTGCTTCAGTTTGCCGTAAGAGGTTGTCAGATTCAAACGGGTGGAATAGCGAAATACCGCACAGGGATCGCCCTTTCCGCCACCGCTTTCCTCTGCGGCATAGGTGGAATTTAGAACTGCAAAAATGCAAAATATAGATGTCAAATACAAATTTTTCATGTATGCTATGCTATTATAAGATTAGTTAAGATTAGGTTATAAGTTATGAAAAAATTTGTTTTGTGCTTGGCGGCATTTTTGTTGACAACCGGCACCGCTCAGGCAGAGTACATAAGAAAAAAAGTGCGTCCGACATTTTTTATCCCCGCGCAGGAATTGGATCGGACGGAAAAGTTGCCGCCGTTTCCCGAACCGCTTGAAGATGCAGACAACGGGGAGACGATCCATTATGTTATTCCGGCGCAAACACCGCCGACACCCAAGGCAAACAACCCCCATGTTGTCGTTGACAACCATACTCCGCCGGAAAAAGTGCATATCAATTTCTTGAAAACCAAGTTGATGGACGAGCAACAACCAACCCCTGCCCCGATCGACGACAAAAAAATATTACCTGACGAAAACATCGGACAAATAGATACATCACTTGAAAAGACACCGCATTACCAGCTTATCCGCAAGGCTTATGCTCAAGATCTGAAAACCATTGCCGAAACCGGCAAAGCTCCGACAAACCCCGATGTAGACGCCGCGTTGCGGAAGATGGACAGCAATGCCCATATCTGGGTTGACGACAACTTCGGCATAACCGATAAGACGGACGACAAAGTCGGCGAATAGTCATCTTTGCCTGTTGAACGCAAGCCAATATCACAGCGCGCCGCTTGGTCGTTGCAGCTCACTGTTGGGTGGTCGGAATTGTCCTTCTCGGTTGATGTTTTTTTCGGCTTCTCTTTTTTATCATCAAAGCCTGTCATTTGAAAACAACGGCTGATGACGGGCACACAACTTGCAGACACATAAGCATCTTTTATCTTTTTTGTTTCCGTTCCGCATTGGCGGCAAGCATCGGCATTTTTGGCGGCGGCTGTCGGCACGAGCAAAAAAACGTTACCGCCCACCGCAATCGAATCCCCGCCGGCAAGCCGAGAAGAAAGGCATTGGCGGCAAGCAAACAAGTTATTGCAGCAAACGGCTTTTACACCTTTTGCTGCAATGTTTCTTGAGATAACGCCGCCCTTAGACCGACATAACACGCCGCTTTTATAATATCATTGTTTACAAACGAGCGCGGTGTCCGTTACTTGGGCGACGACTTGTTTTTTGAGCTGAGCGCTTATTGTCAATACATGGTTGACAAAACATTTTTAAATTTCATCAGGTTGTCGAGGGCACTCCCCGTTCCTTTAACCACACAAGCCAACGGATTTTCGGCAATGGAAACGGGCAAGCCGGTTGCATTGCGCAACACCTGATCGAGGTTGGAAAGCAAACCGCCGCCGCCGGTTAAGACAATCCCCTTGTCCACAATATCTGCCGCCAGTTCCGGTGCGGTATTTTCCAAAGCCACTTTAACGGCTTCGACAATTTGTGACACGGGGTCTGCCAAACCTTCGGCAATCTGCCGTTCGGTAATGGTAATTTCTTTCGGCACGCCGTTCATCAGATCGCGCCCGCGGATCTGAATGCTGCGCCCTTCGCCTTCCTCCGGCGGGCATGCCGAGCCGATTTCTTTCTTAATGCGTTCGGCAGAACTCTCACCGACCAAAAGATTGTGGTTGCGACGGATGTGAGAAATGATCGCATCGTCCATTTTGTCGCCGCCCACTCGGACAGAACGGGCATAGACAATACCGCCGAGAGAGATAACCGCCACTTCCGTGGTGCCGCCGCCGATATCAACCACCATGCTGCCCGTTGGTTCGGTAACCGGCAGACCGGCACCGATTGCCGCCGCCATCGGTTCATCAATCAGACGCACTTTGATTGCCCCTGCCGCTTCTGCCGATTCCTGAATGGCGCGGCGTTCCACGGCGGTGGAACCTGAGGGAACGCAAACGATAACCATCGGCGAAGCAAAAGAACGGCGATGATGCACTTTGCGAATAAAATATTTGATCATTTCTTCCGCTATTTCGAAGTCGGCGATAACACCGTCACGCAACGGACGGATTGCCTGAATGTTTCCCGGCGTACGCCCCAACATCTGCTTAGCTTCGTTACCGACAGCCAAAACCTGTTTCTTGCCGCGAACTTCTTCAATCGCCACCACGGAAGGCTCATTTAAAACAATTCCCTTCCCCTTAACATACACCAATGTATTGGCTGTTCCCAAATCGATTGCCATGTCGGAAGAAAACAAGCTCATTAATCTTTGCCACATAATATTTCTCCGGAGTTTTCTTTATGATTAACTTGTTTTTTATATCATTACACAAATTTCTGCAACATATTATATTGCTTTTTAACATCATTTATAAAATCGGCCTGTCCGACATAGCAGTCCGCCAACGTCCTGTCGGCGGCAAACTTGTTGCGAAACCATGTCAGTTGGCGTTTGGCATATTGACGCGTGTGCAGCTTGGCATTTTCCGTTGCCGTTTGAAAACTGCTTTCTCCGCGCAAAAAGGCTGCCAATTCCGGCACACCCTTGGCTTTCATCACCGGCAATGCCGCCGACACGCCACGCTCAAGCAGCCGCCCGACCTCCTCCAGCGCACCCGCTGCCGTCATCAGATCGAAACGCAGATCACAACGATAGTCGAGTACAGCCTTTTCCGGCAATAGCCTAATTGTCTGAAAATGTGTTTCCGGCAGTTTCTTGAGCAGCGGACGTTTAAACCATTGGGCAACGGAGAGGCCTGTCGTTTTAAAAATTTCAAAAGCGCGACGCACCCGAGTGGTGTCAGTCGGGTTGACCATGGCGGCGCCTTGCGGATCTAGCGACTGTAGTCGTGCATACAGGGACAAAACCCCTTCGTTGTTCACAATCTCCAGCGCCTCTTGGCGAACCGCCGGATCAACTTCGGGAATCGGGGTTGATCCGTTAATCAGGTTGTCCAGATAAAGACCGCTGCCGCCGACCACTATCGGGGTCTGCCCCTTTGCCAGCGCGCCGCGAATTTCCGTTGCCGCATCTTCCAACCACGAAACCACGTTGCCACCTTCATCGTCTGCCAAATAGCCATACAGGCGATGAGGAGCTTTTTGCACATCTTCCGCCGAAGGTGCGGCAGAAATAATCGGAATAGATTGATAAACCTGACTGGCGTCTGCATTAATCACCACGCCGTTTAGCATCAATGCCATATCAAGCGCCAACTGCGATTTGCCGGACGCCGTCGGACCGCCGATTACAATTACGAGATTTTTCGACACCTTGCCTCCTCCGTCAAAATACGACACAATTCCCGATAACTGCCGCCGACATATTGGAACTGTTCGGGCACCAACGAAAGCGGGGTCATTCCCGGATTGGTGTTAATTTCCAAGACAACCACGCCGTCTTTTTGGTTATAGCGCATATCTGTGCGCGAAACGCTGTTGCAGCCAAGGGCGCGGTGCAGTTTTTCCGCATAGCCGAGTGCCGTGCGAAAGGCTGTTTCGGGAATGGCTGCCGGAATAATATGTTCGGTAATGCCTGCCGTATATTTTGCCCGATAGTCATAAAAACCGCTTTGCGGGCGCATTTCCGTAACCGTCAGCGCTTTGCCGTTCAACACGCCGACCGTCAGTTCTTTGCCGTCGATATATTTTTCGACCAAAATTTCGCGTTGCTCATCGGCATATTCGACCATTGCCAGATCTTCCTGCCGACGGATAATATAAACGCCGACACTCGAACCGTCACTAACCGGCTTAACCACATAGGGAAAAGCCATCGGCGCGCCTTCTTGCCGCAACCGCCGCAGGGTTGTCTTTTCGCCCAAAGGCACCTTAATGCCCGCCGACCGACAGACCCATTTGGTCAGATCTTTATCCATCCCGATTGCCGAAGCTTTCAGCCCCGAATGGGTATAGGGTATTTGCAGCAAATCCAACAGCCCCTGAATTTCGCCGTCTTCGCCCCAGTTGCCGTGAAGAGCGTTAAACACCACATCGGGCTTTTCCGCCCACAGTGTTTTGATCAAAGACTCAACATCTGTCAGTTCATGCTCCGCCACCCGATAACCGCATTCGCGCAGGGCTTCCGCCGCACCGTGTCCGGTGAGCAGACTCACTTCTCGCTCTGCCGAAAAGCCACCCGACAATACCAAAACTTTCTTTGACATTTTGCGAAAATCCTTATATTAAAGTAGTCAATCCTGCCGGAATATAACAAAAAAATTTTAAGAAAGCCACAAAATTGATCAAAAAATTTCTGGTTACAGCCCTAACCGCAACCGTATTTGCCTTTTCGGCAAAGGCACTTAGCGTCACGCACGATTTTACCGCCTTTATCGGTCCCTTTAACGCCAGCACCGCCACATTTGAATATACTCTGACAAATAAAAACTATGCCGTGCGCTCGTTGGTGCGAACCAACGGCACGTTCGGTTTTCTCTACCCCTTCGAGGCAGACTATTACACGGGCGGAAGCATCAAGGGCAACCAACTGGAAACCTCGGCTTACCGCTACACTTCCAAATCGCGGTTCAACAAACGCAGCAAAGTGCTGATCTATAACAAAAGCGGGCAGCCCGTCTTTGCCGTCAGCAGCAAAAACGGCAAAGAAAAGAAAAAAGAGATTGAACCCACCGACGACAGCAAAGGCACAACCAATTTGCAAGCCGTGCTGGCAGCCGTTGCCCGTCAATACAACCAAGTGGGGTTTTGCGACTTGCGAATCCCTGTTTTTGACGGCAAAAAACGCTTTGATGCCATTTTTCGCGATGAGGGAAAAGAACAAATCACAGCCAACGACCATTCTCCGTTTGCCGGTGTTGCCGCCAAATGTTCAATGTATATTGACAAACTCGGCTCCGAGGGAGATGATCTGCTGTGGCAACTGTCGTCCGAGCGACCTGTCTACTTTTGGATTCTCAAAGACGAAACAAGCGGCGTGCCGTTTATCGCACGAGTTAAAATCGACGAAACACCGCTTGGAGAAATGAATGTTTATACCACCAAAATAGAGGTTAAAAAATAATGATTTCCGAACTTTTGCTGCCCGCGGGCTCACCGACCAAACTAAAAACCGCCGTTTTGTACGGCGCCGATGCCGTCTATGCCGGCACTCCGGACATGAGCCTGCGCACCCAGTCGCAATTTTCGCTTGCAGATATCAGAGAAGGAATTGATTTTGTTCATGCCGCCGGCAAAAAAATCTACCTGACGCTCAATCTCTACACCCACAACAGTGATGTCGAAAAATTGCCGCATTTTGTCGATACGCTCAAACAACTCAAGCCCGACGGCGTGCTGGTGGCCGACCCCGGCGTTTTTCTGTTCTTAAAAGAACATGCTCCGGAGTTGAAAAGGTTTATTTCCACCCAAGCCAATGTCTGCTCTTACCAAACGGTAAAATTTTGGCAGTCGCTGGGGGCGGATCTGTGTGTCCTCGGAAGAGAGGTGTCTTTTGCCGAGATGGCAGAAATTCGCCGCCAATGCCCCGACATCATGCTGGAAACTTTCGTTCACGGCGCCATGTGTATGTCTTATTCCGGTCGTTGTCTCATTTCCAATTTTCTTGCCGATCGGAGCGCCAATCAGGGAAAATGCGCGCACTGCTGCCGCTGGCACTATCAACTGCACATCAGGCTGAAAGACGGCACCGTTCGCGACCTTAACATCACGCCGGAAAACCGTCATATGTTTGAATTTTTGCTGCAAGAAGACTTCCGCCCCGGAGAACTTTATGAAATTGTTGAGGACGAACACGGTGCCTACATCATGAACTCAAAAGACTTGTGTCTGATGCCGCGCCTAAACAGCTTGCTTGACATCGGTATGCATTCCCTCAAAATCGAAGGGCGCAACAAAACCGAATATTATGCGGCAATCACGGCGCGCAGTTATCGGCAGGCCATTGACGACTATTGCCGCAACCCCCAAGAATGGACACCCGACCGTTATATGAAAGAACTGTACACCCTGCAAAATCGCGGCTACTGTCTCGGTTTTTATGACGGACACCTGACCAACCTCAGCCAAAACTACGAATACACCCGCACCTTGGGCGACTGGCTGTTTGCCGGTTCAATCGTCGAATGGCAAGGTGACGATATTGTGTTTGAAGTGCGCAATTATATCAACAGCGGCGAATTTATCGAGTTTTTGCTGCCGGGATCGCTGGAAAACATCCGCCTGACGCTCAACCAGTTTGAAGATGCCGAAAGCGGGGAAATGACTCCGCGGGTATCTGCCGGACAAGGGAAAAAAATCCGCATTCCCGCCGCCGCTTTCGGGCTGCCGGCAGAAGTTGTCCGCGAAAAGCTGCCGCAATACACCGTTGCGCGCAAAATGGGCAGTTTGAAAACTGAGGCATGGGAAATGCTCAACCGCAAGAAAGAAGAATTTTCCGCACTTTGCGGCAAAAATGACGATTAATAAACCATAGCGACAAGCTCTGCGGATTAGGCACGCCGTTCAAATTCGGTCTGATTTTGCTCACGTCCGTGTCGGGAAAGGCGTATCTCGCGCGAGGCATCTGCCAGCAGCTCGGAAATCATCTGACAATCGCGTCCGTTGCCGAAGCTGCTGCAGTCCGCCTTGGTCCATGCCTTTTGCAAAAAAGATTTTTTCTGCACGGCATCATTGCTGCGCCGCGCCTGTTCCACATAGGCGGCAATTTCTGCCATATCTTCTTCCTTGCGCACGATTTTTTTCACAATCGCCAGCCAAGCGTCAAGATCTCCCGACTGTTTGTACAATCGGGCTATTTTGCGGTAAATGGTTATGCGGTCATACTGACGGGGCGAAAACGGCAACGCGTTGAAATAATATTCGATCGCGCGGGATACATCAGGATCGTTTTTCCCTGCCAGATTCCCCATATTGCCATACGTCCAGAACAATACGGTATCACGGGCGGATTTGTTTTCAAATGTACAATTTTGTTCTTCACGGCAAAAATCGACAACCGTTTGCCATGCTTTCAGCTTGTCTTGCCAGCGGTCAAGTCGGTCTGCGGCTTCTGAGGCTTTTTTGTAGGCGACAAAAATGTTTTCGTTGCTTTTTTCCATCTCTCTCACTCCCCGTTTCAAGAGAGATAGGCACGAAACTTTGTTGCTTCCATCGGCAAATGGTTTTAGACAATCTTAAACTTTCCGTCGATTATGGCGGGAAGAAAATCACCGATTTCCGTCGGCAAAAAAGTAATATTGTCAACACGCGCCCACAGCGGACCGCGCCTACAGGCGGCAATCAGTTGCTCCAGCGCGCTTTCTTCGCCGCAAGCCAAAACCTCCACCTCGCCGTCTTCGGTATTGCGCACCCAGCCGGACAAGCCGCCGAGGCTTTTTGCCGTCCGCACCGTCCACCAACGGAAGCCGACGCCTTGCACCCGACCGCAAATTTTGAGATAAACCGTTTTGACGCTCATTGTTTCAGAAACTGCTCAATGTCGTGCAACTCTTGTTTCAAAACCATACGGCGCTGCTCGGAAGCACTTTCCCGTCCCCAGTGCTCGGACTGCCACAATTCTTCCAGATTGGCGGCGTCAAAAGCCTGATCGGCGGTGATATGACCTTTGACCAATGCTGCCGCAAGAAGCTCCGATTTGGTATTGACGGCTGCCAAATAAAAGGCTGCCAACTCCTTGTCCGAAAGGTTTTCCATAAAACTTTTCAGATGGCTTAAAGAATAGGGATCTTGTTCGGGCACATTTAAATCCATGGTGGTGATATATTGGGCGTTAATTTCCCGATTGGCCCAGTTTAAAATAGGGTTCCAAAGCTGTTCCTGCTTTTTGATCAATTCGTCATTATTGCCCCAGAACAGAAGCGAATCGGCAGGAGCAAATTGCACCAATTTGTCGATGACTTCCTGCCGGCAGTTTTGGATTTCTCCCACCGCCTGTTTAAGTTTTTCTACCGTCATTATTGCTTTTCCCAATTAAAATTTCGGCGTGATTATAATCGAATTATTTTAAGAAGTTATTAATCAGATTTCTTGCGCCGTTACCAAAAGCTTTGGCAGCATCTTTGGTTGCCTCGGCACCTTGACTTGCCATACCGGAAACGCCGTCATAAGCATTTTGCGCCGCACCGGAAACACCGTCATAAGCATTTTGCGCCGCACCGGAAACACCGTCATAAGCATTTTGCGCCG
>JAHHRI010000024.1 GCA_020025875.1 Alphaproteobacteria bacterium | reverse complement strand
CTTATAGTGCCGTTTGTCCGGTTTATCCGACAGCCGGAGAGAAGGTTGCCGTTGAACTGGAGAAACTCGGTTATGAGCAGGCGCCGAACTTTTGGGAATGGTTGGGACGAATTGAAAAACTCAGACAAGAACTTGAGCTTTCCTGCCTATCATTGCAAAACTTATATAAATAACTTGGCTTTTAGGTAAAATCAGCATATACTGACAACCTAGGTTTAACTAATTATGTTATGAAATGTTTGCAAAATTAAAAGAAAAGTTTAATTCCATCAACGTTGTCAGAAATTACCGCAAGATTTTTCCTTATGTACGCCCTTATTGGTGGCGGGCGTTGTTGTCAATTTTGGTTACGATCCCGATCGGCTCGATGGATGCCGTTATCGCATGGTCCTTAAAGCCGTATATGGATGTGGTGATGGTGGATAAAAGCACGCAAGCCACCAATTATATCCCCCTTTTGATTATTTTTTTCAGCTGCTTGCAAAGCTTGTTAAACTATGCCGCAACTTACCTGAACACTTGGGTTGGGCGGAAAATTGCCAATGATGTGAAAATGGACTTGTTTGAACGGCTGATGTACTGCGAAGCGAGTTTCTTTGATCAGACCACTTCGGGACAGGTTATGTTTGGGTACAACAATGATGTGGATTTGGCGTGTAACGGATTGCTCTCTAATCTGAAATTGTTTACAACCAGAGTGTTTTCGTCCGTTTCGCTGATTTGTGTGTTGTTTTACAATTCGTGGCAGCTGGCACTTATTGCGGTGGTGGTTTTGTTCGGTGCGCTTTATCCGTTAACAACGGTTCGGCGGCGGATAAAGTCGGTTATGGATAAAACGATTTTTTCAGGCGCGGAAGTGATGAGTCATTATAACGAAACTTACAGCGGCAACCGGATTATAGCCTCTTACAATCTTTATAAATATCAGAGCCAACGTTTTCGCAACACATTGAAATCGGTGTTTAAATTGGGAATTAAAATGATACAGCGGACGGGAATGATGTCGCCGCTGATGCATTTTATCGTTTCGTTGGGGATTGCCGCAGTTATCTGGACAGGCAGCTATCTTATTGTTCATCATGAAATTACCGCCGGCAATTTTGTGTCGTTTATCACCGCATTGATCATGCTTTACAATCCGATCAAATCAATAGGAAACAATTACAATAACGTACAAATGGCTCTGATGGCGATGGAGCGGGTTTTTGAAAAATTGGAACGCGAGCCGGCTATTTGCAATCGTCAAGGTGCCGTAAAGCTAAACAAGATCAAAAAGGGGATCGAGTACCGTGACGTTTGCTTTGAATACATCAGCGGACATCCGGTTTTGAAGCATATTAACATGAAAGTGGGGGTTGGACGTACAATTGCTTTTGTCGGCAACTCCGGCGGCGGCAAAACCACTTTGGTCAATTTGCTGCCTCGGTTTTACGATGTTAATTCCGGTTCAATTTTGATAGACGGGAAAGATGTTCGCCAATTTACCTTAGAATCTTTACGAGATAAAATTGCCATCGTTTTTCAGGACAATTTTTTGTTTGCCGGAACGATCAGAGAAAATATTTTGCTGGGAAATGAAAATGCTTCCGAAGAAGAGCTGAGAGCATCGGTTAAAAATGCCTGTTTGGAAGAATTTGTCAACGAGTTGGATCACGGGCTGGATACCGAGATCGGGGAACGGGGCGTTTTGCTTTCCGGCGGACAAAAACAGCGGATTGCCATTGCCAGAGCCTTTTTGAAAAATGCGCCGATCGTGATTTTGGACGAAGCAACTTCCGCTCTTGACAATAAGTCGGAAGCGGTGGTGCAAAGGGCGATTGACAACCTGATGAAAGATCGGACGGTGTTTGTGATTGCCCATCGGCTTTCAACCGTGCGCAATGCCGATCGGATTATCGTTGTCAACTATGGGAAAATTGTCGAAAGCGGAACTCATGAAGCATTGTTGAGCATGAAAGACGGTGTTTATGCCTCTTTGTACAAAAGTCAGTTAAAGTAGGGATTGCAATATGAAACAACAAGAGCTATTGGCACCGGCAGGAAATTTGGAGGCCGGATATGCTGCCCTTTTTTACGGCGCCGATGCCGTTTATCTTGGGCTGAAACATTTTTCGGCACGGGCAACGGCTGCTAATTTTGATGAAGAAGAATTGGAAGAGTTTGTCGCGTTTGCCCATGATCGAGGCAAAAAAGTATATGTGGCGGTAAATACTCTGGTTGAAGATGACGAATTGTCTGAGCTGCTGAATACGCTGGATATTTGTTCGCGCTGTCGGGCAGATGCGGTTATTTTGCAAGATTTGGGAGCGGCGCGGATTGTTCGGGAAAAATATCCCGAACTGGAGATGCACGCCAGCACTCAGATGGCGGTGCACAACAAAGAAGGGGCGTTGGCATTAAAAAAGATCGGTTTTTCGCGCGTGGTTTTGGCGCGTGAGCTGAGCCTGAAAGAAATTAAAGATATTGCCTCAATATCGGGGCTGGAAACGGAAGCCTTTGTTCACGGCGCTTTGTGTTATTCTTACAGCGGTATGTGTTTGTTTTCTTCCTTAGAGTGTGGTCGCAGTGCCAATCGCGGCAAATGCCTTTATCCCTGTCGAGCGGCGTTTGCTGGTCAAAGCGGCGACAAGCACTATTTTTCTATGAAAGATATGGCGCTAAAAGACGATGTTTTGAAAATGCCGGTGACATCGCTGAAAATTGAGGGACGGAAAAAAACCGCTCTGTATGTGGCGGCCGTGACCGATTATTATCGGCGGATTTTAGACGGCAAAGGTTGTGATACCGCAAGAGAAGAAAATATCAAACAGATTTTCTCTCGTCCGTGGACGGAATTCCATCTGCACGGCAAAGACAAAACGGTGGTAGAACCGGATTTTGTCGGTCATCGCGGATTGCCCATCGGCAAGATTGAGCAAGTGTTTCATGGGCGGATCAGCTTGCATGTGCGCCACGATGTTGCCCGCCATGACGGTATTCAGATTGATGTGCCGGGCGAGGAAAAACCCTTCGGCTTTTCTTTGCGGAGTATGCAAGTCGGCGGTGAAAGCGTTTTTGAGGCCAAAAGCGGGCAAGAAGTTGTGATGACGCTGCCGCCGAAAGCGCCCAAGCCGGAAAAGGGATTGACGGTTTATTTGGCGTCTTCCGGCAAGGTGAAAGGTGCTTATGATTATAGTCGTCCGAAACGCGGAGAATTTCGCCGGCGTTTACCCATTGAGGTGAAAGTTTTTGTTTCCGCGCATAAGGTGACGGCAACGGCCGCCGGTTTTTCTGCCGAGCTGAAAGGTGAATTTTTGCCGGCTTTAGAGGTGCAAAAGGCAGAAAATATGGTGTATGGAGCCTTTGCCAAAACAGGAGATACTTGTTTTGAAATGAGCAAGCTGAGCATTGAAAATCCTGAGCGGCTCTTTGTTCCGGTTTCGCTGCTCAATCAGTTGCGACGGGATTTATATTCCGCGATTGTTACGGAAAACAAGAAAACATCTTTGCCGCTGATTGATAAGCCTTTTGTTGCAGACAAACAGAGTTGGATTATTCGTACGGACGATGTCAATGTGCTGAAGGATATCGATTTGGATACGGTTGATGAGGTGACTGTTGTGCTGACACCGGAGTTTGATGTCGGGCTGTTGAAGAGCTTGCCGAAAAATAAATTACGCTTAGCTCTACCGGCTTTAGAGCGCGCGCCGACCAAATATGCCGAGCTGGTTCGCCGACTGCTTGACGGCGGCTTCCGGAAGTGGGAAATCGGCAATTGGTGGGGGTTGTCCATGCTGCCGACAAGCGGTATTGATCTAAGCTTTGACGGCAGTCTTTATACACTGAACACGCAAGCCGCGCAGGCTGCTAAAGATATTGGTGCCGGACGGGTTACTTTGTCGGTTGAGGATTGTCTGAATAATATGCAAACATTGGCAAAATCTGCACCGTTGCCGGTGGTGATGCCAATTTATCAAGATGCGCCGTTGTTTACGAGTGCCGTTTGTATTCGCGCCAATCCGTGCAAAAACTGTCCGCAAGGTGAAAAATGGTTGAAATTGCGTCATGATGGGAAAGATTATCTGGCGTTGTCGAAAAATTGCCAGACTATGCTTTTTGCTGAACGCCCGTTGTGTTTTGCCGCAGAAGCAGCAAAAGTTCCGGCTGCTTTTTATCGGGTGGATTTTGTTTATCGGCACTATTTGCCGGAAGTGGCCGCAAGCATATGGAATAAAGTGCGCCACTTTACGGATGTGTCTGGTTGCGCCAAAGGCAACCTTGTTTCTGGCAGAAATTTCTGACAAAAGAATGGGGCAGAGCAGAAACGGACGGCGCACAAATTCGGAAACGGCAAAGCCGCGCGACAGCGGCAAAAATGGCCTGTAGCAAAACAGAAGCCCCTCACCAAACAAGAAAAGCCCATAAACAACAGGCTGTTCGTTGTTTATGGGCGGTTACTTGGTTTATGCTCCATTGAAAACCCATCGGAAGTTTCCTTGTCGGATATTTTGCCTTATGCAAAACACAGAAAACGCGCCGTTGAAAAATTGTTTTTTGCAAATGTCATCAACAATCTTTCGCTTGAAAGCGGCGCTTTTCGGGTGATCAATATGTTGCTTTTTATTTGCCGAATCCGAACCAGTCTTTTAATCCGGATTTTTCCTTGATGCCGTTGATAACGTTGTTTAAGCTGTCTTCGGCGGTGCTTTTCAGATCGACCAGTTTGCTTTTGACGGCGGTATCGAAAGCTGTTTCGAAGATTTTTTGCAAAATGGTTGATAAGGTGGCGACCACATCCGTTCCGTTATTGTTTTTTTCTTTGCCGATATTTTGCATTTTGATGGTGGGCAGGGGAACGGAAGCCGTGCTCTCGTGTCCGGCAAGAGACGCTGCCAGATTGATGTTGCCGTCGATCACGTTTAAGCTGTTGATGACGACTTTTTTGCCGTCTTTAGGCGCATCTTTGCTCACCTCGTCTTTGTTGTTGTCTTTTTCTTTTTCTGTCTCATTTTTGGCGGCAGATGTGTTTTGTTTGATGTTTTGCAACAGCTGCGAAATATTGTTTTGTGTCAGCGAGAGAACTTCGTAAGTAATTTGCGGTTTTTCGATTTCCACTCTTTCCACAATGATTGTTTTATCAAACAGAGATTTCAGATTGATCTTTACCAAAACCCGCCCGACACTCATCACATGGGGTTGGCTGTAGTTTTCGGGGTTGGCGACCGTCAGGTTGTTGATTTCGGCTTCGCCTTTTGTCAGAGCCAGACGGAAATGCTCTAGATTGACTTCCGTGCCGGTTATTTTGCTGCCATATTTGTGAACAAGATTTTTGACAATATTTTCCGGCGAGGGTGCTTTAATGTAAACAACGGCACCGATGCCGATCAGAATAAGTATAATCACAGCCAGTTTTTTCATGGAAATCCTCGTTTGTATTATCATGGTTTATGCTGTTATTTATAATTAAAATCGGAACGTTTGGCAACTTATAATTCTGTTGTGGATCATAACTTTTTATGCCGCCGTCAGTTTTGTGTAAAAAAAATCGTTATGGGGTAAAAAAAGTGTTGCAAAAAGAAATATTGGGGTTTATATTGCGCGCATAAAGGTTATGGGTGCGTAGCTCAGTTGGTAGAGCAACTGACTCTTAATCAGTGGGTCTGGAGTTCGAGCCTCCACGCGCCTACCATAACAAAAGGCTTTCAAAAGAATTTGAAAGCCTTTTCTTGTAAAAAGAACCCCATCGGTTAAACCGGTGGAGTTCTTTTTGTTGTATTTGCGGTTTGTTTCCGGCATATACGCCAACAATATGAGAACGACATCGGGCGGAAATAGTGTTTTTTCTTTTTGTGGTCTGAGAAAAAACATATCCAAGTCGGACTTCAGACTGGTTTAGCTGCCTATTCCCGAAAAGCCCATAAATGCCATGGAGAGCAGGGCAGCGGTGATGAGAGCAATCGGCGCGCCGCGAACCGCCATCGGCAAGGCGTCCTGATTTTGGTTAATGCGCTCTCTTAAGCCTGCCATCAAGACAATGGCAAGAGTAAAGCCGGCGGCGTTGGCCAAGCCAAAGCAGACGGAAAGCGACAGAGAAAACCCTTTCTGTATGGATAGAATGGCAACCCCCAAGACGGCGCAGTTGGTGGTGATCAGCGGCAAGTAGATACCTAGCGCCTGATAGAGTATGGGGGAAACTTTTTTGATGATAATTTCGACCATCTGCACCAAAGCGGCAATGACCAGAATGAACACAACCGTGTTCATAAATTCCAGCCGGTAAGGTACCAATAATTGGTGGTATATCAGATAAGTGGCAACAGATGAGATGGTCATGACAAACATAACGGCAAGCCCCATGCCTATGGCTGTGGAGATTTTTTTAGAAACGCCGAGAAACGGGCAAATTCCCAAAAACTGAGACAAAACAATGTTGTTGACCAGAATGGCAGAAACAAAAATCATGGTGATGCTCATTTATTTTACTCCTCGCAGGCGGTTGACAACCATAATCAGCCCCGCAAGCGCAAGAAATGCGCCCGGCGGCATGATAAACAACAAAACGGGGTATCCTTCTTCGCCAATAAAGCTATGACCGAACAGGCTGCCGGCGCCTAATATTTCTCTCACCGAACCAAGCAGCGCCAACGCCAGTGTGAAGCCCAAACCCATGCCAAGTGCATCTAATGCCGATTGAAAGAGGTTGTTTTTGGAGGCAAAAGCTTCGGCGCGACCAAGAATGATGCAGTTGACCACAATCAGCGGAATATAAATTCCCAATTTGGCATGAAGATTGGGCAGTCGGGCAGCCATCATCATATCAATGACGGTGACGATTGAGGCAATCAGCACGATATAGCAGGGAATTCTCACCATTGCCGGAATGAGGTTTTTAATAAGCGCAATCACGCTGTTGGAAAGCAACAAGGTAAACGCCGTGGCAACACCCATGCCGAGCGCGTTTTCAAGTGAGGTCGTCACGCCCAATGTCGGGCACATACCAAGCATCATCACAAAAACCGGATTTTCTCTGATGAGGCCGCGTGTGAGGTTAGACAGGCTTTTATTCTTCATGACCGGTTGCTCCTGCGTTGAATTTTTTATAAGTGACGATGGCTTTTTCTACGGCGTCGATCACAGCCTTTGAGCTGATGGTTGCACCGGTAACGGCATCAATTTCTCCCCCGTCTTTTGTAAGCTTAAATTCGTTTTGGTAGGAATTGAGCCCAATGAACTGATCGGCAAATTTCTTTTCTGCGATTTTGGTGCCGAGCCCAGGGGTTTCCTTTTGTTCGATCACTTTGTAGCCGGTGATGGTTCCGTCCATCAGCATACCGATAATGAGTTCTATCTTGCCGCCAAAGCCGTTGTCGGAAAAAGTTTTGATGGCGACCGAAGTGATCGTCCCGTTTTCTCTCGCGGGATAAAGCTCTAGGCGATGTTTTCCGTCGGGGGTGGTGACGGTGGTTTTTTCGGCAAACGGATTGTTGTCGAAAGCGTTGACCACCTCACGGATGGCATCGAGCGTTTTTTGGTCTTTGGCTTGGGCAATGGGGTCTTTGGTAATCTGGTAGACGTAGCCGAGAGCCGCCGCCGACAATGTGGCAACCGCAAGCAGAGCGGCGATCATGTTAAACAGGGTTGATTTTATCGGTTTCATTTATTTTCTCCCGATTCCGAAAATACGCGGGTGGGCGTATCTGTCTATCAATGGCACAAAAGAGTTCATGATCAAAATGGCAAAGGAAACACCTTCGGGGTAAGAACTGTATCGGCGAATGACAAAAGTGAGAAGCCCGCAACCCACGGCAAAGATAATGCGACCTTTTTTGCTCATCGGCGAGGTGGTATAGTCGGTTGCC
This sequence comes from Alphaproteobacteria bacterium, assembly GCA_020025875.1. Classification (GTDB taxonomy): domain Bacteria; phylum Pseudomonadota; class Alphaproteobacteria; order RF32; family CAG-239; genus JAFUYI01. The sequence continues at coordinate 10,788 of JAHHRI010000024.1, read as the reverse complement.
ATAAAAAAGGCACCCAGTAAAAGCCCGCCGGACAGCAAGTGCGTTATCGGTTCAGTTGCCGGAGAATCGGTTACAAGCCAACAAATGCCGGTTAGCATAAAAAAAGTGCCGAGATAATAAACCGGAATATGCCATGAAATGACTTTTCGGTATAAGAGGTATAAAAAGCCGGCAAGCAGAGCCAGAGCAGAAACCTCGCCCATGGAACCGCTGGTGTAGCCCAAAAACATTTCCGTATAATTGGGCAGTTCGCTTAAAGTTTCGCTCAGATGCGTGGCAGAGCTTGAGGCATCAACGTGTTTGAGAATGCCCAGCGTGGTGGCGGAGGTGGTGACATCGGTGTTCATAAAGTCTAACCAATGCGGGCGTACCCATGTTGTCATCTGTACGGGAAAGGATATAAACAAAAAAACTCGCCCGACCAGCGCCGGATTGAACAAGTTTTTGCCGATGCCGCCAAACGCCGTTTTGGTAATGCTTATGGCAACAAAGCAGCCGAGCAGTGTCATCCAGACCGGCATATTGCAAGGCAGGTTGTAGGCAAGCAGCAAACCGGTCACAACGGCCGATAAGTCGTGAGTGGCGGGAGCTGTTTTCTGCCACCATTTTGAGCCGATATATTCAAACAAGACGCAGCCGGCAACGGCCGTTCCCATGGTCACAAGTGCCGCTATGCCAAACAATGCGACGGCGACAAGTCCGGCAGGAATGAGGGCGATGATGACATCGCGCATAATCGAGCGGGTGTCGACCGGTGAATAAAAATGCGGAGCAGTGGAAATTTTCAACATGGTGGTTAAAGTCCTATTTCTTTTTGCGTATTTCGTATTTTGCCAGTTTGCAGTAATCTGTCAGCGGAATGCGCGCCGGACAGATATAGGAGCAGCTGCCGCATTCAATACAGTCGAGAACGTGGATTTTTTTGGCTTCCTGATATTCTCCGCGGCGGACAAATCCGGTAATGGCAAAAGGCTCCAGTCCCTGCGGGCAAATTTCCGCGCAACGTCCGCAACGGATGCAGGCTGTTTGTTGCGGATCCAATACCGAATTTTCTTTCAGCAGCAAAATGCCCGATGTGGTTTTGGTGATCGGTGCCGACAGATTGGTGGCGGCTTTGCCCATCATCGGACCGCCGAAGATAATTTTTCCGGGAGGCTCCAGCGGAGCCGCCTTTTCAATCAGATATGAAGCGGGAGTGCCTATGCGCACGCGGTAGTTTCCGGGGCTTTGCAGATCGTCTCCGCTGACGGTGACAATGCGCTCAATCAGAGGTTTCTTTTTTTGTACGGCTTCATATACGGCATGGACGGTTCCGACATTTTGCACCAGACAATTAACATCAACCGGCAGGCAGCCGGGGGGAACTTCCCGCCCCGTGACGGCGGCAATAAGTTGTCGTTCGGCACCTTGCGGATATTTGGTTTGGCAAACAACGACATTGACGCCGACATAGCGACGGGTGAGCTTTTGCATGATTTCGATGGCCGCCGGTTTATTTTCGTCAATGGCAATTATTGCTTTTTGAATGCCCAGTGCCCGATTTAAGATTTTTGCGCCGATGATGATCTGTTCGGCTTTTTCTTGCATCAGTCTGTCGTCGGCGGTGAGATAGGGTTCGCATTCGATACCGTTTAATATAATGCAGTCAACCTTTTTGCCTGCCGGCAGGTTGACTTTGATCGGCGTCGGGTAGCCTGCGCCACCCATGCCCACAATGCCGGCACTTTTGATAATGCTGACAATTTCCTCCGCAGAGGCGCTGATTTCCGTAATCAGCTCAGGGGTGCGATCGATAGTTTCTTCCCATTCGTCACCTTCGGTTTTGATGGTGATCATTTTTTCCAGATAGCCGACTTCGCCGGTTACGTCTTCCACTTTCAGCACTTCGCCGGAAACGGGGGAGTGCACGTCGGCAGAAACAATGCCGTCCGCATCGGCAATCATGGTGCCGACTTTAACCCGATCTCCTTTTTTGACCAAAATTTTGGCAGGCGCGCCTATGTGCTGCTTAACCGGAATATAGACCGTTTCCGGAATGCCGGCATCTTCAATCGGAAGATGGGAGGTGTTTTTGTACTTTTCGGGATGAATGCCGCCAACGCTAAAAGTTTTAATGCTACTCATTGTTGTCTCCTTTGTTTCCGGTATAGATAATGGCACCGGTCGGACAACCGGCAGCCAGTTCGGCACCGAACAGCTCGGCGGAAACCGAGGGTGGAATGCGGGAGAGGTTTTCATCAACGCAAATTTCCGGACAGATTTTGGCGCATTTCATACAGCCGATACAAGCGGCTTTGCAGTTTTTGCGGGCAACCGCGCCTTTTTGTTTGTTGCTGCAAGCAACGTAAACCATGACGCCGTTTTTGCCGCGGGGGCGTATTTCATACAATCCGCGCGGGCAAATGCGCACACAGGCACCGCAAGAGGTACATTTGTCGGGGTTGACTTTGGGCAAACCCGTTTGCGGGTCCATCTCAATGGCGTTGAAAGGGCAGTTGCGGACGCAGTCGCCAAGCCGCAAACAACCGTTTGGGCAGCCTGTTTTGCCGACAAAGGCGCGGTTGGCAAGACGGCAACTTTGCAAGCCGATATATTCCACTTTGTCGGGGGCGTTTTCGCAAGTGCCGTTGCAGTGCAGAACGGCGACAGTCGGTTCGTGCTCTGGTGTGGCCAAGCCGATCCGCGCGGCAATTTCATTCATCACTTTGGCACCGCCCACCGGACAGTACAGCCGAGCAAAGCTTTGCTCATCGGCATGGGCGCAAGCATTGGCAAAATCCTGACAGCCGGCCTTGCCGCAGGCTCCGCAGTTGGCTTGCGGCAACAGGGGCATAATTTCGTCAGCCAGCGGATTGCCGGCGGTTTTGAATTTTTGTGCCGTGTAATATAAAATAAGTGCGGCAGCCAAAGCAATCAGCGACAAAACGATGATGTTGGCCATAATAAGTTCACTCATGATAACTCTCTGTGAATTTAAAATTTCTGCACTATACATAGCATAAATTCATCGGATGCAAAATCTTTTTTTATAGTTATTGCAGTTTAATTTCGATTTTGTTTTTGAGTTTTTGCCTAAAGCCGTACAGCAACAGATAGTAAAGAAGCGGAATGAGCAGGGCGGCACAGGCGGCTTTCTTTTCTTCGACACCGACGGCAAGCGGAATGAACAGACCGCCGAGCATTAAAACCAGCGGCAAGACATAGGCTACGATAACGGCAAAGATACCGCTTTTATCGTTAATTGTCAGAGTTACCCGTTGTCCGAGGCGGTATGAGGAAACATCTTCCACGTCGACTTCGGTTGTGCTTTCCGCGCAAGAACCGGCATGGCAGATGCTTTTGGCGGCACAACCGCCGCAAGCGTCCGCCCGCTTAAAAGAGACGGTGACGCTATGTTTGTTGACGGCGGTTATGATACCGGAACATTGATGTGTTTGCATTTTATTTTTCTCCCAGCATTTTTTTGGCTTTTGTTGAAAGAAGCGCTTTGATGCCGTTGTTGTCACGGACAAATAAGATGACTGCAAGAGCTTTGCTTTCGGCAAATGCCAAAGCTTTTTCTTCTCCCATGGACATCAATGCCGTTGCCAAGCCGTCGGCGGTCATGCAGCTTTTATGAAAAACCGTGGCCGATACCATACGGCTTTCGACCGGATAACCGGTTTGCGGCGAAATGGTGTGAGAATATTTTTTGCCGTTGTCATAATAAAAATTGCGATAATCTCCAGATGTGGCAACCGCGTGGTTTTTGACGGTTACGATATAGGCGTTTTCGGTAAAATGATCTGTCGGTTTGATGATGCCCACATTCCAACCGTCGGTGGTTTCCGATTTGCGTCCGGCGGCCCGCACTTCGCCGCCGATTTCGATAACATAGTCGCGAATGCCCAGTTGTTCGAGTTTTTCCGCCACGCAGTCAACACCATAGCCTTTGGCGATGGCAGAAAGGTTTATGGTGATTTCGTCATTGTTCTTTTTTAGGCGACGATAGCCGTCGGCAAAACGAATTTGGTTAAATCCGGAGATTTTGCGCAATGCCTGAATGGCTTTGTCGTCGGGGCGTTTGTTGTGTCTGTCGGCGGCAAACCCCCAAAGTTCGATCAATCTGCCGATGGAGGGATCGAAGCTTTTGTCGCTTAGCAGGTAAATTTCATGGGCTTTTTTCATCACCTTTTGCAGCGGTTCGGAAAGTTCGATCCATTGTCCTGCCGGTGCTTCGTTGATTTTTGAAAGTTCGGATTGAGGATCGAAAACGGACATTTCTCGGTTGACTGTCGCCAGCACATCGCGAATTTCTTTGTCCGTTATTGAGGAAAGACCGGCATTTTTGAGTTTGACGCTATAATAAGTTCCCATGGTTTGACCGGAAACGGTTTTGTAAGGCGAGCGATCTTGCCATAGCCAAAAAACGGCGGCAGCAATGATGAAAATGAGAAAATATTTTAAAAGGCGCATTTTTTCGGATCCGGAATTAGTAAAAATTTCATTATTTTGTATTATCTTATCAATAAAATAGTTGTTTTTATGAAAGGCAGTTCATTATGAAAGAATATTTCCGAATTCTCAAGCAAAAAGTACAAGACTTTTGGGGTAAACTACAGATCAGACAATGGAGTGTCCGCCTCATGGGGATGTCGCGTACGATATATGCCAAAGCATACAACAAAATCAACGTGGCAGGCACCTATCTCGGTCAGATCGGCATCTCCGCCAATGCGGTCAGCTGGATCGGTTTCATTATCGGGGTGTTTGCCGTTAATTTTATTGCCATGGAAATGTATGGCTGGGCGTTGCTGGCTATTTTGCTGAATCGTCTTTGCGACGGTTTGGACGGTGCCATTGCCCGATCGACAAAAGTAACCGATTTTGGGGTTTTCCTTGATGCGGCGCTCGATTATATTTTTTACGGTGGCGTTATTTTTGCTTTTGCTCTGGCAAGACCGGCGGAAAACGGATTGGCTGCCGCCTGTATGCTGTTTGGTTTTGCCGCTGCCGGTTGCGCCATGTTGGCTTATTCCGTCATTGCTTATAAAAACCATGCGGATCAACAACTCAACCTTGATCATTCGCCTTTTTATCTCGGCGGGTTGGCTCAGGGATCGGAAACGCTGGTCGCGCTGATGATCCTTTGTCTTTTCCCCGGTTGGTTTCCCGTGATGGCCATCTTTCTCGGCGTGTTGTCGTTGATCAAAGCGTTTAGCCTGATTGTTGCCGCTTATTACAATTTCGTCATTGTTCCCTTCCGCAAAGGAAAATAGATGAAGAAAGCTTTTTGGAGGTGTTTCTCCGTTGTTGCGGCGGTGCTTGTTGCCGTTGATGTAAGCGCTGCCGTTCGTAAGGAAACACCGCGCAATGCGGTGGAAGTTTCTGCCGTTGAAGACGGCGGGCAGATTCGGGTAAAACTAAAAATTGAACCGCAGAACGGCTGGCAAATCTACTCAAACAAGCCCGGTGAAGTCGGTTTGCCGACAACAGTCAAATGGCGGCTCTATGATCATCGCTTGGTTGCCGAAGAATGGAGCGCAGGCGAAGATATTTTGTATGAAGGCTACGGATTAAACGTCTATCGGCAGCCGGCGGCATATTCCGCCGTGTTGGACAAAGCGACGGGAGAAATGCCGGATTTGGAAATTTCATGGATGGCCTGTAATGGCGAATGTGTGCCGGAAAGCCTTGCTTTTAAGCTCACCCCCGCCGTTTTTGCCGCTGCGGCCTCGCCAGCTCCCGACGAGCAAGAAACTTTGAATGTTCGGATAACGGCAGCTCCCGATGAACAAGGAGGCTATGGCGAAGGCTGGCTGAAGATTTTGTTACTGGCCTTTGCCGGCGGGATTGTGCTGAATTTTATGCCTTGTGTTTTTCCTATTCTGTTTATTAAAATGATGTCCGTTGCCAAAGAAAAAGAGCGCCGTCGTCACGTTATCGACGCTTTTCAATATGCTGGCGGCGTACTTTCTTGCTTTGCCTTAACCGCCGCCGCTCTTTCTTGGTTGCGGCAGCGGGGGATGGAAATCGGCTGGGGCTTTCAGCTGCAATCAGCTTATTTTGTCGGTGCCATGGCATTGTTGTTTTTGCTTTTGGCTTTGATGTTTTTAAATGTTGTCAAGGTTAATTGGAGTCTGAAATATCTTCCCGCCGGCTCATATATGACGGGCTTTTTGGCGGTTTTGATTGCCAGCCCGTGCACGGCACCGTTTATGGGAGCCGCCGTCGGCTGGGCGTTGACAACGGAGCAGCCACCATATTTTTACTATCCGGTGTTTTTGATGCTCGGTACGGGCTATGCGCTGCCGTTCTTTTTGGCAGGGCTTTACCCCGACGCCCTCAAAAAAATTCTGCCGCAGCCGGGACGGTGGATGGATGTGGTGAAAAAGCTGTTTGCCATACCCATGCTGATGACTTGCGTCTGGTTGCTGTGGGTGCTGCGAAACAACAGCGATGCGGCAACATCTTCTTGGGAACCCTATCGGCAGGAAAAAGTAGAAAAGGCGCTTCAAAGCAGAGAGAAAGTTTTAATCAATTTTACTGCCAAATGGTGTATCACCTGTCTGGTAAACGAAAAATCGGTGTTTTCGGGGCAAAAATTTGCGCGTTTGGCAAACAAATACAAAGTTCGTTTGTTTAAGGCCGATTGGACCAACCGTAATCCGGAAATTGCCCGTGCGTTGGCGGCGTTTGGCCGCAGCAGTATACCGCTTTACGTCTATTATGACGAAAAGGGAAATTATCAACTGTTGCCGCAACTGCCGGATATGGACGATTTCAAAAAAGTTTTCAGCGGCAGATAATGCCACCGCCAAGCACGACGTCTCCGTCGTAAAAGACAACGCTTTGTCCGGGGGCAACCGCTTTTTGCAGATCACGGAAGCGAATTTCCGCTTTGTCATTTTCGCTTAGCGACAGCAGAGCTTCGGTTGGGGTTTGCGAGGAGCGGATTTTGACGGTAACGTTGCGCGGACGATCAATGCCGGCAATGGAAAGCCAGCTTAGGTTTTCGCAGGTTAGCGAAGCCTGCAGATTGTCGTCGTCGTGTCCCAGCACCACTTCCCGCCGCTCTGCATTGATGCCGATGACATAAAGCGGACGTTCGGAAGAAATGCCCATTCCCCGACGCTGACCTATGGTATAGTTCCATATGCCCTGATGTTGTCCGAGGACTTTTCCGTCTTTGGTGACAAAATTGCCCGGTTCGGGTTCTTTTTGCAAAATATCGTTGATGTCGCCGGTGTAAAAATCCTGACTGTCGGGTTTGTCGCAAACTTCCAGTCCGGCGCGTCGGGCAAATTCGCGCACTTCGCTCTTTTGATAATTGCCCAGCGGCAGCAAAATGCGGCTGAGCTGCTCTTGAGAAAGACGATAAAGAAAATAGGACTGGTCTTTTTTAGGATCAATGCCGCGGCGGATGCGCCAACGCTCGGAGGCGTCATCAAAGTCCAAACGCGCATAGTGTCCGGTGGCAAATTTGTCAAACTGCAGACCGGCTTTGCGGGCGGCGGCGGGTAGGGCTTCAAATTTGATGACGGCATTGCACCAGACGCAAGGGTTGGGTGTGCGACCTGCCGTATATTCCTTTTTGAAATTGTGCAGTACGATTCGTTTGTATTCTTCCGCACAGTCGAAAACATAGTAGGGAATGTTGAGCTGGCGACAGATTTTGCTTGCCGCTTCCACATCTTTTTCTTCGTGCGGGCTAAAGCAGGAATCGGCTGACGCATTGCCGCGGAAATTGGTGTTTTTGTCCCAGATGGACATGGTGGCACCGATAACCTCATAACCGGCCTGTTGCAAAAGATAGGCTGTTGCCGCGGAATCTACGCCGCCGCTTAATCCGACTAAAATTTTCATCTGTTGTTCCCATTGTTGGTGTATGTTTGTTCGATTATGTCCGCTAAATTCGGCGGAATCAAGATTTTTTTTTGCCGAAATATCAAAACCAACGGCAGCGGTCACAAAATCATAAACGTTATTTGGCTAAAAAAAGTTGACAAGTGTGTTGTATTTGTGTAGAATAAAACGTTTTTTAATTATTAATTTATATTTGAAGTATGAAAAAAATTTCTGTGGAAATCGTAAAAGGCAGCATTTTGAATGTAGAAGCCAAAGGTTTGGTTGTCCCCCAATTTGCAGATGGAATGTCATCAATCGGCGTTTCGGGAAATTTGGTTTTCAGCGGTCATTTTTGCGCCGTTCGCGACTATGCGCTCGCTGCGAGTCAAAAACGTTTGCCGTTTGGCTATCCGCTTGTTACCGACGGAGGTAAAGGCATCAAAGTGTTCAATGTTTCTCTTTTGGGAGTGAGCCCTTCGGAGGCCTTTAAGATGGTTCAGTTGGCCACCTTTGCCGTGTTGAACGAAGCCGAGAAAAACGGTATTGACAAAATTGCCATGCCCGCACTGGGAACAGGCAAAAGCGGCAGTTTGAGTTTTTCCGGATCTGCCAAAGCCATGCTCTCGGCCATCGAAAGTTACAGGCCGCTGGCACAAGGCTTTTTGAAGCAAGTAATCATTTGCATTTTCAAAGGCGACAAGCCTTTTCGGGAGTACCAAAAAGTGTGTGGCAAGGAAAGCTACCGTGCCTTTGTTACCGATGAATTGGAAATACGAAATGAGGTCAACCGCCGCAGTTTGATGAAAAACGCGTGAGCCGTTACCTTGGTCGTATCGGCGAAGCAGCCCAAGCAAATATATTGCTTGGGCTGCTTGCTTTTAAAAGTGTTTGTGGTATAAAAACAAAAAACATTGGGAAAAGAAAAACAGATGAAAATATTACTGTTGTCTTGCTGTGCGCCTTGTTCGTGCGCGGTGATCGAAAAAATGGCTCGGGAAGGTTACGACTTTGCCGTGGCGTTTTACAATCCGAATATCGTGCCGGCAGGAGAATATGAAAAAAGAAAAGAAGAAAACCGCCGTTTGTGCGAAGAACAGAATGTTTCGTTTGTGGAATTGGAGTATGATAACGAACGTTGGCGCACGATGGTTCAGGGATTGGAAAACGAACCCGAACGCGGACGCCGCTGCGAGGTGTGTTTTTATATGCGCTTGCGGCGAGTGATGGCATATGCAAAAGAAAACGGCTTTGATGCCGTGGCCTCGGTGTTGGGCGTTTCCCGCTATAAGAATCTGTCTCAGGTAAATCAAGCCGCACAAAAAGCCGCGGAAGAAAGCGGTGTGCCTTATCTTGAAATTGATGGGCGCAAAGGCGGTATGCAAGAGCGTCGACAGCAGCTCATCCGCGACTTGGGGTTGTATTCTCAAGACTACTGCGGTTGCAAGCCGCGAAGAGAAAACTTGGAAAATAAAAAAACACCGGAACTATAGCAAAGTTCGGTGTTTTGTTTTGAAAATGTAGGCTCAACCGCCGTTAAAGAACGGAGAGCAGAAGCTGTTTGTCTTGTACCAAAGATTCGCTTGAAAAGCTATTGCGGATATCGGTGTATCTGCGATTCGTTTCGGTACAGATTTTTTGAGTCAAAAGCATCTTTGCGCTGGCATTGATCAAGCTGCTCCATTCGGTTTGCTTGTCAAAAGGCAAAGCTGTGTCTGCCAGGCAGCAAGGCGCGGTCTTGTTCAGAAAATTGTCAAAGCCGCGGTCTATCATGCGCGCATAATCTCCGACCGAAGAATCGTGGATAAAGTCTGCAATATTATTGTCGCCGAGGGCGTGCCACAATTTCGGACGTTGTTTGAGAGTGCGTCTTAACCAGTTTTCTCCGTGCATTCGGTGTTCGGGCATAAGCACAAACAAACGTTCGACGTCCGGCTGCAAAACGGCAAGTATCCGCCGGCTCAATCCGCACACGATTTTGAATCGGGGGAAAGCTTCAAACAGACCATAGCTTTCTTTTTCCGTGCTGTTTAGGCAGATGAAGAGGAAGTTGATCATGGCTTTGTCGCTGATGTTGCAGTTTTCGACTTCATCAAACTTTTGTTGCGCCAGTTCAAAATAGCGAGTTAGATAATAATCAAAAAGTGCCAGACGGTAAACGCGATCAGCTTCTTCATGGTTTTTCCAGTTTTGGATGATTTCATCAATTTTGTTCATGATAATATAGTTAAAAATTAGACATAATCCGTATGTAAATCAAAGAGATTTTAGGATAAAACGGCATTTAAGTCAATTCTTTTCGGCAATATGTCTTTTTTCTTGAGTGCTGAGCGGAAAAGTACATAAAAAGCGCTTGACTTCCAAAAATATTTGACCTATTTTTTAACCGTTTTCAAATCTTGGGCCCTTAGCTCAGTTGGTTAGAGCAGGCCGCTCATAACGGTCTGGTCGCCTGTTCGAGTCAGGCAGGGCCCACCAATATAAAAAGCTTCCTTTTTAAGGAGGCTTTTTTTGTATCCTCTGTATTGTAGTATTTCTGCGGTTTTTAAAATTTTGGTGTGAACAATTTTTGTTACTTTATAACAATAATTTGCTTTTGGTGTTCACATCTGACATTCTTGGTCTAAACAAAAAAGTACAATGTTCATCGCTTACAATTCATTTCTTTCTAAACGAGGACGTTTGCCCGTGCTTAAAATGTCGCCTTTTTTAGTTTGTTGAAAGAATCGTTGAGTTTTATTTTTTTCAACCATTTGTTTTGTGTGTAAAAATTATTCAACTTAATGCAGGATAAGAGGATTAATTGCTTTTGCAAACGGCTTAATTTCAAATTTTTAATCGATGGTGTTAGAGAGGCGGTTGAGCCATGTATATGTTCGTCAATCACCTCCTGCCTCTTAATATTTTAATTAAAAAATGTTTTTGGTAAGTTGATGATTTTATCTATAAACTACTGTTTCATAT
>JAHHRI010000023.1 GCA_020025875.1 Alphaproteobacteria bacterium | reverse complement strand
TTGGCAAAAATGAAGGCTTTTGTCCGCAAGGCCGTCGATTGTTGCATAGAATAAGGAGAAAAGAGATGCGTCAAATATTTTTCCTGTTTGCTCTGGTGTTGCTGTTTGTCGGCGGATGCGATACCCAAAAAGAAAAAATCAACACCTTGGCTGACGATAAAATTTATTTTTTCTATTACAACGAATGCCCCTATTGTCACGATGCCATGGACTATATGAACGCCAAATATCCCCAACTGAAAGTGACCATGGTTAACATACATAACCCCGGCGGCTACAAACTATTAATGCAATGTGCGGAAAAATTCAAACTCGGCAACAGTGTCGGTACGCCGTTGTTCTGCATGGGGGACAAATACCTTATGGGTTGGTCGGAAAACAGTACGCGACAATTTGACGAATATGTCCGCCCCTATCTGCAATAAACTTTCGTCCCCTCGGTGTCGCCGAGGGGGCTTTTTTGTTGCAATCAGTCGTCAATTTGCTATAGTTTAAGACAAACAACAACCGGAAAAAGAAATGGGACAACAACTACCGACGGAAATCATGAAAAAAGCGGTCAAGGGCATTTCCTACATTGCCCACCCTTTACGGCTGCGCATACTGGAATATCTTGATGTCAACGGCAGTTCTTCCGTTTCTGCCATCACCAAGGCTCTGGACCAAGAACAAATTGCCGTTTCGCAAAGCCTGCGCAAAATGCGTGATGCCGATCTGGTCAAAACCAAACGTCACGGTATTTTCATCTACTATGATATTTGCGAAGAATATCCTGCCAGCATCTTTATATGCCTGCGCAAACTATACGGCTTTATGACCGACGACTATCAATATCTGCAAAACGGCTACAAGGCAATGCTGCCGTCCGACTACACCATGATGACGGCCAACCGCATCAAGCTGTTTGCCAACTACGATAAAATGCGCATTCTCGAATATCTGAGCTTAAACGGTCCGCAAAACGTAAGCGACATCATAGACGGCATCGGCTGCGAACAAATCAAAGTTTCCCAATACCTAAAACGTCTGCGCGACGATGGTTTTGTCACTGCCAGCCGACAGGGGCGTTTCATTATTTACAACATCACCAAAGGTGTTCATAAAACATGTATTGAATGTATCCGCAAACGCTACAATTCTCTGGCCGACAAATCTCTGTTCTAATTTTTTGTATGCCTTCGCCGCGCCATCTTTTAATCAAATAAAATTTTTATCACCTGCGCCGGCTCTATTGTTCCCGATGTGAGAACACAACCTCGTCATGCTGATTTTATTGCAACCGAGAAAGGGTTTGGGTAACAAAATTCATATGAGAAAAACGCCCCAAAATCAGAATGCCGTTTGCCGATGAAAAATTTTGCTTGCCGACAGGCGCCATACTTTTTCTGGCAGATAATACCTCGGATACTTAAAAAGTTCGAAAGCGGAGCAAAAACACGAAATTTTAAATCTCCCACTTTCGAACTTGCAATTAAATGACGAAAACCTAAACGATACGGTCAATTCACCGTTCACATTGCTGTCAGATTCGTCAAATCATAAACTATGGCGTACCCGAAGGGATTCGAACCCATGACCTTTGGCGTCGGAGGCCAACACTCTATCCAGCTGAGCTACGGGTACAATATTTACAATTTGTGACATTGATAATACATTTTCAAAAAAAATGCTACTATTTTTTTTATTTTATTAAATAATTCTTGACTTTTGTGCAAACTCTGGCTATTAACAAGCAACGAGTTTGTTTTTGAGGAATAAAATTATGGTTAAAAAATGTGATATTACCGGCACCGGCGTTATGAGCGGGAACAGCGTTAGCCATGCTAACAACCATAACCGTCGCCGTTTTATGCCGAATCTACAAGTTGTTTCTCTGTTCAGCGAAGCTCTGAACAAAGTTTTCAAGCTGAAAATCTGCTCTAAAACTTTGCGTTCGATCGAACACAACGGCGGTTTGGATTCTTATTTGGAATCCACTTCCAGCAACAAGCTTAGCAACGAAGCTTTGAAAATCAAAAAATCGGTTGCTAAGAAAAAAGGACCGACTGCCAAACCGGCTGCCTCCAATGCTAAAAGAGCTATTCCGGCTCGCATTGCCAAAAAGGCTGCCAAAGCTGCTGAATAGTTTTTCGTGGCAATAAAATTGCTCTAAATGCCTCCGATATAATACGGAGGCATTTTTTGTAACATGAAACCAGCAGCCAGACCGGAGAAGATTCAGAGGACAAAGGCCACCGTCCATGCCGATGGCTGTTTTTCAATATATAAATATCATCAATTAAGGCTCAGGGTAAAAGACTCACCGTCCATACCGGTGGCTTTTTTTATACGCTTGAAAAAAATCTTTGTCTGCTTAAATCTCTTTTTGCCAATATATCAAAAGGGGAAAGCCTGACGTCTTTCCCCTTTTGCAAAACTGATACTCATCAGTCAATATACACCGTATGCAACATATTCGTTCGCCCTTTAACTCCCAGAGGAAACCCGCCGGTGATGATGATGTGGTCACCCTTGCCGGCGGCTCCGCTTTCCGTTGCCACGGTTTTGGCCACATCTTCAAAACCGTCAAAGCTCTGAAAATCTGCTTTATTGATAAACCGTCTGGCTCCCCATACCAACCCCAACTGGCAGGCCACTTTAATATTGGGCGTAACCGCAATAATCGGAATATCCGGTCTTTCGCGAGAAACCAAAAACGTTGTCCGTCCGGAAGTGGTATAAGTTACGACAGCCTTAATATTTTTCAAGACCTTAGAAATTTCACTTGCGGCATAAGTAATCGAATCTGCTTCACCCATACAGCAGGAAACCGACTGCAAATTCTTCATATATTGAAAAAACAGCGGGTCGGCTTCAACTTGAGTAATAATCTTACTCATCATTTTTACCGCTTCTACCGGATATTTTCCGGCTGCCGTTTCTGCCGACAGCATAACCACATCGGCGCCGTCATAAACCGCTGTTGCCACGTCGGAAACTTCTGCACGAGTCGGTGTTGGTTTTTCAATCATCGATTCTAACATTTGGGTGGCCACAATCACCGGCCGCGCATATTTACGGCAAGCATTGACAATTTTCTTTTGCAAAACCGGTACGGTTTGCAACGGGCACTCCACACCCAAATCGCCGCGAGCAACCATAATGCCGTCAGAAAGGCGGATAATTTCTTCCAACTCAACAATGGCGCTTGGTTTTTCCAATTTGGAAATGATCAACGCCCGTTCGCCGATCAATGCTCTTGCCTCTCGCACATCGTCGGCAGACTGAACAAAAGACAAGCATACCCAATCCACTCCCATCTCCAGCGCAAATTCCAAATCGCTCCGATCTTTTTCGGTAATTGCGGAAATCGGCAACTTGGTGTTCGGAAGATTAACGCCTTTGTGGCTGGAGAGCCAACCGCCGACTTTAACTTCCGTCACGGCACTTGTTTGATCGCAGGATTTTACCGTCAGCACGATATTGCCGTCATTGAGCAACAGATCGTCCCCTGGTTTGATAACCGCAAAAATTTCCTTATGCGGCAGAGTTACCCGCTTTTCGTCACCGGCTTCGTCTTTCATGTCGAGGATAAATTCTTCTCCCTCTTTCAACAAAACATTGCCGGCGGCAAAAGAACCGACACGCAGCTTAGGTCCCTGCAAATCGGCAACAATGGTGGTAAACAGTCCCTTTTTTTCCGCCAAACGTCGGACAATGTCATAGCGTTGTTTGTGTTCTTCGTGGGTTCCGTGACTGAAATTGAATCGAAAGGCATCGGCTCCGGCATCGAGAAGGGCGGAGATAGTTTGTTCACTGGCTGAAGACGGTCCGATGGTGGCAAGAATACGCGTATATGTCTTTGTTGGCATTTTCATCCTCATTTCACATTTTTTATTAATAACGGCATTATAGGCATTAAAATTTATTCTACAAGATTTTTTCGCAACCGAATATTTATTTGCTTGTCAAAAGATATGGCTTTTGCTAATCTCGCTTACAGCCAAAAAAATTTTCGGGAGATAAAAAAATGACAGAAGTGGGAGGCATTGCTGCCGACAGACTACGTTCGCTGATTGAGCGCATTGAACGACTTGAAGAAGAAAAGAAAGCCTTGTCGGGTGATATCCGCGACGTATTTGCAGAAGCCAAATCCGCAGGTTTTGACATCAAAATCATGCGGGCGATTTTAAAACTGCGCAAGATGAATGCCGCAGACCGTGACGAACAGGAATTTTTGCTCGATACCTATCGTAAGGCTCTCGATTTATAACTCAAACAAAATTCCTAAAATTCCGCCTGCGATGATATACCATATGGGGTGTTGTTTGAAATAGTGAACAGCACCCCAAAATATGATACACAAAACGGCAGATGCCGTATTTGTCAGGGTTAAGACGCCCAATTCGATCCCCGCATTGACAATCAAGGCAATCACCGCCGGACGAACGGCATACATCAGATGCTGAAAAACATCTGTTTGCCGAAATTTATCCAGAAGTGCGGCTATGATTATGATGATGATAAGAGAGGGCAACACCAGCCCCGCCGTTGCCGTCAATGCGCCGAACACACCCGCCGTTTTAAAACCGGCATAGGTGGCCATATTAACACCGAGAGGACCGGGAGAAGATTCCGAAACGGCAATCATATTGACCAACTGTTCAGAATCAAACCATGGATAACGAGTGCTTAAATCAAACAAAAAAGGCACCGTAACCAATCCGCCGCCCACGGCAAACAGTCCTATCTTAAAAAACTCAAAAAACAACAGAGTGTAAACGCCCATTTTGCTAACTCCTAATCAAAAGTCTGAGCGCCAAAGCCGACAACACAACCGTTATCGGCGAAACCGACATCCAAGTCAGCGCCAGCAGTGACAGAAAAAAAATAATCCCCTGAAACCAACTGTCGACAGCCTTTTTCCACATACCAAGCACCACGTCAAAAATCAGAGCAATCACAACCACGCGAATGCCGGCAAAAGCATGCGCAACATATTTATTTTCCATATAAAAACCAACGACATTGGCAATGGCCATAATAATTATCAGCGAAGGAGCGACCATGCCGACGGTTGCCGACACCGCACCGGCAATATGCTTGAGTCTGTACCCGACAAAGGTAGCCACATTAACGGCAATAATCCCCGGAGTACACTGACCGATCGAATAAAAATCCATCAGCTCCTCGTCGGTAATCCATTTTTTCTTTTTGACCAATTCTGCCGAAAGCAGCGGGATCATGGCATAGCCGCCGCCAAACGTAAACAAACCGATTTTGAAGAATATTATAAACAAATTCCATAAAATCGACATTTTCTGTTGTTCTCCGTTTTAAAAACCTTAAAATGAAATTATATAGATATATACTTTCATAATCGTTAAACAAACGGAGACAAAATGATTATCGCCGTCTTAAAAGAAACCGCCGACTATGAACAGCGGGTTGCTCTCACCCCTTCCGCCGTGCAAAAACTGACGGCTGACGGCACAAGGGTAAAAATAGAAAAAGAAGCCGGTAAAGCAGCCGGATTTGCCGACAGCGAATATGCGGCTGCCGGTGCGCAAATAGCAGACAACGATACGGCTGCCCTGAAAGACGCTTCCCTGTTGTTCAAAATATTGGCTCCGACAAAAGACAAACTGCGGCAACTGCCCGACGGATTAACGGTGATTGCCGACTTTCGCTCTTTTGTCGCCGATTGGGAATGGGTTAATAGCCGAAAACTCAGCCTGTTTGCGCTGGAAAAAATACCTCGCATTTCTCGTGCTCAAGGTATGGACATCTTGTCTTCGCAAGACAACTTATCGGGCTATAAGGCAGCCGTTGAAGCCATAAACATGCTCAACCGCGCGGCACCGATGATGACCACCGCCGCCGGATCGATCATGCCGATCAAAGTGTTGGTTGTCGGTATCGGGGTTGCCGGTCTGCAGGCCATTGCCACCGCCAAAAGAATGGGCGCCGTTGTCTTTGCCCACGACATTCGGCAAGAAACTCGCGAACAGGCAGAATCTCTTGGTGCCCGCTTTGTTCGGCAAGAGCAACTAAACGACATTTTTGCCGAAGCGGATATTGTCATTACCGCTGCCGGCTCTGCTCCCAATGCGCCGATATTGTTTAAAGCAAAAGAATTATCTCTGCTCAAGGCTCACAGTGTGTTGATTGATGTTTCCGGCAATATCGAAAGTCTTGATTCTCCAAGCACTTTTACCACCGAAAAAGGTGCCGTTGTCAGCGTTGACAAGCAAATGGCGGCGCTTCTGCCCAACACGGCCAGCCAACTGTTTGCCAACAATATTTGCAATTTTTTCCAGCTGCTCGGTTCGAGGTTGACCATTGGTCAAAGCCCTGACTTTACCGACGACATTATCAACCGCACCTGCATTTGCTGGCAGGGAAAGAAAAGGGATTAAACAATGATTGAACTGCTGATTATTTTTGTACTGGCGGCATTTATTGGCTATTTTGTCGTCTGGGGCGTCACTCCGGCACTCTATTCACCGCTGATGAGCGTATCAAACGCCATTTCCGGCGTTATCATCCTCGGAGCAATCGGTGTGGCAGGAAAGGCCGACAGTTTGTTTGTCGAAATTTGCGGACTGCTTGCGGTTGTCTTTGCCGCCGTCAACATCTTCGGCGGATTCGCCGTTTCCGCCCGTATGTTGGCCATGTTTAAGCGTAAGGAGAAAAAACAATGAGTGAACTGATTTACCTGCTGGCAGCCGTTTTGTTCATTCTTTCGATTCGCGGTCTCAGCGCACCGAAAAGCGCGCGCCTCGGCAATTTTCTCGGCATTGCCGGTATGATGCTGGCCATTGTCACGGCTCTTGCCCTCATACCTTCCGAACGTTTGCTGCCAATCATTTCGGCACTGACCACCGGCGCCATCATCGGCATTGTCAGCGGGCAAAAAGTGCGCATGACCGCGTTACCGCAGATGATTGCCGCTTTTAACGGTCTCGGCGGGTTGGCTGCCGTCTTTCTCGCCGCCGGCGAAGTGGCTGCCGCAGGCACTCATTATTTTGCCTCCTCCATCGGGCTTGTCATTGGCGCACTGGCGTTTTCCGGCTCCATGGTTGCGTTTGCCAAGCTTGAGGGAATAATCTCCGGCAAGGCTCTGTCGTTTCCTTTTCAACATACTTTAAACTTGCTTCTTTTTGCCCTCACCGCCGTTTTGTTTTTCGGCTTTGCCTTTTTACATTCCGAATGGATGTTCTGGTTGCTGACGGCAACCGCCTTGCTGCTCGGTCTGTTGCTGGTGCTGCCGATTGGCGGTGCCGATATGCCGATTGTCATTTCCGTGCTCAATTCCTATTCCGGTTGGGCGGCAGTCAGTATAGGTTTTATGCTTAATCAGACATTGATGATTATCACCGGCACCATTGTCGGCGCCAGCGGGGCAATTCTTGCTTTTGTCATGACCAAAGCAATGAACTCCTCGCTTATTCACATTATGCTCGGCGGCGCAGCACGCCTCCGGCAAACCGACAAAGCCGCCGAAGCGGAAAAAGGCACCGCCCGCAGCGGCAGCCCCGAAGATGCCGCTTTTATCATGGAAAACGCAGAAAAAATTATCATCGTCCCCGGCTATGGCATGGCTGTCGCCCGCGCTCAACACGTCTTAAAAGAAATGGCGGATCTGCTACGGCAGAAATATCATGCCGAAGTGCGTTTTGCCATCCATCCCGTTGCCGGTCGAATGCCCGGTCACATGAACGTTCTGCTTGCCGAAGCCAACGTTTCTTACGACGAAATATTTGAGATGGAAGATATTAACCGTGCTTTTTCCGACACCGATGTCGCTTACGTCATCGGCGCCAACGACATCACCAATCCTATAGCCAAAACCGATACATCTTCGCCGATTTACGGAATGCCGGTGCTTGATGTGGCTGCCGCCAAAACCGTCTTTTTTGTCAAAAGATCGCTTTCAAGCGGCTATTCAGGAGTTGACAATCCATTATTTTACAACGAAAACACCATCATGCTATACGGCGATGCCAAAGCCGTTACCGAAGCGGTGGTCAAAGAACTTGAAAAATAAGCGACAGTCACCCTTTGCTTACATAAATATTAAAAGAGCCACCAACAAAAAGCCGTAGAAGAGAATCCCTTTCAGGTACATTCCCGCCACTCGAAAATCGGCGCCCGAAGGCATGGCATTTTCGATGATAATGGTCTGCAGCAAAACATAAAGAACATAGTTGAGCATTGTCGGCCGTATCAGCGGCAGATAATAGCGATTGAGATAAAAGCCGATCACGAGCAGCAAAAGCGGCGCCATTGCCGACGGCACGGCATTATAAAAGGTTACATTGCGAAAACCGACACTGCCCATCACATAATAACCGTCGGGCGACTTACGCGGGAAAATGGTAAAATTACAGGGACGGGCATTTAAAACCAACCCCACGATATAGTGCATCATCTCGTGCAAAATGGTGCCGGGGATATTGACCAACGCACTTGCCCACATACTGCTGTAGGTCGTATATTTAATTCTGATTAACACAATCACCAGAAGAATCAGCAAAAACCGATTATTGAAAAAAGTGGCAAGCACTTCCGGATCAGTTGAAAAAGCCACCCATCGTTGATACATAAGATTTAAAAAGTCCATGGTGTTTCATTCCCTGTTTAGCATCATCATACCGGCCAGATAGGTGTTAAGCAGCAGTTCCGATCGCTTGTCCCCCCGATTGTCCGGCGAAAGGGCGGAAAGCGCGGTCAAACTTGCCTCCAGCACCTTTTGCGACATTTTCAGCCGCCGCCGCCCGATTCTCGGAAACATAACCGCCAGATCTGGCTCAAACAACCGCGATAGGAGCACCAACCGCCGCCGATAAGAAATGCTCAGTTGATAATCTTTCATATTAAGATGAAAATTGTAAAACAAAAACCACAATGACCGATGGGAGGCAACAAACTGTCGAAAGCAACCGGCATAAAGGTTAATATTGCCGTAACCGCGTCGATTGCCGCACAGCTGGCTGAGATAGGCATATAGTTCGCTTAGCGTCATTTCGTTCTGCTCGGCAATAAAATCATCCATTTTTGAAAACTGATTATAGATTGTCCCGACCGAACAACCGGAAGCTTCCGACAACTTGCGTGCCGTCAGATATTCCGCCCCTTTTTCGGCGACCAACTGCCTTCCGGTAACAAGCAACCGCCGGCGAACATTGTCTTTTGCATTCTGCATCATATATTTTTAACCAATTGTTTGTAATATGAGATTATAATAATTCAATTCTGAACGGTGTTCAATTTTTTTCTTGATATTTGAGGAGAATATTTTGATGAAAAAGATATTTTTAGCAGTTGTCATGACGCTCTTTGTCGCCGATGCGGCAAAAGCGGCCAAACTGGAAGACGGAAACTTTTACGAAGACGTGCTGATTTCCGATGACATCAAAATGGAAGACAGCTCAAATTCCGCCAAAGAAAAAGCAAGCAGCCTCCTTAAACAAAAACCCAAAATCATCAAAATAGAAGGAGAACCGCTACAATTTCGTTCTTCCCGTTCCAAAGCGCAACCGGTTGTTGCCGTGGGCAGCAAACCCATAGACACCGCCACCAAATATGGCGAAGCGCCGTTCGGGCTTTCGTGGGGAGCCACCTACAACCAAACCAAAGCACTCGGTGTCGATATGCAGCGAGTCGAACGCAAAGACAGCGTCAACGACTTTATTGTCACCAAACTGCCCAAACCGATTACCGATTTCCGCCGGATCATTGTCAGTTTCGGCGAAAACAATTCGCTGTGGCGGCTTTCTGCCTATGGTCGACTGATCAACGACGATGCTTCCGCCTCCAAAGTTTTGCACCTATATCGGAAATATTACGATTTACTGGAAAGAAAATACGGCAATGCCAAAGAGTTTTTCACCCCCAAAATGACAACTGTTGAAAAAAAGGTAAAAGACGAGTATGGAGTAGAGAAGATTGAAATCGAAAAAATAGCGGAACCGATCGGCGGCTCCGACTTCCTGTCGGAATTGAAAAACGGACAGGCGGTTTTATACGCAACTTTTGAAGATAAAAATGTCGGTGCGGCTCTGGCCGTGAACGTGGACGGAGACGGCAAAAGCTATATCATTATCGACTACACCAATCTTCAAATCTTTCGTGAGCGCGAGGCACAAACTTTAGACGCTCTTTAATAAACAATAAAAAGGAAAAAAGAAATTATGACTAAAATTTGTTTTTGCGGCATTTCAGGAAACGGTATGAGTCCGCTGGCTCAGATCATGAGCTTAAAAGGCTGCGAAGTTTACGGCAGCGATCGCAACTTTGACGCCGGACGCGACGGCAAAAACCGTCAGGCGTTACTGAATATGAACATCAAACTTATTCCACAGGACGGCTCCGGCATCACTGCCGATATGGAAACAATATATGTATCGGCGGCATTGGACGAAAACAATCCGGATATCAAAGCCGCCAGAGCTTTGAACATTCCCGTCAAACAACGCTCCGACCTGCTGGCGGAAGTATTCCACGGCTATCCCTTTGGCATTGCTGTCGGCGGCACTTCCGGCAAAACGACAACCACCGCCATGATCGGTTATGTTTTTGATATGCTGGGGCAAAAACCTTGCCTGATTAACGGCGGTATGCTGCGCAATTATGAGCAATTAAAAGGCCTGCCGAACTTTATTTTTAACAAAGACAAATTCTGCATTATCGAAGCCGACGAAAGTGATGGTTCCATCTGTAAATATCATCCGGAAATTGCGCTCATCAACAACATTTCTCACGATCACACCTCAATGGAAAACCTGATCGGCTATTTTCAAACCTTTGCCGACAACACCAAAGGCACACTGGTTATCAACGGCGACTGTGAACTGACTCGCAACCTCAAACACGACCGTAAAGTAACCTTCTCGGTTCAAAACCCAACGGCAGATTTCTTTGTAGACGGCATCAAATGCCTGCCCGACGGTGTGGAATACAATTTCCGCGGACAAAGATTTCGCCTCAATTTGTTCGGCACGTTTAACGTCAGCAACGCGCTGGCGGCCATTGCCGTTTGCGCGGAAGCCGGCATAGATCCTCTGACGGCAGCCAAAACGCTGGAAGGCTTTTCCGGCATAAAACGGCGGCTGGAAATTGTCGGCACCACCAACCGAGGGATTACCCTGATTGACGATTTTGCTCACAATCCCAGCAAAATCGCATCGTCACTTTCCGCCCTCAAAGAATATCCGCGGCGGCTTTTGGTCATGTATCAGTCGCATAGCTCGTTTTCGGCAGTCAATACCGGCGACGAAGTTGCGGCGGAAGTTGCCCGCGTTCTCGGTCCGAAAGACATTTTCATCATGCCTGAAATATATATGCTGGATAAAAACATCGATCGGGACATTTCGGCGGCAAACATCATCGCCGCCGTACGCAAAAACGGTATGGAAAACGCCCATTTTCTCAGCACTCGCGAAAACGTGCATCGTTTTATTCTCGATAACGCCCAAGACGGAGATTGCATTGTCATCATGGGGGCTCGTGACAATTCTCTGCCTGATTTCAGCAGACAACTACTGACGGAGTTGTAAACCATGATCAACCCGATTCCCCGCGGCTCAAAAGTCGGCATTGTTTCCCCATCTTCGGCTCTCGATTCGCCGACAGACATACGCGATGGACTGCATTGGCTGGAAAGCTGCGGGTATCGTGTTGTGCTCGGTTCTCACGTCTATGACAAACACAACCATATGGCAGGCACGCCGGAACAACAGGCAAAAGATTTGATGCGTTTTTACACCGATCCGGAAATTAAGGCCATTTTTGCTGCCACCGGCGGTTTCGGCGCACAATATTTGCTCCCTCTGCTCAACTACGAACTTATCGGCAAAAATCCCAAACCGCTGATCGGCTTTAGCGACACAACGGCCTTGCAAGCCGGCATTTGCAACCTCACCAACAACATCTGCTATGCCGGCATTTTGCTCAAATATGACTTTGGGCGAGGCGCTTCAATCCACCCATACACCGCCGAAAGTTTCTTACGGGCAATGGAAGGGCGTTTTGAAGATATTCACGGCGGCGCGACTGTCAACACCGGTCAAGCAGAAGGTCGATTGATCGGCACCAATCTTTGTGTTTTGCAGTCGCTGGCGGGAACTCCCTATTATCCGAATTTGGCAGACAAGATCCTGTTGCTGGAAGATGTGGACGAAAAAAGCTACCGCATAGAAAGAATGCTGCTGCAGCTTCGGCAACAACCGTCATTTGAGCAGGTGCGCGGTATTGTTTTCGGTCAATTTACCGACATCAGGCTCAACCACCCCGACGACAAAGACATCAACCAAGTTATTGACGAATTTGCAAGTGTACTAAAAGTTCCCGTCATCCGCAATTTTCCTTTCGGACACGTCCGCGCTCGCAAGACGGTGCCGCTCGGAGCTTTCGTCGAACTCAATGCCGACCGCTGTCTGCTAAAAATAAAAGATTAAATTGATCAAATGCTTTAGATTTTCGGCATTCAGCCGCGCTATCAGTTGCTGATATTTGAAAAAACTATCCCAACCGTAACTGTTAAATGCCAACATACTGCCAATGGCCCACAAGTTAGCACCGGGCAGAAACATCACGCAAAACAAATAAGACACTTTCGGCAAGTCGGTCTGTTTTTCGTGGATCTGTGATGCCACCGTATCCATATGATAGCCGATAAAATAACCAAACACGGCGCTGACAACCCAGCTCAGCGCATAAAATTTCATGTAAAAGCCAATTCCGACCATAAAAAAGAAACCAAACAACGGAAAAAAATAGGGAGCAATGATAATCAACCAGTTGCCTTCTCCTTCAAACCCCATTGAACCGCCGGAATTATCTTCCTCAATCCGAATATGCTTCAGCTTATGAAAAGTCAGCAAGGCAAAAAAGCTGTGTGTTAATTCATGGGCAATAATCTGCATTAGCACACGGACAGAGTTTTCCATCGATGTCCGTGCCACAAAAAAAAGAAAAAAACCGCAAAACAAAGCAACAAATTTCAAAGTTTTGAAATCGAAATATTCCAGCGACTGAAAAAAAGCCGGCACCGACCACAATGCCCATAGTGCCACGGGCCACTTCAGCAGATCTATTATTTTGTCCAACATATTACTCATGGAAACGAATATAAGTTATCTTTGAAAAAAAGACATCAAAATTAGCACATCTATCAACATTCCTCTTGTAAATATAATTATACTTCTTACAATAAACATATCTTTTAATTATCAGAGAAAGTTTTTTCTAATGAACGACAACGATACATTTGATGCCTTTGATTTTATCATCAACGAAGAAGACGAAGTGATGCTCCTGCTCTATGCCCGCGAAAGCGAGGCCAAAGATGCCGTCATCGAAATAGACGCGGAAAACCGCTCCGCCGTTCTTTACCGCAACGAAAACGACGGCATTGCCATCAGCCGCATTCCCGATGATGTTTTCGACAGCATACAAGATGCCGACAGCTTGATGGTTTGTGAACTCAGCCGCGAAACAAAAGAAGACGATGCCGAGATTGTTCGTGCCTATGAGGCAGATATCGTTCTTTAGCCTCTAAAGAGCCGTTAACGCGCCAAATAATTGTCCAAGCGTTCTTCGTCAAGACCGGCGGGATCTTGATGGATAATAACCTGTGAACCGGGATATAAGTCTTTGATCTTATTGTCGACAACATCCGTTAACTCATGCGCATGATAAAGCGACAGGGCGCCGTCCAGTTCCAAATGAAATTCAAACATATAAATACCGCCGAGATCGCGGGTACGCAAGTCGTGGATTCCGCGGCAAAAATCGCAACTGTTGACCAAATTCAAAATAGTCTGCCGCACTTCGTCCGGCAACTCTTTATCCATCAGCAAGGCAATCGCTTCACGGGCAATTTTATAAGCGTTGACCAAAAGATAAAACGAAACAATCAATGCCGCCAATGTGTCAAACCAATAAAAGCCAAACAGCCTCACCACAATCAAACTGACCATAATGGACAGGTTGGTTACAATGTCCACCAAATAATGAGCGCTGTCTGCCGCCACCGCTAACGATGCGGTTTTTTTTACCACATATTTCTGAAAAGCAATCAAAACAAAAGTGATTGCCGTGCTGGCAGCCATCACCGCAATACCCACGGCCGTATCTCCGATGGGACGCGGCGCAATAAAACGGTTGGCACCTTCATAAACCATAAACACACCGGATCCGGCAATAAACGCCGACTGAACCAGTGCGCTTAACGCCTCCGCTTTGCCGAAGCCGTAACGATGTTCGACACTGGCCGGTTGGGAAGAAAATTTAACGGCAATAAAAGAAATAAGTGACGAAAAAATATCCGACAGGCTGTCTACCATCGACGACAACACGGCCAACGATCCGGTATAAAGCGAAGCCAGTAACTTCAAAATTGCCAATCCGGCAGACACGGAAACGCTGGCAATAACCGCGATTTTCTTCAGATGGTTGATTTGTTTCCGATCAACGGACGGTTGCAGCAACATTGTTTATCTTCTCAAAATTCTCTTTGCTAATTTCATAGTAACACTTTTCTGCCGTTTGCTCAAAAAAGCCGAGATAATCGCTTTTGTTTTCCGGCGGGAAAAGATAACGAACGTAGATATGCTCTTTGTTTTGCAAAAAGTCAATTCCGATTTGTCGTCCGTCTTCAACTTTCAACTTCAGCGACAAGAGATTATCTCCCTCCGGCCGCCCCATTGACGCCGATACAAAACCGGTGTTTAACAATGTCTTGACCATTTCCATCGTACGATTCAGATTACTTGTGCGATTAAACCCGCTCAATCGCCCGAAACGCAAATTCCACAAGCTTCCGTATGTCCAATCGGCGGCAAGGGCAGACAGATCTATCAGATCGGCTTTAACCATCCAAACCTGAAATTTGTCGGCAAAACGAATATAAGCCGCTCGCGCGCCTCGTCCGATGTCAATGTCATAGTGCCCGACGGAAAAATCTGCCATAAGCTTATTTTTCGCCCCTTCCAGTCTCACTTCAACGCTTTGCGAACCTTCCGACAAACTGGGCGCCAATCCGAAGCGGGACAAATATTCTGCCTTGTCCGATTTTCTTTCATAATAGACCATATCTGCCAAAACCGCCAAAAAGTGTTTTACACGTTCTTGATAAACAACGGCACAGGGATTTTCCTCCAGTTTCCAAACACCGTTTTCCTTAAAGAAAATCAATTTTCCTTTAGCCGATTTCAGAACCACCCTTTCCACATCGTTTAACTTTGCTGCCAGTCCGTCAAAAACAGGTCTGTTTTCGTAACTTTCGTTTGTATCGTTCATCGTTAGCCCAAAAGAGACAATACCGACCGCCGCCAGCAATATCGTCACCACCGCCATCATTTTAAATTCCCGATTAAACGCTGTTTTGCCAAACAATATTTTGCGACGGCACAAACCTTTGACACCGACCGCAAGCAACAACAACAAAATCAAAAACGGCACCAAATAGATATTGACAAATTTGATGACCATACCGGTTTTCATGATATTGTCGTGCATATTCATACGGATGTTCGCCAACTTGCTTCTAAGCGAATCCAGTTGTTGTCGTGTTCCCGCAATCACCGCCAATTCGTCTGAGGTAAAATTGTTTCGTTCTTCAAATTCCTTTTTCCCGATCACTTCCTGCAAAGCTTTTTTGGTTTTGTCGAGTTGGTTGAAAATATCGTTTTCCTTAATCCGAAAATCGCGCATATTCTCCTTGCGCATATTTTCGATCCCTTCAAAACGGCGGATTTTTTTGGTACGTCCTCGCAGTTCAATCAGAATTTCGTCACCGGCTAAATAATCAAGCGAATTGAGTATAAAATTGGCGTTATCATAAAGCGGGATAACATAATTTTTTTCCAAAATCGTCCGGCTCGAACTCCAGAAAGTGTCATAGATAAAATCCGTATCCGCTGCCACAATCACTTCAAAAGGATCTTTTTTGTTTTTTTCAATCAGCAAGGCTGCCAAAAATTTTAATTTTTTATCGGGCTTAAACATACTGAGCAGTTCTCCCGGATTTTTGCCGTCATAAACCACCCCCGAACTCAAAACTCCCGACTGTTCGCCGCCTTTAATCAGGGGCAAAAAAGCACTCTTAACGCCGTCCGGCACCACCGCCGATGCCGAGGCAAACAAAATTCTCTGCAAGTTTTTGGTAATCGGAAAATCCGGATTCATACTTGCGGCTGGCGCCACAAATTGTACCACATCTTGAGTAAAAATAGGGTTGGTAGAATAGTTTTTGGTGGCATCGACGGTAATTGAATTGTCAAGATCGGCAACCACCAATTCGTTATAAAAACGAAAGCCCCAAAATTTATCCAATCCGTTTAGATTGGACGGATAAAATTCGATATTGTCGGGAGAAAAAATGCGCGGTGCTTCCGCTGCGGTATCCAAAAGCAGCAAGGTTTTTCCGCCAAGTTCGGAATAGCGTTTAATTGCTTCGACAACGTCTTTCGGCAGTTTTTGCGGATGAATCATCATCAGTAAGTCTATTTTTGCCAAGTCTTCCGCACTGTTAATAATTTTAATGTCGTAAAATTTTTCAATTTCGGTAATGATATTCCAGCGAGGGGAAACATAACCGCCGGCAAACGGCGTATCAAACACCGGCAGACTGCTGATCAGCCCGACGGTTTTCTTTTGATGATAAAGCTGATAAATTTTTTCCGTCAGATCCTGCTCCAAATAGCCGTAGCGCTCAAGCGCAAAAAACGGGATTGTTTCGCGACGGTCGGCACTGTCATTTAAAATCAGCCCGAAAAAGCCGTTTTGGTTAAGGTCAACCAGCGGCAGCGGCTGCAGACCGGCGGCAATCGCCTGATCTTCCAAGTCGTCAAGCGGCTGGGGATTATAAATTTTATAACGGAATTTTTCCGGCTGCAATCGTGTAAACTGCTCAAGCAACTGCCTTACTCGGTCATACATCAGCCGCAGTTCCGGATTTCTCTGTCCCAAAATCGGCGAATAATACAACTTGGCAATAACCGGTTCGGGGATGTTTTCCATCACTTGCCGCGAAGATGGTGTCAGTGTGTGCACCTTTTCCGCCGTAAAATCATACTGCAAAGTCCGCAAAAACCGATTAGCCGTCAGGTTAAGCCCGACAAACGCCGTCAACAACAACAAAAAAAAGAAAAAATAATATGCCGCTTGGGTAGATTTTAGCCACCGCGAGGTTCCCAACGTGCGGAAACTAACCGCCAAAATAGTGGTTACATTAAACAATAAAATGATGGATATGAAAAAGACAACATCTCTCATTTCCAGCAAACCGCCGGCAATGCTACCGAAATGTACCAAAAAACTAAACGACGCCACCATATCAACAACTGCTGCCGGCGCAAACATTCTGAAAAAGCCCAGCACATATTCCACACCGCTCAAAAAGAACAGAAAATTTACAATAACCGCCAATACCAAGGCAATCACCTGATTTCTGGTCAGTGCTGACATTGTCTGAGATATCGCCAGCATACAGCCTGCCAAAACCCAACTGCCGAAATAACCGATTGCAATAACTTTGTTGTCCGGCATTCCCAGATAGTTGACCGTCAGCCAAAAGGGAAAAGTCAGCACAAGAGCCACCGCGGCAAAAATCCATGAAGCCAAAAATTTGCCCCACACCAAAGTAGAAACCGAAACCGGCATTGTCAGAAGCTGCACCACCGTTTTGCTGCGAAACTCCTCCGCCCACAGCCGCATTGAAATACCGGAAAGAAACAGCAAATAAAGCCACGGCTGAAAAGCAAACACCGAACTGAGATCGGCAATGCCGCGGTCAATAAAATGCCCGAAATAAATTGCAAAAGAGCCGTTCAGCAGCAAAAAAGCCACCAAATAAACATATGCCAACGGCGAAATAAAATAGCGCAGCAATTCGTTTTTAGTCACGATCCATAATTTTTTCATCTATGCCTCGTCTTCCGTGGTTGTTAATTGGCAAAAAGCATCTTCCAAATTTTTTGCTCCGTTTTTCTCTATAATTTCCGAAGCACTTCCGTCGGCAACGATTCGCCCGCGATTAATCAGAATAATCCGGTTGCACACGGTTTCCGCCTCATCCAACAAATGCGTGGAAATCATAATTGTCTTTTTTTTGCCCATTTGTCCGATCAATTCACGAATATGTCGCTTCTGATTAGGATCTAACCCGTCCGTCGGCTCGTCCAAAAGCAGTATCGGCGGATTGGAAAGAATGCTCTGAGCAAAACCGACTCTTCGTTGATAGCCCTTGGAGAGGGTTTCTATCTTTTGTGCCGCCACATTTTCTATTTTGGCAAGAGATATGGCGCGATCCACCGCCTGCCCGTCCAACAAGCGAAGACCTGCCATATAATTGAGAAACGCCCGCACCGTCAGATCGGGATACAAAGGCGATCCTTCCGGCAAAAAGCCGATATTCTGTTTGCTCTCAAGCGGAAAATCCCTGATGTTGCGCCCGCAGACAAAAATATCACCGCCGGAGGGTGCAAGATAACCGGCCATCATATTCATCAGCGTTGATTTTCCGGCGCCGTTGGGTCCGAGAAGAGCAATAACCTCCCCTGCTTCGGCTTTGAAAGACACATTGTCCGCCGCACGGATTTGTTCATAATTTTTGCTCAAACGACAGACTTCGATATTTGCCGGCATGGTTTTCTCCTATTTCCGATTCAGTTCATAAAGCACCACGGCCGCCGCCGTCGAAACATTCAGGCTTTCCACTTCCGGACTAATCGGCAAGCGCACGGTCAGATCACAGGTTTCTTCCACCAAGCGCCGCATACCGGTGCCCTCGCTGCCCATAATCACCGCCAATTTGCCGCCTTTTTGCAAAGTTGAAATGTCGGTTTTGGCATAGCCGTCCATGCCAACAACCCAAAAGCCCTCTTTTTTCAGCTTTTCCAACGCGCGCGAAAGATTAGTCACCCGACAAACCGGAAGTCGCTCAAAAGTACCGGCGGCAGCTTTCAGCATTGCCCCGCTTTCTTGCGGCGAATTTTTATCTTGAACCACCAGCGCCAGCGCACCAAAAGCGGCGCACGAACGGATAATGGCTCCGATGTTCTGCGGATCCGTCACTTGGTCAAGCACCAGCAAGTGGCAGTCTTTCTTCTCTCGCGCCTTTTCGCACAATTCTTCCGGCGAAATACCCGAAAGCATTTCCGCCACTGCCGCCACCCCCTGATGCACGGCTTCCCGCGGCAACATTTTTTCCAATTCTCGACGCTCAACCGCAAAAATTTTCTTTTCGTCAATTCTGCCCCGCAGTTCGGCAACGTTTTCTTTCAGACAAACAACTTTGATAATGCGACGTTGCGGATTGTCCAACGCCGCAAAAACGGCATGCCGTCCGTAAATAACCACCTGATTTTTATTTTGCATAACTATTTTTTCTCCAGAATTGCCGCTGCTTCCATCAACCTTTCCACTTTATGGTCCGGTTCGAGGCCGCGATATTTATGTTTGGGATCGTAAAGGATACATTTGGCTTTTTCGCCGTCATGTTCATAAGCTGCCGCCGTTTTGACATCTGCCTCTCCATCGCCGATAACCACAATTTCTCCGGCAGGCGGCAAGTAATTGTCAAACACGGCGCGACAAACTGAGGGATGCGGTTTGTCTTCTGCATATTCACCGGCTGCCACCACCTTGCTGAAACATTTTGCAAAACCGAGTTTTTCCAGCTCTTTCCGCACAAAACGCGTTTGTTTGTTGGTCACCAAAAAACATTTCATTTTTTGATCAAGGCAAAAATCAAGGAGCTTTTTTGCTTCGGGTATC
>JAHHRI010000022.1 GCA_020025875.1 Alphaproteobacteria bacterium | reverse complement strand
GTGTTGTATGGCGCAGCTTGTGATATCTATGCCGCTGCCGGTGAGAATCTTGCAGTTGCTGCTGCCGTTGCCAAGCAAAAAAAGATTTTGTTGGCTCTGTTTAACGCCAGTTTTCCAGCATCTTTGGCCGATGCCGAAAGCAAACCTCAGTTTGATGTTGCGCAGTTTATGAATCTGCTGATCAAATTTCCCGAATTGCTCAGCCAAAAAGGCGATAAGCTTTTCCCTTTGCTGAACAATTTTGAGGATCACGGAATCGACGTTCCCGAAGAACTGAAACAACTCGCGCAAAAGTTACGCAAGAGAGAGAAAGTGATGTCCGCAGAAGAACAAAAGCTGCTGGCAGAACTGCAAAAGTCGTTTCCCGACAATGTGTGCAAACTGCATCTGTTGCCCTTTGCACAAGACAAGGTGATAGAGTTCTTGTCGGTTTGGCCGGACGCCGCGGAAGGAAAACGACGGGAATTTATCAGTCTGATGGCTGATTTGTGTAAACACAAAATCCAATTGCCGGAGGCACTGAAAAATCAGTGGATCGGAATGGCTATGCAGCCATAGAAAGGTTACATCATTCCGTTTGCAAGAGCAGGTTATCCTGCTCTTTTTTTTGTTTTGAGCCTTCTTGGAAAAGCGAGCCTTGACGAAAACGGTGCTTTGACAAGACTGCCGACAACCTTGTCCTTGTGAAAAATATGTTTGCTGAAGTCATTTGGGAAGATGAGGTTTATTGATATGACAACAGAGTGCTTCGGATGTTAAAAAACATCAGGTTTGTTGCGGCCGGTTGCGGCAGAAACAAGATTTGTCCCGAAAAACACCATTTAAACCGCCGTTGGGGGAAAAGATTATCAAAAAGTTTTATTTGTTTTGCTTTTTTGCTTTTTTGTTATTGAAATATAAACTATTATTGCTTAAGTTAACTTTTGTATTAGTTATTTAATAAATGAAACCCATATGGAGAAAAAAATGAAAAAACTTTTAGGTTTATTCTGCGTGGTAGCTTTGTTGTCTGCCTGTTCGTCGACCGGTTCTAACGGTGGTCTGTTTGGTGGCAGCGAATGCGATTCGAGAGATGCACGCAACTTTATGGCCAATGCCGAAGACAGAGTGTTCTTTGCATTTGACAGCTCTTCTTTGAGCGACAATGCCACCGAAATTTTGAATACTCAGGTTGCATGGTTGAAAAAACACGAAAATGTAAACGTTGTTGTTCAAGGCTACTGCGACGAAAGAGGTACCAGAGAATATAACTTGGCTTTGGGTGAACGCCGCGCCAGCGCTGTTAAAGATTATCTGGTTGCACAGGGTATCGATGCCAGCAGAATTTCCACCATTTCTTATGGTAAAGAAAGACCTGCCATCCTCGGCAACAGCGAAGCCGCTTGGGCTCAGAACCGTCGCGCCGTAACCGTTGTTAAAGCCGGCAACTAATCTGAAGTTCGATTTATTCAAGTAAGCTTACAGACTGTAAAAGGAAACGTTCGTATGGACGTTTCCTTTTTTTGTGAAGGCGGAAGGGAGCGATAACAAAAACCGACTTTGTTTTCGGGATACTTCCTTTTTTGGGCTTGTGATTTAGGGTAAATTGCCCTATACCTTATAAAAACTTAAATTGAGAGAGGTTAGCAGATGAGAAACCAATATCGGATTTTGGTTGCCGTGCTGGCGGCGCTGCTCGTCCATGCAGCGCCGACGGCAGCACAAGATGTAACTGTGCTGATGCAGGAGCTGGGCGACATCAGAGAAGACTTGAAAATTTTGCAAC
The DNA here is from genome assembly GCA_020025875.1 of Alphaproteobacteria bacterium. GTDB lineage: Bacteria > Pseudomonadota > Alphaproteobacteria > RF32 > CAG-239 > JAFUYI01. The sequence goes on along the minus strand of JAHHRI010000022.1, from coordinate 18,427 downwards.
GCAAAACTTATAACGGCGAAAACTCTGAGTTGGAAGTTCGGGTGGGGCGTTTGGACGAATTGGTTCGTTCAACGGCCGGACGGCTGGATGAGTTGGATTATAAAATTAAACAGCTGGACGAGAAAATAGATTTAATCAATAAAGATATTGACGTGCGGATGAGGCTGCTGGAAGGAAAAAAAATTAGCGGTCTCGGCGGTGATGTTATTGATAATTCTCCAAAATTTGCAGCACCGGTTGCCGCAAACGCACCGTTGTCCATTGTCGGCGACAGCATCAGCAACGATGAGCTGAAACCGATCAGAAAGCCGACTGCCGCAGAAATATATCAAAAAGGACTGGAGGCTTTGCGGGCGTCCGACTTTGGTGCCGCGGAACAAAACTTTAATACGGTGCTCAATAAATATCCCAAAGATAAGCTGGCAGGCAATGCGCAGTATTGGCTGGGTGAATGCTACTATGCGCGGAAAGACTACAGTCGGGCTGCCGTGGCTTTTGCCAAAGGCTACCAAGGCTATAAAAGCAGCCCCAAAGGAGCCGACAGCTTGCTTAAACTGGGTATGTCAATGCAGGAGCTGGGCAAAAAAAATGAGGCCTGCGCGGCTTTTCTCAGCCTAAAAACGGAATTTCCCAAAGCCGAAAAGGCACTTAAAGCCAAAGCGGCAGAAAGGGCAAAAAAACTGGGTTGCAAGTGATATGGACGCAACTGCCGAAAGTTTTGCCGCCAAAATGCATGAGCTGGCAGTTGGCTATCGTGCCGATTTTCGCCGGCTGGTCGCTGCCGTTTCCGGCGGGGCAGACTCGCTGGCGTTGGCTTTGTTGCTGAAAAGTTTTCGGGAGAAAAACGGCGGGCAAATCGTGGTGCTGACGGTCAATCATCATCTGCGAGCAGAAGCGGAAGCCGAAGCAAAAGCGGTGTCGGCTTTGATGAAAAACTGGGGCATTGAACATCATATTTTAGACTGGTTTCCCGAAGAAGGAAGCGGCAGCATTGAAGAAAAAGCAAGAGAAGCCCGTTATCGTCTGATGGAAGAGTGGTGTGTTCGTAACGGTTTTCGCTATTTGTTGACGGCGCATCACCAGCAAGATCAGGCAGAAACTTTTTTGATGCGTTTGGAGCGCGGCAGCGGCGTTGACGGACTGTCGTGTATGGCGGAAATGACACCCCGCGGGCAAATTTGCCTGGTGCGACCGCTGCTTGAGGTCGAACCGACGAAACTGCGGAGTCTTTTGCAAGACGCCGGTCTGACATGGGCAGAAGATGCCTCAAACGATTGTGATGATTTTTTGCGGGTGAGAATGCGCAAGTTTTTGCCTCAACTGGAGGCTCAAACGGGTATCAGTGTCCGTCGGTTGGCGGAAACGGCGCGCGCGCTGCGGATAACCCGCGAGTATTTGGAAGAAGAAACCGAGACTTTTATTAAGGCAAGGGTGCGCCGTTTTGACGGTCCCGCCGTCAGCCTTTCTCCGTCGGCTTTTGCCCGTTTGCATTCCGAGATCGGGCGGCGCGTCTTGGCGCGCTTAATCAGAGAAGTGGGCGGGCGCGCTTATCCGCCGGAATATCGGGAGCTGCGGCGGCTTGCCGAGCGGTTGCAAAACCCGTCATTTGCCGGCTGCACACTGGGCGGTTGCGAAATTTTGCCGTTTATGAAGCGCTGGTGGATTATTCCGGAGATTGATGCCCTAAGAGCGTTTGTCGGCAAACAAACATCGGGAAATCGAAACAGCTCCCGTCGGCAAGAGGTGCTGCCGTCTAAGCTGAAACGTCTGCTGGCGGCAAGAAAACAGGATTGTTGAAAGCGTCTTGTGTTTTGCAAATAAAAAAACTATATATAAACAAGGTCGATTATTCAATTAAGGAAATGTGATGAAAATAGGAAAAAGCTTAATCTTCTGGCTGGCAGCAATCGTGTTGTTGACGGCGATTGCCAATCTAACCGGACAAGGCGCGGCACCTAAAGTTTCCGGCGGAGAACTGCCGTTTTCCGAATTTATGAATCGGGCGGAAAATAACAAAATTGCCGAAGTGACGGTTGCCGGTCCCGATGTGTACGGAACTTATGTTGACGGCGGAAAATTTTATACCTATGCGCCGTATGATCCGACGATGATTGAAACGCTGCGTAAAAACAATATTGTGGTTCATGCCAAACCGGAAGACACTTCCGCCAACACTTTTTGGGGGATTATCATTTCTTGGTTCCCGATGATTTTGTTGATCGGCGTGTGGATTTTCTTTATGCGTCAGGCCAATGCCGGCAACAGCAAAGCGATGAGTTTCGGAAAATCGCGCGCAAGGCTTTTGGAAAACACCAAGAAAGTGACATTTGCCGATGTGGCAGGCTGTGACGAATCTAAACAAGAGCTTGAAGAAGTGATTGATTTTTTGAAAGATCCTGCCAAATTTCAACGTTTGGGCGGCAAGATCCCGAAAGGTGTTTTGCTGGTTGGACCTCCGGGAACGGGTAAGACGCTTTTGGCTAAAGCAGTTGCCGGTGAAGCCGATGTTCCGTTCTTTTCGATTTCCGGTTCGGATTTTGTTGAGATGTTTGTCGGCGTGGGGGCGTCGCGAGTGCGAGATATGTTTGCCCAAGCGAAAAAAAATTCTCCTTGTTTGTTGTTTATTGACGAAATTGATGCCGTCGGACGGCACCGCGGAGCCGGACTCGGCGGCGGTAATGATGAACGGGAGCAGACTTTGAACCAGCTGCTGGTGGAGATGGATGGTTTTGATGAAAACGAAAACGTGATTCTGATTGCCGCCACCAACCGACCGGATGTGTTGGATCCGGCATTGCTGCGTCCGGGGCGTTTTGACCGGCAGGTGGTGGTGCCCAATCCCGATGTGAAAGGGCGTGAGGAAATTTTGAAAGTACACGTCGGCAAAGTGCCGTTGGCAAAAGACGTTAACTTGGCCGTGGTGGCGCGAGGAACGCCGGGGTTTTCCGGCGCAGACTTGGCCAATCTGGTCAACGAAGCGGCGCTTTTGGCGGCACGGCGCAACAAACGGAAAGTGACCTCCAAAGATTTTGACGATGCCAAAGATAAAGTGTTGATGGGTAATGAACGTAAATCGATGGCAATGGATGAGCAGGAAAGGAAGTTGACGGCTTATCATGAAGCCGGACACGCCATTTGTTCGCTGAATGTTGAAGAAACCGATCCCATCCATAAGGCAACAATCGTGCCTCGCGGGCGGGCTCTCGGTATGGTGCAGCAGCTGCCCGAAAAAGATCAATATTCTTATTCTCGCGCAAAGATGCTTTCCCGACTGGTTATTTGCATGGGCGGGCGCGCGGCGGAAGAATTGAAATTTGGGCGCGACAAAGTGACCAGCGGAGCGTCTTCCGACATTGCCGCGGCAACCAAGTTGGCACGCTCCATGGTAACCGAATGGGGGATGAGCGACTTGCTCGGGCCGGTGTTGTATGCGGACAATTCGGAAGAAGTTTTCCTCGGCAAGTCGGTGACGCAGAATAAGAACATGAGCGAAGAAACAGCGCGCGCGGTAGATGCCGAAATTAAGCGTTTGGTTTGCGAAGCGCATGAAAATGCCGTCAATATTCTGAAAGGCAAAAGAGAAGATTGGGAGCGTCTTTCGGAAGCTTTGATTGAGTATGAAACTTTGACCGGTGATGAAATTAAACAAGTGATTAACGGTGAAAAGCTCAATAAGTCGTCAGACGCGCCGGTTGATGCCAGCAAACAGACTCATGCCTCCGTGCCCGAACTGTAGTTTTTTAAAAAAACAATAAGTTCGGTGCCGAAAAAGCCCCTCGATCGGCGTTGAACAGCGCAGGCATCGGTTGCCGCGTGAGGGTGGTTATTAAAATTCCTCTTTAAGTTTTTTTGAAGGGGAATTTTTCTTTTGGGGCAGATGATGAGCCATTTACATTGTTTGCCGGCAGGGAAACAACCGATGAAAAAGATGTTGAAAACAGCAAGGTTGCCGAGAGGCTTATTAAATGGATTGTTGCCATTTGCAACGAATGTTTATATATTGATGACAGTTGAAAACAGGAGATTTTAAAATCATGACTAAAAAATTGTTTGGCACCGACGGGGTACGCGGCGTGGCTAATGTTTATCCGATGACCGCCGAATTTGCAGTTAAGTTGGGAATGGCTTGCGGGTTGGAAGTTTGTCGTCATAAAAAGCGGGCGGCAATCGGGCGCGATACACGGGTATCGGGAGAGATGCTGGAAGCGGCACTGACCGCGGGGTTGACGGCAGCCGGTGTTGAAGTGGTGCGGCTTGGCGTGTTGCCAACGCCGGCGGTAACGTCGATTACTCCCGAATTGGGGGTTGATATGTCGCTGATGATTACGGCTTCGCATAATCCGTATCAGGATAACGGCATTAAGCTGATTACCGCTGAAGGAGACAAATTCTCCGACGAAATAACGAATCGGCTGGAAGAAATGATCGTTGCCGATCGGTTTGATTTGGAAGGTTGCCAACCGGGGACCGTCAGCGAAAACAAAGAAGCAATTGTGCTTTATCTGGAAAAAGCCAAAAGTTTTATCAATGCGGATTATCCGTTAAAAGGTTTGCGGGTGGTTCTCGATTGTGCCAACGGGGTTTTTTCCGAGATTATGCCGCAGGTATTTAAAAATCTCGGTGCCGGAGTGATTGTGATCGGCAATCAGCCGGATGGTTGCAATATCAATCGGGATTGCGGATCGCAGCATCCGGAAAAAATGTTTGAAACGGTGCGCAATGCGCACGCTCATTTGGGGATTGCGGTGGATGGCGACGGCGACCGGATTATCGTTTGTAACGAAAAAGGCGAAAAAGTTGCCAGCGAGCAGCTGATTGCCTTTTTGGCAAAAACCTTGAAAGAGGAGGGAAAATATCAGGGCAACGCCGTGGTTTCCACGGTGCTTTCCAATACGGCATTGGAGCGTTATATCCGTTCTCTCGGTATGGACTATTACAGCACGAAAGTCGGCGAGCGGGCGGTGATTGTCAAAATGCGGGAAGTTGGTTGCAGTATCGGCGGCGAAGAGTCCGGACATATTGTCGCGGCCGATTACGGCAAGACCGGTGACGGTATGGTGACGGCGCTTTTGCTTAGCCTCGGACTGTTGCAGAGCGGCAAGAAAATGAGCGAGATTTTTCCGCTTTTTGCATTTGATCCGTTTGTTTTTGTTAATCTGCGGGTGGCGGATCGCGAGGTGGTTCGGCAAGCGGTTAAAGACGAAAGAGTGCAAAGCGTGGTTAAAGCGGCGGAAGAAAAAATGGCGGGGATCGGGCGTGTGGTATTGCATCCGTCGGGTACGGAGCCGCTTATCCGAGTTTGGGTATCCGGCAGCGACGAGATGACGGTGCGGGAGCTAAGCGAATCCATAGTCAATGAAATTAAGCGTTTTCAATAAAGGGGACAAAAAGATGCTAAAAGGGTTGAAAGCGTTGTTTACCAGCGGTATCATTTTTCGTCCGATGGTGTTTTCCGGTATTATCATCGGCTTTCTGTTGTCTGCTTTTTTGGATATGCAAGAGGCTTTCCCGTTGTTTGCCGATGTCAGCTTTTATTTGCTGGCGGCCGCTTTGTCGGGGCTGTATACTTTGTTTTTCAACCAAGTGTATAAAGACTACGGACACGAGATTGATTATTCGGCCATGGGCGGAAAGTTTGTCGGCAATCTGCTGCAGCTGATGCTTTCGGGCGTGTTGAGCTTTGTCTTTTTTGAAGTGTTGATTTTTTAGAAAAGCGAACAAAATTGATCGATATTAAGCACGGATTGGAAATATTGAAGCAAAATATCCGTATTGCTCCCGAAAAGCCCGGTGTGTACCGGATGTTGGGAGAGGCGGGAAAGGTGCTTTATGTCGGCAAGGCAAAAAATATTAAGAAACGGATTGTTGCCTATTCGCATATTGAGAAGCTGCCGCTGAGGTTGCAGCGGATGGTGTCGGAAATCCAACAGATGGAGTTTATCGTTGTTGAAAATGAGGCGCGCGCTTTGTTGCTGGAAAACGAACTCATCAAAAAATTGGCGCCTCATTACAACATCTTACTTAAAGACGATAAGAGTTTTCCCTATCTTTCTTTGGAGGTGAGCGCCGAATATCCGATGCTGTGCAAGTATCGCGGCGCCAAAAAAGACGGCTACAAATATTTTGGTCCCTTTGCCAATGCCGGTGCGGTGAACAATGTGCTGGATTTGTTGCAAAAGGCATTTTTGCTGCGATCTTGTTCGGACAGCGTGTTTGCTCATCGGCAGCGTCCTTGCCTGATGTATCAGATCAAGCGTTGTTCGGCACCATGTGTCGGCAAAATTTCTAAAGAAGATTATCGTAAGCTGGTCAACGAGGCTGTCGCTTTTATCGAGAATAAAAGCAACCGGCTGCGTGGTGAAATGACGGCAAAAATGCAGGAAGCAAGCGAGAGAGAAGATTTTGAAAAAGCCATAATGTACCGTGATCGCATCCGTGCCTTAACCAGCGTGCAGCAGGGAACCAATGTCGAATACGGGGCAATCGAATCGGCGGATTTTGTCGCCTTATATCGCCAAAACGGGCGAGTTTCCATTCAGGTCTTTTTTATCCGTTCGGGGCAGAACTGCGGCAATTTGCCGTTTTTTCCCGCACAGGCGGAAGATGCCGAAGACAGTGAGATTATGGAGGCTTTTTTAAGCAGCTTTTATGCCTCGCATGTGCCGCCGCAAGAAATTGTGCTGGCAGATCATGTGGAGGGCAGCGAATTTTTAAGCGAGGCGATCGGTGCCAAAATCCATGTTTATCAGCGTGGTGATAAAGCAAAAATTGCCGCCAATGTGAAGAACAACGCCAAAGAATCGCTGGAGCGCAAGATGGCACTTGAAAACTCCGTTCGCAGCAATTTGCTTGAAATGCAGCGTGTGTTTGAATTGCCGAAGCTGCCGGAGCGGATAGAGGTTTATGACAATTCGCACATTCAAGGCAGCTATGCGGTGGGCGCCATGATTGTTGCCACGCCGGAGGGATTTGACAAGAAATCTTACAGAACTTTCAATATTAAAGATCCGGCGATTACCAACGACGATTTTGCCATGATGAAAGAGGTGCTGACTCGGCGTTTTCGCAAAATGACGGCAGAAAACCGACCAGATGTGATTTTGCTTGACGGCGGTTTGGGGCAGTTGCACGCCGTCCTCGAATGTTTGCGTGAGTTCGATCTTACAAACATTGCGCTGATTGCCATTTCCAAAGGTCCCGAACGCAATGCCGGCAAAGAGTTTTACCATCAGTCGGGAAAAAACAGCTTTGCCCTGCCGTTTGCGTCGCCGTTGGCTTTTTATATGCAAAACATTCGCGACGAAGCACACCGTTTTGCCATTGGTACCCATCGCAAAAAACGCGGCAAGTCCGTGCAGCGGTCAAAGCTTGATGATATCGAAGGAATCGGCAGCGGACGCAAGAAAGCTTTGCTCAATTATTTCGGTTCGGCAGAGGCGGTGGCGCAAGCAGGGCTTAAAGATATTGAAAATGTAGCGGGAATCAGCAAAAAAACGGCGGAAAAAGTGTTTAAACACTTCCATAAATGAAATTTATGCCATATTATCTATACAAATAGATTTTTAATTTTGTTTTTGATAGGTGTTAGTAAAGTGTTAAATCTTCCCAATATTTTGACAATTTCACGGATTGTCGTGATTCCCGTTATTTTTCTTTCAATTTATATTCATTCCGGCTTGTGGTCAATTTTGGCAGGCGCCTTGTTTGTAACAGCCTCCATTACCGATTATCTGGACGGCTATTTTGCCCGTTCGCGCAACCAGAACTCTGTACTCGGTCGTCTGCTGGATCCGATTGCCGATAAGCTGTTGGTGGTTTCGGCGTTGGTGATCGTGGTTGCCAACCAGTTGGTTACGCCGCTGACATATATTCCGGTTATCATCATTATGTGTCGGGAAGTTTTGGTTTCGGGCCTGAGGGAATTTTTGGCAGAATTTCATGTCGGTATGCCGGTGACACGCTTGGCCAAATGGAAAACCGGTTTTCAGATGACGGCGATTGCCATGATTTTGTTGCAGCATCTGCCGCTGATCGGTCAATCTGTCGGCACGCTGGGAGAGTGGTTGCTGTGGGTGGCGGGTATTTTGACGTTTATCACCGGTTATCAGTATTTTGAAAAATGCTTGGACTATATCTATACGGTTGAAAACAACAAGAAAAATCCGGTTAAGCAAGTGGAGCAGGAAGTTAAAAAAATTGCCGTCAAAGTTAAAACCAGCGTTGAAAATGCCGTTGTCAAAAAGACGGCAGGCAAACGCGGACGTCCGTTAAAGTCGGTTCAGGACGAAACGGCGCCACGGAAAAAAACAGCCGCCAAAGCCGCAGTTAAAAGCAGCCGCCGCCGGAAAAAGGCAGTCGCAAAAACCTCCGATAAGACGCTAGAGGGTACGCCAACCCCAAAAGAAACGAGCGTGAGCCAAGAAAATATACGCTCAGATTCCGAAAAAGCGAAAAACTAACCGCACGGGGGTGCGATGAAAATGCATAAGGCGCATATTCTGGTGGTAGATGACGATACTCGTCTACGGGTGTTGTTGCAGCGTTTTTTGCAAGAAAACGGTTTTTGTGTTTCTGCCGCCAAAGGTGCGGCAGAAGCGCGGATGATGATCAAACAGTATCAGTTTGATCTTTTGATTGTAGACATCATGATGCCCGAAGAAAGCGGTTTGACGTTTCTTTCCGGTTTAAGAAAAGAAGACAATGTTCCCGTGATTTTGCTGACGGCAATGGGAGAAATCGGCGACCGTATTGTCGGTTTGGAGAGCGGTGCGGACGACTATTTGCCCAAACCTTTTGAGCCGAAAGAACTGGTTTTGAGAATTAAAAATATTCTTCGGCGCACACCCCAGACAAACGAAAAGCAAGAAACAAAGCTAAATTTCGGGTTGTGCCGTTATGATACGGAAACCAGAGAACTGACCGGAGAACATGGGGAAATTATTCATATTACGCCGGTGGAACAGGCGATGCTTTCGCTTTTGGGGCAGAAACCGGGGCAAATTTTCAGTCGTGATCGGTTGGCAGAGTTGTTGGGGGCAGGTCAGGGACCACGGTCAATTGACGTGCAAGTGACAAGACTGCGCAAAAAAATCGAAAGAGATTCCAAAAATCCGCGATATTTGCAGACCGTTCGCGGCAAAGGGTATATGCTGCTGGTTGAATAACATTTTTGATAACTATAGGAGCTGGAAAAATGCATTTGACATTTCCGAAAAAAGTGGAGGACACAATGCGCTACCTGAAAATCAGGATATTGCCGCGCACTTTGTTTTTCCGTACGATGCTGCTGATCTTCATTCCTTTGATTGTGGTTCAGGTGGTGTCGATCATTGCGTTTTTTGACGGTAGCTGGGGGCGTGTCGGCAAACGATTGTCTGCCAATTTGACCTCTAACATGGCCTTTGCCATGCAACTGTCCCAAAAATCTCCGGCTAATCTGCCGGAAATTCAGGCGCTGACCAAAAAACTCTTTGATCTGAATTTTGAATATTATCCCAACGACAAAAAGCATGAAGTGATCCGCAAGGTCAGAAAACAAAACAAACTGGTGACCGGTTTCTTGGAAGATGCCCTACGGGTTGAGTTTCCGGAAGCCATTACCAGCATTTACATAGGCAAGGGCAATCCCGATCTGGTGGTTTTCGTCGATACCGAAAACGGCTTGTATCAGTTTGCAACTTCCTCGAAAAACATTTTCAGTACGTCGATTTTCGGTTTTGTGGCATGGATGATCGGCACTTCTTTGTTGCTGTTTTTGGTGGCGGTTTTGTTTCTTCGCATTCAGGTTCGTTCGATTGCCGATTTGGCAGAGGTGGCAGAGGAGTTTGGTAAGGGGGTTGATAACAAGAAGTTCAAGCCTTACGGGTCTTCGGAAGTGCGCCGCGCCGGCATTGCTTTTATCAAAATGAAAGAGCGTATCCAGCGTCAGATCAGTGAAAGAACACAGATGCTGGCAGGCGTTTCTCACGATTTGCGCACACCGCTGACGCGCATGAAGTTGCAGTTGGCAATGTTGCCGGACGGCGGCGACAAAAACGATTTGGACAAAGAAGAGTTTTTGCAAGATGTCAATGAAATGGAAAAGATGCTTGAGGGCTATTTGTCGTTTGTCAGCGGAGAAGGCGGCGAATCGTCAACATTTGTGGATATGAACGAAATGATTTTAAGTATTTTGAATAAGTTTCGCAACAGCAAAGCGTTGATCCGCTACAGCACCAATGATCAGGTCAGTGCTATCCAAGGACGCGAACAGTCGCTGAAGCGGGCGTTGACCAACGTGATCGGCAATGCTTTCAACTACGGAAGCACGGTTGCGGTTGCGCTGGAAAGCAACAACAACAAACTTGAGGTGACGGTAGACGACGACGGTCCGGGGATTCCGCAAGATAAGCGAGAAGAAGTGTTTAAAGCTTTTTACCGGATTGAGGGTTCTCGCAACAAAGATACCGGCGGTGTCGGTCTTGGGTTGTCGATTGCCAAAGACGTTATTGTATCTCACGGCGGCAAAATAGAGCTGGCCGATTCACCGATGGGAGGCTTGAGGGTACTCATTTCTATTCCCTTATAATTCTCATATCAGGAAATATACTTTCCGATAAAAAAGGTTTTTCAGTTACGCCTCATTTGGGTACGGCTGAAAAACTTTTTTTATTTTTCTATATCTTACTTGCAGTTCAGTCTTTTTTTTGTTAAAAACAAATTAACTGATGCAGTGTAAGCTGTATTTTTATAAAAATTCTGCGATTCAAGGATCAACGCAATGGCTGATAAAGAAAACGATGAATTTGAAATAGACCTTACGGATATAGGCGGTGGTGACGGTGATATTGATACATTGCTGGCTGCCGATGAAAAAGATGTGCCGTTAGTTGGCGGAAATGACGATGATTTTATCGACTTTAACGATTTTAGCATTGATGATCTGGATACGGCATTAAGCAAGTATGAGGCTTCCAGAAACGGTGAAAAAAAACAAGCTGTTGCTGATAAACCGTCGCCCAAGCCGGAAATGAAGGGGGGCGGAAAGAAAGAGCCGGAAATGAAGGCCGCCAAACCGAATGACGCACCGGTGAAAAATGATATGCCGGCAAAAAATGATATGTCGGCAAAAAATGAAACGGCGGTGAAAAATGATATGTCGGTGAAAAATGACGCACCGATAAAAAATGACACGGCGGAAAGCAAAAAGGCAGAACCATCTGCTTTGACCAAAGAAGATGAACAGATCCTCGGAAATTTGAGATGGTATGACGGCACATTGGGGGAAAAGGTTTATGAAATTTCGCTTAATAATATGCCTGAATTTCTCGATTATGATAAAAATATCAAGGTTATTCATGTCAATATAGATTCCCCATACGGGTGGAATGTTTTTTTTGAAAATGGTGTCTTTATGAACTTGATGGATCTGAAAGAATATCAGGAGAGAAACGGCAGTTTGCCCGGAGCCAACGGCAAGATTATTTATGGCAGCCGGATGAGCTCGTTTGAAAAAATTGAGCGGATTGTGGTGTATGAGAAACCTCGCTATTTTTCTTATGGTTTAAAAAAATGATTTATGAAAACCCCCGACTGTTGTGAACTATCCCCTTTGATTTTTTTCAAAGGGGATTTCTTTTTTATTTCCACTTTTTAGGGGACAGTTCACTATGGAAAGGGGGTTTTTTGTATTGATGCCTTCTGCCCTATTTAAATGGGGGATATCTCTTCCGAAAACCATGCGACAGGCATATGTTTCGCTAAAGCGGTGAGGAAAAAAAGGCTTTTCTATCGCTCAACGCTTTGCATATGAGTAAACAGCTGTCGGGAGAACAGTTAGAGAAGCCCCTATATCCGATATGGGGTTGTCGGCTGCCCAGTGTTTGGTTCGTCCATATCGTTTGCGGAAAATGGTGTTTGGGAATCGGGCAGATTTTTAGGAAATGATGCAAGTGCGAGGCAGAGGCAGGGTGGCTAGGTGTTTTCGGTAAGCTCGGTTATGGGGGCAAGGTGAAAATATGATGTCAACGATATGGCAGGGACGGACAATGCAAAATTGGGCAGCCGTAAATAGAGAATGCGGGCTTTGCTCAGAGCTCATTGGCAGCCCTTAAGCAAGCTTTGGGGCGGTTTATATTGCGGCAGCCGTTCTTCATCGCAAAGCCGCTCGCCGTATTTTGGTTGCAAAAAAAATCTGCCCGTTGATACGGACAGATTTTGCAAGGAATGAGTGCCTTTTAGTTTTTGTAGTTGATGGGAAAAACCTGAACGGCATCGTTGCCGGAAGCACTGCTGTTGTCGACATTTTGATCTAAGCTGCTTTTGGCAGAAGATTTCCCCGCCGTCTGACGGTTCTTTTCTGTCGGCGCTTTGGGCATCGGAAGCAGCGGGTATCCGGTTTTGGGCAGGCGCAGCAGCATATATCCGGTGCCGCCGCCGTAAGAAGGACCGGACAGACCGATGGAATAGTAGCCGCCGATAAAACCGTAGTCGAGGTCGATGAAATCTATGAGGAACATGGTTTTGACCATGGTGGTACCGATGGTGGTCATTTTGCAGCGGTAGCCCTTGTCTTCCAAAATGATGTTGTCGGCATTTTTAACATAGAGCAACGTTTTGTCCGGCGCACATTCCGGCGTTTGTCCGTTGTAGGTTACATTGTAGTTGAGCATCATATTGATGGAGCTTGATCCTTTGCTCATCGACACATCGCTGATTTTGACGGAATCTATATACATATAGGCCGGAGTAATGCCGACGGTGATGGGTAACGAAATATAGTTCTGGTAGCAGTTGTGGCTGCCGACATCGGCAGAGCAGACCAACGCTTTTTGATGATTATTGTTTTTCATCATCTGCGCGAGACTGTTATAAATATATTCCTTAGACATCGACAATTTGATCGGCGCGCATTGTTTGCTGCGGCAAACAATGATCGAGCGCGGCGTTGCCAGCGGAGCCATTTGCGTCGTGCGTCCGACATGGTTTTCCATTTGGTTGGCTTTGTCAAACGGATCGTTCATGACATCTTGCATACTGCGATCCCAAAACCGACAGCCGCCGACGGAAAGCAGGGCGATGGTTAAAAAACTCAGAGCTTTTTTCTTAGACACGATTCTTCATCCTTTTTAAATCGATTTAAAAAACTGTCCTTATAATAAGACAAAATTATTAAAAGACAAAGATTTTTTTAATATATTATGGAATAATTTAGTGTTTGCATAATAAATCTCTTGCCTTTATAATGACAAGAAGCTTAAAAACCTGCGAGGGAAAGAAAATGAAATATTTGGTTTGCCTTTTGATCGGATGCCTGTATGCCGTCAATGCGTTTGCGGCGCAAAACGTCCATGTGGTTGACGGAGATAGTTTGGAGATGGGAAAAGTGCGGATCCGTTTAGAAGGAATCGACGCTCCCGAATATTATCAGGACTGCCGTTATCCCAGCAAAAAAAAATATGCCTGCGGGCTTGAAGCGCGGGAATTTTTGCAAGGGTTGGTCGAGCAGGGACGGGTAACCTGCGTTGAGCGGGATTTGGATCGCTATAAACGCAGCCTGTGTACTTGCTATGTGACCAACAAGATCGGCGAAAAACTTAACCTGAACGAAGAAATGGTGCGCGCCGGTTGGGCTGTCGTTTACAAAAACAAACATTCCGACTATTCTGCCGCGGAAGCCGAAGCAAAAGCAGAAAAGCGCGGAATGTGGCAGGGAAAGTTTATGAAACCGCAATTGTATCGGATTCTTAATAAATAAGATTTTTTTCCTTTTGTTAAAATATTGTTGACAGCAAAAAAAACTTATGTATATTGCAAACAACGTTTTGTGTTTAAATGATCAAAATAAAAATTAGGTGAGAAAAATGTACGCAGTAATTAAAACAGGCGGAAAACAGTATAAAGTCGCTTCCGGAGACGTGATTAAAGTCGAAAAACTGCTCGGTGACGAAGGCAGCGAAATCGTGTTCAACGAAGTTTTGGCTTTGGGTGACAATGTCGGTAAACCGCTGGTTGAGGGAGCTTCGGTAAAAGCAACCATTTTGAAACAGACTAAGGCAGATAAGGTTATTGTTTTCAAAAAGAAAAGAAGACAGAATTATCGCCGTAAAAACGGTCACAGACAGAATATTACTATTGTTAAAATTGCAGAAATCGCGTAAGCAATAGGTTTTTTAGGAGATTTAGTTATGGCACATAAGAAATCAGGTGGCAGTACTTCCAACGGACGCGATACCGAAGGTCGTCGTCTGGGTTTGAAAAAATCCGGCGGTCAGGCGGTTATTGCCGGAAACATCATCATTCGTCAGCGCGGAACCAAATATCATCCGGGTGACAATGTCGGACTCGGCAAAGATCACACCATTTTTGCTTTGACCGAAGGAAAAGTTTCGTTTAAGAAGTCGGGCGACAAGACGGTTGTTTCTGTTGTTACCGAATAACTTATAAAAGTTAAAATGGCGGAGGGGGTGTTAAAGCCCCCTTTGTTTTTTTTTGAAAGAGAGCGGTTATGAAATTTTTGGATCAGGCTAAGATTTTCGTGAAGTCGGGCGATGGCGGTGCCGGATGCGTTTCTTTCCGCCGAGAAAAGTATATTGAGTTTGGCGGTCCAAACGGTGGTGACGGCGGCAAAGGCGGCAGCATCTATTTTGAAGCGGTGGCCAACCTCAATACTTTAATTGATTTTCGTTACACCCAGCATTTTAAGGCTAAAAAAGGGCAAAACGGCATGGGCTCGGACAAAAACGGCAGCAAGGCGCCGGATATTGTCATTAAAGTGCCGATTGGTACGGAGATTGTGGCCGAGGACGGCGAAACGATTCTGGCCGACATGGTCAAGCCGGGGCAGGTTTTTTTGGCTGCAAAAGGCGGTGACGGCGGGCGTGGCAACACCACGTTTAAAAGTTCGACCAACCAAGCTCCGCGTTATGCCGAACCCGGTTGGCCGGGGGAAGAAAAATGGCTATGGTTGCGGCTTAAGATCATTGCCGATGTCGGTCTGATCGGTATGCCCAATGCCGGAAAATCGACTTTTTTGACGGCCGTAACCAAAGCGCGCCCGAAAATTGCCGATTATCCGTTTACGACTCTGCATCCTCATTTGGGCGTGGCATGGGTGGACAGTTACGAAATGGTGCTGGCAGACATTCCGGGGTTGATTGAAGGCGCACATGAGGGAATTGGTCTCGGTGATCGATTTTTGAAGCATATTGAGCGCTGCGAAGTGTTTTTGCATTTGATCGACATTACGGCGGAAGATGTGGCAAAATCTTATTTTGACATTAGAAAAGAGCTGGAATTGTATGACCGAGGCTTGGCGGAAAAGCCGGAAGTGGTGGCGTTGAACAAATGCGACGCCTTGTCCGAGGAGGAAGCGGCAGCAAAAGTCAAACAACTGGAACAACAGATCGGCAAAAAGGTTTACCCGATATCGGCAGTTGCCAAAAAAGGAGTGTTTGATTGCTTGTTGAAAGTCAATCAATATATTAAAAGAGAGCGGAAGCAAGAGGGCGAAGAAGACGACTCGGAGGCAACTCGGAGCAAGTCTGCGTGGTCGCCGTTATAACCGAAATAAGGAGTGAAGAGTTTTGTTAAAAAAAGAAATGAAAGAAGAAGCAAATCCGGTTTTGGATATTGTCACATCCAGTCTGGACGACGGTAAAGCCAACGAGATGGTGATTATTGACCTGCGAGGAAAAACATCTATCGCCAACGAGATGGTGGTGGCATCGGGTACTTCTGACCGGCATGTGATTTCGCTGGCGCAACGCGTGCAGGAAAATCTGAAAGCAGCCGGCTACAAATCTGTCAGCGAAGGCGAGGCCAAGGGCGACTGGGTGTTGATTGACGCCAATGACGTGATTGTGCATCTTTTCCGTCCGGAAGTGCGCGAATTTTATAATTTGGAAAAAATGTGGCAATCTGTCGCCAATCTGCGTCAAGAGTAGATTGTCCGCATGTTGCCAGCCGGTCGAAGTGCCGGCTTTTTTTGCTAAAAAACAGCTGCCGAGAAAAATTTGCCGCCGTTGAAGTCGGGGCGGGGGCGGCAAGTAGGTTATTTTTTGTAAAAATGAGGGGAAAATATGAAAATAACAATTATTGCCATCGGTAAATGCAGAAAAAACTCGTCTGAAAGACAGTTGATTGAAGAGTATATCAAACGTTCGCTCTGGGAAGTGACGGTTAAAGAACACGACAATGCTTCTCAAGAGGAAGAAGCCAAATTTTTACAAAATTCCATTCCGACAGGTGCAAAAGTTGTAGTGCTGGACGAACGCGGTGAAAATATGAAATCTTTGGAGCTGGCTGCGCAAATGGAAAAATGGATGCTCAACGGTTGTTCCGAAATATGTTTTTTGATCGGCGGTGCTGACGGACACTTGCCTTCAACCCGACAAAGGGCAGACCTGCTGCTTTCTTTCGGGCGGTTGACCTTGCCGCATATGCTGATGCGGGCGGTGTTGGCAGAACAGATTTACCGCATTCAGACAATTATCAATCATCACCCCTATCATCGAGAGTAAACGTGTTTTTGAAAAAATGATCATTTGCGCACGGATAACCGACAAGATGTCGGGGCATGAGTGGTTTTTGGGGCATAACCTGCCGCCCGCAGAGCTAAAAAAGGTCAGTTATAAACCGTTAGATTGAAAACATTTTCAAGGAAAAACAGGGAAACAAAGCAAACCACGCCGGCAATGATCGGGGTGGCAACCCAGCCGATGAATATGCGGCAGATCAAATTCCAGTTGATGCCGTGCCCGCCTTTTAGCAGCCCGATGCCGATGATGGCGCCGATGACTGCCTGCGAACTGGAAACCGGTACCAACGGAAAAGAGGGGAGTTCGTGCCGTGATAAAAATGAATGAAAATTTTGCGAAGCAAACAAAAACAAAACCAGAGATTGGGCAATGACAACCACCCAAGCCGCCAGCGGACTGATGGTGCAGATGTTGTTGCCGATGGTCATCATAATGCGTTTGGAATAGGTGAAAATGCCGACGGCAATGGCCACACCGCCAAGCAAGAACAACATCTGTTCCGCGCTGAGCATTATTTGCCCCGGCAAAACAAGGCCATGAAGTTGGTTAGACGCCACAAACACCCCCATGACGTTGGCGATATTGTTGGCACCCAAAGCATAAGCACCGAATGCGCCTGCCAAAATCAGCCCGATACGGGTATAAAAGTCTTGACGAAGCAAAGATATGCGGGCTTTGCGGATCAGCCATCGACAGAGATGGTAGATGACGATGGCAAAAGCGCCAGCCAAAACGGGACAGAGAATCCATGTGCCGACGATGGTGGAAAAAATGCCGAGATCGGTTGTTTTGCCGCTGTATAAGTTCCAGCCGACAATGGCGCCGACAATGGCCTGAGAAGTGGAAACGGTGATTTTGCTCTTAGTCATCCAGTAAATGGACAGCGCGGCAGACATTCCGACCATAAAGGCACCGGCGGCGGCATTAACACTGCCGAGTTTGTTGAGTGTTTCCGCGGCGCCGCCTCCGGCAGATACCGCGCCGATGATGACAAATAGCGAAGATATTATCGCCGCCGTGCGAAATTTGACCATTTTGGTACCGACGGCAGTGCCGAAGATATTAGAAGCATCGTTAGCCCCCAAAGACCAACCGAGGAAAAGCCCGCTGCTTAAAAAGATTAGAAAGCTCAGCATTAAATGTCCCTCTTGAGCGTAAAGATAAGCAATTCATCGGCGCAGTCTTCTGCCAGATCGGCAATGTTTGCCACTTCGGTAATTAAAAGATCCAGCTGCAACTTGTTGGCCAGCTCCATGTCGGAAGCAAAAATGGCTTTTTTAAGATCGTTGTAGGTCGAATCGGATTCCTGCTCCATGATGTAAACCTTGTGCGAATAGTCGCGAACGGTGCTTAAGTCTTTGAAAAAAGAACGGGAGGCGATGGCCATATTTTCGGCACAATCGGCTACCTGATAACACAGTTCAATCAGTTTGCGGTGGAAAGGGGCGGGGATGAGGGGTTGTTCGACGTAAAATTTATAGATGACATCGTCAAATTGGTTGTTGATCTTGTCCAGCCCTTCAATCAGCTGCAAAATGTCTGCTTGCAGGTTGGGTAAGAGGTTTTGCGAATAGAGATCGTTTTCGATGTCACGGCGAAGCTTGTCTGCTTCGTGTTCTATTTGTTTTATTTGTTTATGTATTTGCCGGTATTCTTCTCGATTGTTTTCGTTTAAAAAGATTTTAATCGAGCGGTGAAAAACTGCGGCAGCTTCAATCATTTTGTCATGAAAACAGTCTATTTTGTTTTCAAGCGCACGGGTATGGGAAATGACGGGAAATTTGATATGCAGCATTTCAGTTTCCTTTTTCGGCTGTTGTTTTTTGGGGAGTATAATCGGAAAAGGTTAAAAAAGACTGGATTTTTTTAGAATAAAACTTTTTTATTCTTGTAAATTTTGTTGTTATTGG
>JAHHRI010000021.1 GCA_020025875.1 Alphaproteobacteria bacterium | reverse complement strand
TTAAATTAGCACTTTGGAAAGCGTAACTTAAAAGCAGATAACAAAACGTGAAAATAAGGAAAAAGAATCGAGAGAGAGGAAATTTTAAGCGGAGCGCACCAAAGGGAACATCTAAAAAGCCATAAGATGGAAATGTTTTGGAAGGGAAGCCGGTTCCGGGCGGTTCTGTATAATTATTCATTCTTCCTCACTCTTAGCGAGATTAAGATAGCCTTATTCTCTATCATTAGATTTAATTATGCAAGTGCAAAACTTATATTTTGCTACTGTTCTTAGATTGTTCTAAAACAAAACCTAAAAAATTTAAGCGTGTTACCGCATTGAAACTTGTGGATAAAATCTATACTTTTCTTTATTTTTGATTTTCTGCTAATATTGATTAGAATTTTTCTTTGCTTTTTGTTTTCTTTCGTTTTAAGATTGTTAAAAAAATTATTACAACCCATGGGATAGTGAGCAGTTTATGACAGAAGAAAATTCAAATCCCCAAATGATAGACACGGGCTTGGCCTGTTTTGCAATCATGGCGAATTTCTTTGAAAAGCCAATCTCCATAGACCAAATCAAGCATAAATATGACCGGCAGAATTCGCATTTTGAAGAATATGAACTGCTGCAGTTGGCAAAGGAATTTTCTTTTAAGGCAAGGTTTGTCGAGACCAAGTGGGAGCGTTTGGACAAGACGGCGCTGCCGGCAATTGCTCAAAGCAAAGACAATACTTATTTTATTATCGGCAAAGTTGCAGAAGATAAGGTTTTGATTCAAGACCCCGCCAAAGGCAACCACCCCGAGGTTTTGAACAAAGAAGAATTTATGGATAGATGGAACGGCAGGCTCTTAATGATGACCTGCCGTGAGTTTATCAACGGCAAAAACCGCAAGTTTGACATTTCGTGGTTTATTCCCGCGGTGGTCAAATATCGCAGGCTGTTCGGCGAGGTTATTCTGGCCTCATTCTTTTTACAGCTGTTTGCATTGGTGTCGCCGCTTTTATTCCAAGTGGTGATTGACAAGGTTTTAGTCAACCGCGGGCTTTCAAGTCTTGATGTGTTAATGGTGGCGCTAATCTGTATTGGTATTTTTGAAACTCTGCTTGGCGGGCTGCGCACTTATACTTTTTCGCACACCACCACCCGCGTTGACGTGGAGCTTGGTGCAAGTTTGTTTAAGCATCTTATCCGCTTGCCTTTGTCTTATTTCGGCGTGCGGCGGGTTGGTGATACGGTCGCTCGTGTTCATGAGTTGGAAAATATCCGCAACTTTTTAACCGGCTCGACCTTAACCCTGATTATTGACTTCTTTTTTACCATTATCTTTTTTACGGTAATGTTCTTTTATTCCAAAACTTTAACCTTGTTGGTCTTGCTCTCCATTCCGTTTTATGTTTTATTATCTTTGTTTTTTACTCCGATTTTGCGCTCGCGGATTGATGAGCGGTTTCGCCGCGGAGCAGAAAACCAGTGTTTTCTGGTGGAAGCGGTTTCTGGCGTGGAGACGGTTAAGTCTTTAGCCGTCGAACCGCAAATGCAACGTCGTTGGGAACAGCAACTGGCGGCTTATGTCGGATCATCTTTCAGAGCATCGCATATTAACAATATTGCAGGGCAACTCGTGCAGCTGGTGCAGAAAATCACCATGGCTCTGACTTTGTGGATCGGCGCTTCTCTCGTCATGAAAGGTGAGCTGTCGGTCGGGCAGCTGATTGCCTTTAATATGTTATCCGGTCGCGTAACACAACCGATTTTGCGCTTAGCGCAGCTGTGGCAAAATTTTCAGCAGGCGAAAATATCCATGGATAAGCTATCCGATATTTTGAACAATCCACCCGAGAATACAACCAACCTTTCCAAAGGCTCGATGCCGGAGATTAAAGGCGACGTGGAATTTAAGGACATTACTTTCCGCTATGTACCGAACGGGCCGGAAATTCTCAAAAAGATGAGTTTCAAAGTTAAGGCCGGACAGAAAATCGGTTTTGTCGGGCCGAGTGGTTCGGGCAAATCGACCGTCACCAAGCTAATACAGCGGCTGTATATTCCGGAAAGCGGTAAAGTGCTGATTGACGGGATTGACATTTCCTCCGTCGATACGGCATGGTTAAGGCGGCAAATCGGCGTTGTTTTGCAGGAGAACTACTTATTTAACAAGAGTGTGCGGGAAAATATCGCCCTGACTAATCCGGCAATATCTATGGACAGGATTATTGCCGCAGCCAAGCTGGCCGGCGCGCACGATTTTATTACCGAACTGCCGGACGGCTATGACACGATTATTGAGGAACGCGGCTCATCGTTATCCGGCGGACAGCGACAGCGGATTGCCATTGCTCGCGCTTTGGTCAACAATCCGCGGATTTTGATTTTTGACGAGGCGACCTCGGCGCTTGATTATGAATCCGAGCGGATTATTCAGCAGAATATGGCATCAATCTGTAAAGGACGGACGGTGTTTATGATTGCGCACCGCTTATCTACCGTGCGGGAATGCGACCAGATTATTACCATTGAAAAGGGCGAGATTACCGAAACCGGCACGCATGAAGAACTTTTGAAACGCGGCGGGCGCTATGCTTATCTGTGGAACAGCCAGACCGCGCCGATTGTGCCCGCCAATGAGGAGAATGCGGCATGATGGAGCAGCTCAAAAGATATTGGGAAATTGCCAAACTAGCCTTGTTACAGGAAAAAGCTGCTAAAGACAGTAAAGTCAAAGGCATGAACGAGCATGAAAAAGAGTTTCTGCCGGCGGTGTTGGAAGTGACCGAAATGCCGCCGTCTCATGCCGCGCGGTTGTTGACATACGTCATCATGCTGATGTTTACCTCCCTGATTTTGTGGTCAATCTTAGGCAAAATCGACATTATCGCTACCTCGGCCGGAAAGCTGATGCCGGCTTCAAACATCAAGACCATTCAAACCCTAACCGACAGCGAGATAGAGGAAATTTATGTGCAAGAGGGGCAATATGTCAAAGAAGGACAGGATCTGATTAAATTTAATCAAACCGAAGTTCTGGCGAACATTAATCGGGTAGAAAATGAAATGGAGGCCTTGGAAATCGCGATTGCAAGGCTGAAAGCCCTGTTATCGGACAATCCGGAAAAAAATTTCAGCTACAATCCGGATATTGACGAATATTTAATTAAAATGCACACAGATTTGCTTAAAAGCCAGATGACCGAGAAAGCTGCCAAGATTGAAGTTCTGAACGGGCAGATTACCAAGGCCGAAAAAGAAAAAGACACTATTCAGGCCGACCTGACCCGCATTGAGAAATTGCTGCCAAGCGTGCAGGAAAGGATTGAGAAAAAACGGATTTTGGTTGATAAGAAGCTTTTGGCGCGGCTGACTTTTCTGGAACAGGAAGAGGAACTGATCAACTTGCAGGAACAACGCAACGTTCAAGCAAAAAAAATGGCAGAAACCGAAGCTAACATTGAAGCGCTTAAAAAAGAGCAGCGGCAGTATCTGGCAGAGTTCGACAAGAATATGATGCAGGAGCTGACCGCAAGCCGCGAAAAGCTGGCGTCTTACCGGCAGGAACTGATTAAATATCAGGAAGCTTTGAAACGCACGATTGTTAAAGCGCCGTTATCGGGCTATGTGCAGCAGTTGGTCTATCACACCAAGGGCGGCGTGGTCGAAACCGCCAAGCCAATTATGAACTTGGTGCCGGAAGATTACAGGCTTGAGGCGGAAGTGCGGATTTTGAACAAAGATATCGGCTTCGTACGGCCGGAACAGGATGTGGAAATTAAAATCGACAGTTTTCCGTTCACCAAATACGGCACAATCAAAGGCAAAGTCCGCAATATCTCCGGTGATGCGATACAGGACGAAAAACTCGGTTTGGTATTTAATGCCCGACTAACGCTCTTGGATAACAAAATAAAAGCCGACGGGCAGATAATCCAACTCAAGCCCGGTATGAGCGTGACGGCGGAAATCAAAACCGGCAAACGCCGCGTGATCGAATATCTCCTCTCTCCGGTAATGAAATATCTGAATGAGAGTATGCGGGAGAGGTAAGGAATTTTGACTTGAAAATTTTTTTATTTTATAAGGTTATAAATTAGTTTAATTATGGGAATATCCTATGTCTAATCCTATTCAGAAAAAATTTGATAATTTGGTAAAATCTTTACGCCACAAAAGAAAGAGTATACTCAAGAACCATATCTTAAAGGCATTATAATAGATAATGTTGGTTCTACTTTGAGAGGAATTAGTAAGGCAAACTTGGAAATAAATTTTCCATTAACGGTTATCTGCGGGGCTAATGGTTCTGGAAAGACAACTTCGTAATGACAATAAAAGCAGTGGCGATATGAATTGATTTTCAAACGGCTCAACAAATTTTATAAAAAGAAGAGAAAAAACTGTTTGGATATGGAAAAGAGAACCCGAATTTTGAGGCGTCTATAGGAGATTTTCTTGCTGTTGGTGTTGGTAATACCTATTTTGAACTGCACTATTATCCTGATGACATGATAACTCATCATGCCGGTTTAACAGCAGATGAAATGCTTATCCCCCTTATTATCGTTGAGAAATAGAAAAAGGAAGGGGTACCCTCCTTAGCTTTCTTTAGACAAGTTCGAGAAGAAAGGAAAGTGCTTCAAACGGAAAATTAATTATTTTTAAGAGCAGTTTCCTTTCTGTAAGTATTTGTAGATAATGTTTTGCAGCGTAAGTATTTTAATTTTTAAGGAACAGATAAATAAAAAACTGCCCTGAAAATGATGTACGCGTTGCGGCTTATTATAACTGGCCGAATACCTGCTGCCACGCCAGAAGTTCAGACAACGTCTGAAGCCTATTTAAAATAAGGACTATCTGCGGCTGTTTGTAATATTTTGTCCGCTCGTAATATTCGGTATGGCATTGCTCGTATTTGGGCATATAACTTGCGGGCAGCGCTTCCCGTATGCCGAAATGATGAACGATGCACCGCCCCATCAGGCAGAAATCACCCAAGACGGAGAGCATATTTATTCCCAATAATTTGAAAAATGGTATAAATTTTTATAAAAAACTGTTTTTTTGCGTTTTATTATCAATAAAAGCCCAAATAGAAAATTTACAGTTAACACCTTATTCTACTTATGATATAAGGATTATAGATTCCCTCGAACCTAAATTACTAAAAGCCGAATTGGCGGGATGAGTGTTATATGCAAGAAAATGAAAAAATAAAAGCCATTGAGATCATGGCATCACAGGATGACGTAAAACAAGCAGTCATTAACTCTCATGACAATAATCCTTGGTGGCCTAAAGACGTATCTGATTGGAGAATGAAAATGCTCGTAGCCGGGCTTAGCACTCGTGTTTCATTCCGTATGCTGGGCAGTTACACCAAAACAATCGGCAATTTTCTGAGTCATTCTTATGAAGAAATAGCGCAAACCTCCGATGATGATTTAAAAACAATGCTAAAGCCTTTGGGTTTGCCGGATGCCAGAATCCGTTTTGTCAGAAGTATGAGTGCTTACATAGATGCAAACCTTAAAAATAAAGACATTCAAAACATATCCAACCTTGATCTTATTGCCGACATTGCCAAAAATGTAGACGGAGCTTCGTATAAAGTCGGACAATGCTGCGTTTTGTATGCTAAAGGCTATTACTGCGGGATTATGCCCGTAGACAGCGGAATGAAAGATATGTTGGCACCATGCATGGGGTATCAATCAGGAAAAACCCCCTTTGCCCATGAAGTTGTCAGAGAACAGCTTGAAGAATTGGCCCAATCACATGACTGGTTGCAAATTGCTCAGAAATGCGGTTATGACAGCAAAATAAAACTTCCCGAAGATAAACCTTTAACCTGGTGGCTTCATTTGGTTATGATCAACTACAAACGTCATTTTTGTAACAACCATAAGCCAAATGATTGCCCTTTAGTTAAAGCCGGATTATCTCTTACAAAAAGATGCAGCCGTGAATGATTTTTTAATACCTCTATTTGGCCATGACTTGAATAATACTATTTTTATAGTCTCGGGAATCTATGAAAACGGCAAAGAACTGCCTCCGATTAAATTTAAAATCAACTTACTCAATCATACAAGAAAAAAGAGCTGGCGAGCTATGAACTATCGTATACAAACATCACAGGCACCTAGAAAACTCAAAAAATGTTTTTGAGGCAGATCTTTGCAGACGCATACAGCATTGGTGCTGGAAACGGACAAAAAACTACAATTATTGGAGGAGATAAAGTACCAAGAACCAAAATTACACTAGAAGGACCATATAAAGGTAAAGAAAGTCATTTTGAGTGGATCATTGAACCGGATAATACCGTAAACCATCGTTTATTTGTACCGAAGGAATAATATTAATGGAAAATAATTTTATACCAGATACTATACTGTCTAAAGCCATTGATATGAGTCCAATCGGTGTTTTTGGATACGCTTTTGATTATCAAAATACAATTGCTTTGTTAGATTTTTGTAAAGATAAACAAATTGCAATTTTAGAAGGAGATGCTCTTGAACTAAAAAAGAAAAACTTTCATATACATATGAAAATTGGTTCATAGATGTACAAAAATATTCTTCTTATTCTAACTTTGTTATAGAAAGCTACAAAATTTCCTTAAACTATTTAACAAATATATTAGAAATTGAATATTAAACATATAATAAAAATATTGACAATAGAATGATAAAAATATCTTAACGGATGCTTATGCAAAATGATAACATCCACACTCATTTCATAGGACACGATGTTTTACTTTAACTTTTTCACAATATTCTCTGGTATTGATTAGGGTTGGTCGGCTATTTTTGTATCAGCCGTTCATGGACTCAAATAAAAATCTATTGAAAATCCAAATCATTTATCCTAAACTTCCGCTCACGGGAAGTTTAGGATATGAGAAACAAGATATTAATATACGAAGATTATGGCTGTGCTGATGTCAGCGCGCTTGAAAAAGGCCTGAAAGAATATTTTGAACCACGTGGCTGCATCATTGGTTTTACGGATGCGGCAGGCATTATTAATGGTGGCGAACTCAACGAAAACGTGCTGGCCTTTTTTATTCCCGGTGGAGCCGGAACGCCCTACCGCCGCAAGCTTGAAGTTTTAGGCAATGAAAAAATAAGAGAATATGTTGCCGGCGGCGGCATTTATTACGGCATTTGCGCCGGAGCTTACTATGCCTGCCGGCAAACGATTTTCGAAGCCGATATTCCCGAACTCAAAATCATCAGTCAATGCGGGCTTAATCTGGTTGAGGGCAAGGCTATCGGCACATTATACAAAGAGTTGGGCATTCGTCCATATGCCAAAAACGCAGAATCGTCTGCGGCCGTTGAGCTTGAGTGGAATGACGGTTGTATTTATACCGCACATTATCATGGCGGCCCATATTTTGAAGCAGACAGTCCGAACAATGACAATGTTCTTGCTCGCTATAATTTTGCAGACAAACAACCTGCCATCATCAGCCGAGACTTCGGCAAAGGCAAAGTGATCCTTTCCGGAGTTCATTTTGAAGATAAAGGACAGGATTTGATGAAAGCTATCCATACCTTACGGTCGGACATACAATCTGCACATAAAGTGGCGGAAAAACTCTCCGAACAAGAATCCGGAAGGCAAGCATTATTTAACAAAATGATGGCTCTGACCGAAAGATAAGCCCATTACTTTTTAGCTTCAATTTTAAATGCCGGATCGGAATCAACCGGCAAAACGCGTTTCGGCAGGCGGGCGACTCAAGACAACCTGCCGAGACTAAATGAATAAATCGACATGAGCTATGTCAACTCTCCGTCAAAAGACTATGCAGGCATCTGCCAAGCCATCGGAAAGCGAATGGTATTAAAGCAGGTTTTTGATTTTTGACATCAAATCCAATCGATATATGGCGGCAATTTTTTCTGTTTTGGGGTATTGATCAGCAACATCAAGCGCATAAATATTTGCTTGCTGTTGTTTAAATTCTCCGCCGAGGACGATTGTCTGTGCATTGGCCGCCAACTTCTGACCAAGCCGAACGGCATCTTTAATATTGTTTTTGATCAGACCGTTTCTTTGGGCAAACAGGCTGCTGTAAACAAATATGCTCCAAATCATGCCGAAAATGAATAATGTGGAAATAAGATGTATATACCGGCTCATCATTAAGGCAGAAAGAACAATCATCATAACGGCAAAGATTTTGGCAGCAATACCAACCCAGCGGCGTTTGAATTTAATACGCAAAATCCAGATATAAAAAGCTGCCGTTAGTGTTGCCGACAACAGCAAGCTCATGGTGGCAATGCCATTAACACTCAGCCAAGAGATTGCCGCCTCCGACAAAAGCAGCATGGCCGTGCTGAAAAAAATATAACCGGCATTGAGTTTGAGCGAAAGCAGCTTGATCCGTTTGACGGTATCTTTTTCAATCAGCTTGCCGGCGCGTTTCATTTTGAGCGCGGTGGCACTGTTTAGGACAACCGCCGTTTCTTTTGCGCCGATCAGTTGGCGAAAAGCTTTTTTCTCAAGCGGCGTCAGGTGGCTGATGTTATCGGTTTTCTTAATCAGCAGCAAAGATTCTTGATCGGCTTTCAAGTCAATGATATTGCGGCGAAACAAGTCTAGCAGAAACGAACAGAAAGAAACCTTGTCGAACGTTCCTTTGGCCAACATTCTCAACATGGCGGGACTCTTTTGCAAATCGACTTTGATCGGGTTGGCGTCGGAATTGATGAAACGCCATGAAACAAGATAGGCGGAAACAATTGCCAAAAGACCGAAAAATGACAAGATGATGTCGCCGTAATCTTCAATAAACCATTCAAACTTTTTGTTAAAATCGGGTTCAATAAACCCGGTTTTGGGAATGGAGATCAGAATGTGCATTCCCTCTCCGGCATACAACGGCGTGGTGGCGGTAAAGCCAAGCGCATTGGTGTGTCGGTCTTTGGTAATGGTGGAATAGCGATCTGTCAGATTTTTGGGCGGATACCCGATGAACATCGACTGTCCGAGAGGGTTGACATCCACCGGAAGGCGCACCGTTGCCACCGCCTGCGACACCACCAAGTTCCAAAAGCTGCCGGTAACATCCCAATAGAATTCGTTGCGGTCTTGATAATACCACAATTTACGGTCAAGCATATAGTCGAACTCGTAAGTATAGATGCCCGATTGCAGTTCAAACTGTTCTTGAGGGACAATCAGATAGCGATCTCCGCCGTCTTTTAACTGATAAGGCACTTCGGTGCCGTTGATGCGCACACCGTTCAGGTACGGAATGGTGGCGTTTTTAACCCCTTCGCGAGAAATGGAGTATTTGGGCAATGCTTTGGATATGCCGTATTTCAGTTTTTGTCCGTTAGCTACCACGTTAACGGTTTCAACAATACGGACAATGCCGTTGGGCATGATGTCTATTTTGCTGGTCAGATAGGGAATGTGCTCTTTGGCAGGCACCAACACGCTTTGACCGGTAGGCAAAGTAACGCTGACAACATCAATGCCGGTTTCTTTTTTCCATTGAACTTTGTCCTGCTGCTCTTGCTTGATTTGCTGCGGGATCAACGCGGGAGTATTAATCAGGTCGCGAGGTGGCTGTTTTTCCAACAGATTCAAACGCTCCATGGCGCTGTCATAGATTTTTTCAAAAGTAGATTTTTCTTGTTTCTGGCTGGCAATAAACTTGGCATCGTCCATGACATTCATGGTCGAACTCGACAAAATGAGCGACATCGGCATTTTTGCCACTTTTTTTGCCCGCTCACGCATAAAATTGCGAAAAGCTTCCATACTTAAGGGTATTCGCGGATTTTGCACCACCGGCTTCATTTGCATACTTTTGTCGGCGTTATACTGTTGAAGCGCTATCTCGTCGCGCATTTGTTTGACGGCAGCCGCAGACGGCTGAACTGCCGCAGCAGAAATGATGAAACAAATCGCAAAAAAAAGTTTTTTCATAAAAAAATACCTTTGTTAACAAATAAAATATATTTGCTAATATAATATACAGTTATTAAAAAAAGATTAGAAAGGAAAAAATATGACGAACTCTCAAATTGCTGCCGTTGTCCTCGGTGCCGGCAAAGGCACCCGAATGAAATCGGATCTGCCAAAAGTGCTGATGCCGATCTGCGGCAAACCCATGATCCGCAATATTCTGGATACGCTCGATGAGATGAATGCCGACAAAATCGTGGTGGTAACGGCACCCGACGGCGAATTGGTACGCAAAGAAGTGGCGCCGCATCAAAGCGTCATTCAGGAACGGCAGCTGGGCACCGGTGACGCCGTTATGGCCGCAGCCGAAGCGTTGGAAGGTTTTGACGGCGACGTATTAACGGTTTTCGGCGATCACCCGATTATTACCAAAGAAACATTCTTGCGGGCAGTGGACAAGCGGCGCGAAGGCTATGCCGTCGTGGTATTGGGGTTTCGTCCGGAAGACACCGCACGTTACGGGCGTCTTGTGGTCAAAAACGGCGAACTGGAAAAAATTGTTGAGTTTAAAGACGCCAATGACGAGGAAAAAGCAATTACCCTTTGCAATTCCGGCGTGATGTGTTTTGACGGCAGCCTGATGTTTGATATTTTGCGCGAAATAGGCAATGAAAATGCAGCACACGAGTATTATCTTACTGATGCCATAGCCATTGCCCGTGCCCGCGGTCTTAAATGCGGCGTGGTTGAATGCCCCGCGGAAGAAGTTGCCGGTGCCAACACCCGTGAGGAACTGGCGCTGCTTGAACAATATCTGATGAAAAGAAAAGGAAAATAAATTTGATGCGGTTTATGAGAGATCATTGGTTCGGCATATTGGTGTCGGGCGTCACTTTTTTCTTCTTGTGTGTCTTTGCCATTGTGCTGGCAGCGCCACGCCAAGATGAGCAGAAGCGCGGCTTTGTTCCCTGCATTGAAGCCATGGCCGAAAAACTGCATACCTGCAACGGTAAAAATATGTGCGTGCTAAGCAGCGTGGTCGACAACACTTTTTGCAATATCGGCGTGATCGGCAAAGGGGTGATGCTGTGGATAAGCAAAAAACAGCCGACTCCTTGGTCAAATTATCTGTTCACGCCGGAAACAAAACGCCCCTCGGCAACCGATGATATCGAACCGGAAGAAAGTTTGGCAGAATATTATCTAAACACGCCGGATATTGCTGCCGAAATGAGCGAATTGCAAAAACTCAACCAAAAACTGGAGAATGACGATCATGATCAATAAAACACTTCCCGCTTGGGATTTAAGCGACCTTTACAATGGAATTGAAGACGAAAGGATTGCCGTTGATTTAGAAAAATACCGTCTTTTTTGCATGGATTTTTCCAACCGCTACAAAGGGCATCTGAGTGAGCTGGACGGCGAGGAGATGGCCTCCTTGCTGAAAACTTATGAACAAAATTCGGAAATCGGCAGCCGTATCGGCGGTTTTGCCTATCTTAACATGGTAACGCAAATGAAAAACCAAGCTGCCGTTGCCTTTTATCAAAATATCAGCGAAAAATTGACCGACTATAGCAAGCCGCTGATTTTTCTCAGTTTGGAAATCAACCGCCTGCCGATGGAAAAAATAGAAAACTGGCTGCAAAATCCGCAAGCGGCGTTTTATAAACCATGGCTGGAACGTGTGCGCCGTTTTAAACCGTATGAACTGGCGGAAGCGGTGGAAGAAGTGCTGCTGGAAAAATCGATGACTTCATCTTCGGCTTGGGTTCGCCTATATGAAGAAACCTCCTCAAAACTGCAATATACAGTCGACGGGAAAAGCTACAACGATGCGGAAATTTCTAAGCTGTTGTTGGATAAAAATGCCGAAACGTGCCGCAAAGCCGGTGCAGAAATAAATCGCGTAGCCAAAGAAAACGCCGATTTGTTCACTTTTATCTACAACATGGTCATTAAAGACAAAGCCATTGAAGATGAAAAACGCGGCTTTCGGCTGCCGATGTCGTCCCGCAATATGTCTGAAAATGTTTCTGACCAAATGGTGGAAACTCTGACCGCTGCCGTCCGCGACAATTATAAAAATATTGCGCACCGTTTTTATAAGCTGAAAGCCAAGTGGCTGGGAGTGGATAAAATTTCTTACTGGGATCGCAATGCCCCGTTGCCGTTTGCCGACGATGCCGAATATGGCTGGGCAGATACGGTGTCGCTTGTTTTGGAAGCTTACAAATCTTTTTCTCCGGAGCTTTATGAAATTGCCAAAGACTTTTTTGACAACGCATGGATCGACGTGCCGCCCCGTGACGGCAAGCGCAGCGGCGCTTTTTGCGCACCGGTCAGCAGCGGATCTCACCCCTATTTGCTGCTCAATTTTGCCGGCAAGCGCAACGACGTGCTGACTTTGGCGCACGAGTTGGGACACGGCTGCCACCATCAGACACGGATCAAAAACGGCGAATTGAACGAATATTCGCGCATGACAACCGAGGAAGTGGCTTCCGTTTTCGGCGAAATGATCACCTTCCAATCAATGGTTGCCAAGCTGCCGGACGGTCCCGAAAAATTGGCGCTGATCGCCTCTAAAGTCGGCGACATGATCAACACCGCCATCCGCCAAATTGCTTTCCATTGTTTTGAAAGCCGTGCCCATGCGGAACGGAAAAACGGCGAGCTGAGCAAGGAGCGTCTATGCGAGATTTGGCAGGAAGAGATGGCTGCCAGCTTGGGCGAGGCAGTCGAACTCGGCGAAGACAGCCGTTTTATCTGGTCGCAGGTCGGGCATTTCTTTTTCTTGCCGTTTTATGTCTATGCCTATTCTTTTGCCGACTGTTTGGTTAATTCTCTTTATCAGGTCAGCCGCGAGGGAAAAATTGAGAACTTTCCCGCCAAATATATGCAAATGCTGTCCAAAACCGCCATCACCGATTACGGCGAGCTGTTGGCACCTTTTGGTCTTAACCCCAATGATCCAACATTTTGGAACGAAGGATTGAGCCTGATTTCCGGTTATATTGACGAGTTGGAGCGGCTGAGCGCCAAACTTCCTTCTCTGTAAACGCCGGCGCCGAGGTTGGCGGCGGCTCCGCCAGCCGACAAACCGCTCTGACAATAAAAAAACTCCCTCTTTCAGCGGGAGTTTTTTTTGAAATAATCGTTTTTCTACCTAAAAAACAGCTCCGTGGTAATGCGCTTTGATTCTTCCAGATAGTGCTGGGAGGCGTTTGGCACCCCGAGATAAGAAAGCGAAAAATTGGTAATCAGGAAGCCAAACGGGTTTTTCAGCGCGTCTTCGTGCGTGCGCCCTTTGAATTTGACAAATCTCAAGCGCATGACTGCCCGCCACAGATTAACGTCCGGCGTGGTCATTTTCGGCATATAGTCAATTGTACGGAATTGCGTTTGCCACAAACCGGTACCAAGCGGACGAATCCAATCAACTTCCACATCGCGCATCATGCTTTTTCGGCGGAATTGCAACATATTGAATTTGGCATCGTAGCGGGTAAATTCGTCAAAAATAAACGGGGACGAATACCAGTAAACATAAGATCCCGCTCCCCAACGACGGATCAATTCGTCATAATCGTTGGTGATGAGGTAGCGCATCATGATATAGTTGGTGATATGTTCTTCGTTAATCAGGTTGCCGACGGGATAATTAATTTCCATCGGCTGCGCCCGTTCAATTTGGCTGAAATAGTGGTCTATATAAAACAGCTGCGGTGAGCTTGATCGTTGCGGCAGCATCACGAAAAGCGTGCTGGCAAGCATCATGTTAAAACAAATTGACATTGACGCCACAATAACAAGAAAGCGCGAAGTCCACAAATAGCGGCGTTCGGGCATGGCATCGACATGCACCTGTTCGGGAAACAAACCGAGTTTGTCGGGGCTTTCTTTTTCTTTATATTTAAAAATGGTGTTAAAAATACTGAACATCGGTGCTTTATCTACCTCAAAATAAATCTCTTTGATTAATTTTATACATCAAAGTTGTCAAAAATCAAATAAATACTACTAAATGAGAAAAAAATACTACCAACTTCGAAAATATTAGTGTAAACATATAAGTGTATCTTTTGTGCATAAAGGGTTTTACTGATGAAAAAGCTATTGATATCTTTATTGGCTCCTGTTTTGTTTGCGGCTTCCTGCGGACAGAACACTGCCGTCAATTCTCTCGATCCGGTCGATTATAATCCGGAATCCGTTCTTTACAGCGACTGGGATCGTGCCG
The DNA here is from genome assembly GCA_020025875.1 of Alphaproteobacteria bacterium. Lineage (GTDB taxonomy): Bacteria > Pseudomonadota > Alphaproteobacteria > RF32 > CAG-239 > JAFUYI01. The sequence goes on along the minus strand of JAHHRI010000021.1, from coordinate 7,492 downwards.
TTCGCATAGACGTTGACTTGCAGAATATGTACGTCAGCACGCCAACCAAGATCGAAAAGCCGATTGACCTCTATATGTCGATGGCTTTGGCGCTCAAATATAATTACACCCGACGGTTGATTACTTATGAAGACAGCATCATCCGTGCCGGTCGTTCTCCGGTTAACCGTCTGCCGGAAATTGTCAGCCATGCCGGCTACATCAACGAAACCAACTCCAACATGAGCCCCGATCTGAAAGTGGCGTGGAATATGCTGGACATTTCGATGGTGTATTGCCTAAGCCGTGACAACGACTATAAAGCAAGCGTTGCTTTTGAAGAAAGCCGCAAGGTCATTCACAATATTTTGCAAGAAACCAGAACTCTTTATTGGAAAACGCTGACGGCGCAAAGACTGCTACCGGTTATTGACGATATGACAGAGTTTATGACTTTGGAAGTGGACGACATGAACGCCAAAGCCAAAGCCATGGAAAAAAATGGCGAAACGCCAGATGTGACTCGCTTGGTCAAGAAAAGACAATATATGGAAGCCATTAAGAATCTTTCCGCCCTCAAGCGTGATATGGAAACGGCACAAACCCGTTTGGCCAGCTTAATGGGCTTGCACCCTTCAACCGAATTTAAGCTGGTTGGCTCAGAATACGGCAATTTCGATCTGCCAAAAATTCGCAACTCACTCGCCGATCTGGAATGGTTGGCTTTGAGCAACCGTCCGGAACTGCGGGAACACGATCTGGCAGTCAATGCCGAACGGATGAAGCTCATTATCAAAGACTTTAAAGATCCGGGACTGAAAAAATACAAAAACGATCCGGACTTTTATAACCGACTGTGGTCAAAGCAGGCTCACGAATTGGGTATGAGTGTGTTTGAAGATCCCGCCAATCCCAATGTTTTGGATATGGAACATCTGCGCCGCCAGCGGATGACCGCTCTGATTTTGAGTCAGGTTTATGTGGCTTGGGCGCAATATATGTCGGCAGTGGAAGACTATCAAATCAATATGGAAATTGCCTCCACATCCGAAAACATTGCCGAAGACTTTACGATTGCCGACGGCAGCAAAGCAGAAAAAAGCCAGTTGGAAGCCTCGCGCGCCATTGAGGACGAAGTGAAAGCTTTTAAATCCTATGCCGATTTGCAGGAATCTCTCGGCAATCTGTATGCCACCATCGGGCTGGATGCCATTCCTTATTATATGCTCAACGAAAAGCCCTCTAAAATCGCCGTTTATCTGCGCAGTTCGCTGGAAAAATGGACAAAGGGTGACTTTATGCCCGATAACCGCCCATACCTGCTGAACATTCCCGCCAAACGTCCGCCGGTCAACCTCAGCTCCGATACGCTTTTGCCCGACATCAACGGCGAAACCGGCAAGAAAATAACCATACAAATCCCCAAGGCGGCTTTGTCGCGGATGGATTTTGAAGGCAAAGTCATCAGCCGTGCCGGTACCATTGATGATAAACCGCTGCCCAAATGGCTGACTTATAACGAAGAAACATACACCTTTAACGGAACGGCAATGCCCGGTCAGGAAGGCGCTTATCAGCTGAAAGTTTATTTCAGCGATGAAAAAGATAATATTGCTTACATGACCTTTAAAATGATCGTTAAGGAAGTTTTTGTTCCTTCGTTAACCGTCAAAGGACAAATGGCGGGAAGTACCGCTACCGTGCTGAAACGCTGCCGAGGAAACAACTGCAAAGACGACTATATTGTTGAAAATGCCATCGGCAAAGACATCAGCACTTCCGCTCAGTAGCAAGCTGACAAACGGAAGGTGAAAACTCTCGGCAACAATCATCTGCGCCTTGAAATGAGGAGCGCCTAAAAAAAAGATCTTGAAAATGGCTTTTATCGTTTTCAAGATCTTTTGTTGATGATTGTCCTTTGCGAAAAAAGAGAGGAGAAAGCAGACGGAGCCTCATATAAAGTCGGGTATGCCGCGTTTTGTATGCCAAAGGCTGTTACGGCGAAATTGCCCCCGTAGACATGGTGGCTTTGCTTGGTTGTGCTCAACGAGCATCGTCATTTTTGCAACAATCACAAGCCCTTTGGTTAAAGCCGGATTATCTCTTAACCCAAAATGCGGCGGCAAATAATTTGACCATTGTCAACCATTTCCAAACAGCATATTCCGCCATCGGAGCTGTTTTATTTTACCGAACCGCTCCCTTAAAAGCTTTTTGCCATACACAGCGGCTGACTTTTTGCTTATAAACTTTAACCTTGGCAAATTTTATCAAACACAATCCTTGAAGAGCCATCGGCAAGATCAATCAGCCCGCAAAGCGAAAAATTGTTTTTGCCGAGCACTCGGCGCATGGGCAAATTATCGCGGTGGGTATCAATTCTTAAATAATCAATATCACGAGCGCGTGATATTTGTTCGGCATGATGTAAAGCGACAGAAGCCAGTCCGTGCCCTCGCCATGCCGTGCGCACGGCCACACGGTGAACAACGGCAAACCGCCCTTGCCGTCGCCAGTTGCCGTTATAGATTCTGTCATAATCGGGTTCGCCGTCAAAGGAAACGGCAAACGAGGCGGCCACTTGCGCTCCTTCTTCCACCACATAGCAGGTACCGGAATCGATATCGCGCTTAATGACATCGGCATTGGGATACCCTCGCTGCCATTGATTGACACCCTGTGCTTTCAAATTTTGTTTCGCCTCACCGATAATTTCCATAATTGCGGGAAGGTCACTTAAACGGGCTGCTCTGATTTTCATATCGTTTCTCCTATGATAAATTTTAACAAAACAAAAAAGAAACCGTCCGGCTCCTTACGAAGTCGGACGGTTAAAAGTTTAATAAAAACGATAACAAACTACGCCGTTTTCCGTAAGGTGAGGAACGGAACAACAGTGGTAGTGGTTACAACGAAAACAGAAACCGTCTCTGCAACGAGAGCGGCAAAAGATTTATTTTTGAACAACGCAAAAAACATATTTTCTGTTTTCCATACAAATTAACAATAAATTCAGATTAAAGACAGATTGTGCAACTGTCAATCTTTTATTTATGACGGCAGCCGTTTTTTAGCTGTCGGCGCCGCATTAGGCAAACGGCACAAAAGCCTCTCTTTGGCGGGCTTGGGAATGTTTATCGAGATCTTTTTGCCTTATCCTTGTACCAATTATTTTTTCAAACGGTCAGCCGCGCCGTTCGCAAACCGACAATTTGCTCCAACGCAGCAAGCGGTGCTTCAATCTGCAAACCGATTTTGCCGGCGCTGAAAATAATTGTTGCAAACTCCTTCGCCTTTTCGTCGGCAAAAGTCGGAAACAGCTTTTTCATACCGAGCGGAGAACAGCCGCCATGCACATAGCCGGTGAGACCGAGCAGTTCTTTCGACTTAACCATCTCAACCGATTTTTCACCGGCGGCCGCCGCCGCTTTTTTCAAATCCAGCTCCTCTGCCACCGGAATCATAAAAACATAGTGCTGTTTCGATCTGCCGACAGTTACCAACGTTTTAAACACCTGTTTGGGGTTTTGCCCTAGTGCGGTTGCCACTTCGATCCCGCTTAAAGCCTTGCTGCCGTCATAGCTGTAGAAATGATAAGCCGTTTGATGACGATCAAGTATCCGCATGGCATTGGTTTTGTTTTCCACTTTTTTCCCTTTCTTATGCTCTGCCGCAATCACAATTTTAAAAAACATTTTCTTCGTTGTGCTTTTGGGCAAAATTTACGGATTAAAACTTTTGTTATATATCATTAAACTCAATATCTAAGAGATTCAATCATTTTGTAGAGGTTGTATTGCCATCGGTGCGCAACATATTAATTTTCTAAAAGGAGGAAAACCATGAATGAATTACATTTTCTGATTCATAACCTTTCCGATCTGGCTCCGAATTATGACCGGCGCCGCCATTGTCGCGTGATTGATATTCTGGTAGAAAACTGGGCAAACGGACAGTATATGACCTATCATTATCAGGAAAACATCTTGCATATCCGCCGACCTTCGCAAAGCGCCGCGAACAAAAACTGATGCCCATACCGCCTTTTCAATCGATGGTAAAATTGTGCAAAGTGTACTTATTTTTGGTTACCCCGCGTCGACTTTTACCTACTACCGCAATTTGACGACCATGATATACTTTGCCTTGTAATGACCACCAATTAAGCAACCATCGGAGGATATTTAAAATGGGACAAGCAATCAAGAAAAAGACTATTTCGGGCAAAAACGATGAACGAGACCTTTTGCTCATTGGCAAAATTTACAAAAGTTTTGAGGCTCTGGAAGAAACTCTCGGCAAGCTGCAACTTGAAGAGCCTCTGTTTATTACCTATATGGCAAAAAAATCTTTTGCCGACAGCGTTTTTTCACAAATCAAACACAATAACGAAAAAGCGCAGATGCAGCGTTTCATCAACTGAAATCAGCCCTTTTTCCACGTAGTTCCGGAAGGCGTGTCTTCCAGTACGATGCCTGCCGATTTCAGCTGATTGCGAATTTCGTCCGCCCGTGCATAATTTTTTTCCTTTTTGGCGCGGGCGCGTTCTTCAATCAAAGTGTTGATCTCATTTTCGTCAATCACACCATCGGCACCCTGCTTGAACCAGCTTTCCGGATCCTGATACAAAAGACCAAGCACCTCGGCAGAGGCCGTCAATCTCGATCTTATTTCTCGGACAGTGTCCTCGCTTTCAGCTTTGTTCAAAGCGTTGACCAACTCGTGCAAAACAGACAAAGCAAGCGGCGTGTTAAGGTCGTCGCACAATGCTTCCATCACTCTTGCGTCAGGTTCTACACTGTGATCAATCCCTGCTTTTTCCGTTTTAAGGAGAGCGTTATAGAACTTGTCCAAAACCGTTTTGGCCTGTTTCAGCCCGTCAAAAGTAAAATTAAACGGCTGGTGATAATGTGTACTGATAAACAACAGTCGGAGCGCTTCTGCCGGATATTCGTCAATCAACTGATTGACCGTATAGAAGTTGCCGAGCGACTTAGACATTTTAACCCCGTCAACCATCAGCATACCGGCATGCACCCAATAGCGGGCAAAAGTGTCATTCGGGTGGGCACACATCGACTGTGCGCATTCGTTTTCGTGGTGCGGAAAAATCAGATCCGACCCGCCGCCATGGATGTCAAACGAATTGCCGAGATATTTGGAACTCATTGCCGAACATTCCAAATGCCAGCCCGGACGCCCGAACCCCCACGGACTGTCCCATCCGGGCTGTCCGTCTTCGGAAGGTTTCCACAAAATAAAGTCGGCAGGGTTTTGTTTGTAGTCTGCCACTTCAATCCGCGCGCCTGCCAACATTTCTTTCATGCTGCGACCGGAAAGAAAACCGTAATTTTTCATCGAATCAACAGAAAACAGAACATGCCCGTCGGCCTCGTAGGCATGGCCGTTTTGCAGCAGAAGCCCGACCAGTTCGATCATCTCATCGACAAACTCCGTCGCACGTGGGCGAAAGTCCGGATCGGCAACATTCAGCGCGTGCATATCGTCTAAATACCACTGATAAGTTTCCCGTGTAATCTCGCTGATCGGCTTGCCGGTTTCCTGATGTTTGTTTAAAATTTTGTCATCAATATCGGTGATGTTGGAAACATAGGTCACATGATCTTTGCCATAAACTTGGCGCAACACCCGATTTAGAACATCGAACACAACCGCCGACTTGGCATTGCCCAAATGCGCCCGATCATAAACCGTCGGTCCGCAGACATACATACGAACATTGTTTTCATCCAGCGGAACAAATTTTTCCTTGCGTCGTGTCAGCGTATTGTGCAGATACATTTCCTGCATTTCTTTCTCCTTCAGGCATATTCGCCGTTCAAACGACGCGAAACCCTCTCACGCCCAATCAACGGCAGTAAAATTTTAAGTTCGGGGCCATCTTCCATGCCGGTAATCGCTTTGCGTAACGGATGAAACAAAGCCTTGCCTTTCCGCCCCGTACGAGCCTTAATCTCGTTAACCCAAGCGGCAAAGGTTTCTTCATCCCACGGTTCCGCAGGCAGCAACTGTGCCGCCAATGTCGTCAATTCTTCATCTTCCATGGTGGGACGGACGGGCTGGCGACAAATTGACAGCCATAATTTAATATCGTCAACAACATTCAAATTGCCGCGAACCGCCATCCAAAACTTTTCATCGGCTTCAACCCGCCCTCCGAGAGCCTCATAACTCAGATTGCGCACCAGATGAGTGTTAAAACGTCGCAAATCGTCTTCCGAAAACTTTGGCTGTGAACGACCAAGTTTACCAAGATCCAAACTCTCCGCCAAACTGTTCAAGTCGGCAAAAGGCTCCACTGCTTCCGAGGTGCCGAGCTTGGCCAGATAGGAGCAAATGGCCATGGCTTCGATCCCTTCCGCGCGCAACTCTGCCACGCCGACGGATCCCAAGCGTTTGGAGAGCTTGCCTTCCCGACCGGTCAACAGCGGCAAATGGGCAAACGACGGCACCTGTCCGCCGACGGCCTCAAACATTCTGATCTGCGATGCGGTGTTGGTTACATGATCTTCACCGCGGATGATGTGGGTAATGGCAAAGTCTATATCGTCGATCACCGAAGGCAGATGATATAAATAGCTACCGTCTGCGCGAATAACAACCGGATCGCTCAAATTTTCTGCGGCGTATCGGCAGCAACCGCGCACCATGTCCTCCCAGACAATTTCGCCTTCTGCCAATTTGAAACGATAATGCGGACGGCGACCTTCTTTTTCATAGGCAGCGATCTGCTCTTTTGTCAGCGTTAAAGCGCGGCGGTCATAAATCGGCGGGCGGCCTTTGGCTAACAGCGTTTTGCGCATCAGCTCCAGTTCTTCCTGCGTTTCGTAACAAGGATAGACCAAACCTTTTGCCATCAGTTCTTCCGTCACTTGGCGGTAGCGATCAATCCGCGCCGACTGTCGGGCCTCGCTTGTCCAAGCCAACCCCAGCCATTGCAAGGCATCACGAATTTCGACCTCATACTCTTTTTTGGAGCGTTCTTTGTCCGTGTCGTCAATCCGCAGCAGAAAAGTTCCGCCCAGTTTTTTGGCCAGCAACCAGTTAAACAACGCTGTTCTGGTATTACCTATATGCATATGTCCGGTTGGTGACGGCGCAAATCTGACTTTGATTTCTGACATTTGAAATTGTTTCCCGATAAATTTGAATATTTGCCGAGTATATAAGCATAGCCGGTAGATTTCAAGACTTTTTTGCGCCGCCGACAAACCCGAAAAACGCTGCCTTTGACAAACGAAACTCTCGTTCTTGACAGACAGACACCCCTCGCGCCGACTGCCGCTTTTTTAAAAAACACGTTTCTTGTCGAACGGCAGCAAAAACCTCTGCCGAAGCAGAGGTTTTTTAAAAGAACTTACATTTCTTTTGTTTTGCTCTTTTTCTTGGCTGCCTTTTTGGCGGCGGCTTTTTCTTTAGCCGCTTTTTTCTTGGCGGCCGCTTTTTCTTTGGCAGCGGCTTTTTTCTCAGCGGCTTTGAGCTTGGCTGCCGC
>JAHHRI010000020.1 GCA_020025875.1 Alphaproteobacteria bacterium | reverse complement strand
TTGAAAGACGGAACGACAAGTATGGCATTTGGCCGGAAATGTCCACCCCGTTTTCGTTGCCCTGTGCTCTCTTCGGAGACAGAAAACCACAGCGTGGCGACAGCATCGTTATTGAGTGCGAAGGCGATAGCATTGTCGGAGCTCTCTGGAACGGAACGCGCATTCTCGGTTCTGACAAATAGTAACCGGATTGCAAACTGAAACAAAGACCGTATGTTGACAAAACATACGGTCTTTGCGCTTTAAACTCTCTCTTAAAAAGCTATTGACAAGACGGCAAAAAACGCTATATTACAGAAAAACTTGCATTTAACATTTAAATTTTAAGAGTATAAAGACATGGCAAAAGCAATCAAAGTTAAAGTTAAAATGGAAAGCACCGCCGGAACCGGTACCTTTTTCATTGCTGAAAAAAATCCAAGAACCCATCCGGAAAAGTTGTCCATGAAGAAATATGACAAAAAATCTAAAAAGCATGAAGAATTTGTAGAAAAGAAGCTGAAGTAATTTTTAGTCATAAAATGTTGTTTTTTAATGCCGATTATCCATAATCGGCATTTTTCGTTAATACCTTGCAGAAATCGCCAAGCGCCTGAGGGCAAAATGACAAATTCCTCAGGGCAAAATTGTCGGCACGGCAACACAACGCCGACAAGCACAGGTCAAAACCAAACTTTGCCGCAGATTTAGCCCTCGTTGATCGGGGGAATATTTTGAAACAACCTGTCGGCATATGCAAAACAGAACGGACAAACATCTTTTTTAGATTCGGATATAGCAAAAATGATGAGCGCCCGTCCTTGTCCGCCCCTTTGAGCCATTTGCCCGATTTGGCTTTTGACCGACAACGTCAGGCAGATTCAATTTATCTCTTTCTTAAGCACAAACAAACTCATTTGCGGCGCTCTCAAAATACATGACAGACAATTAGCGCTCTTTTGGCGACAGGGGCAGAAAAATGTTTTTTAAAGCCATTTTGGATATTGACACAAAGGCCGTTTCGATTTATTTTGTCTAACGAACATAATTATTAACTTAATCATCATTTACAATGAAAACTTTATTTTCATTTTTCGCGACCTTGGGAATTGTCGGTATCTTCTTGGCGTTCTGCTATCTCTCGATGCCCATTGCGGCGCTGGTTCTGATCTGCTATCTGCTGATTGGCGGCATCTTCTTTGCATGCTTTGCCCACAACATCAAGCTGAGAAAAAAATGGCGGGTTTCCCCTGTCCCTTGGGATTCCCCCGAATTTGATAGCTTTTTCTGGAATTTGACGCTTGTCAATCAGGACTGGTACATTGAGGAAATTTTGCATCGGGAAGGGCTGCAGCAACTGATGGAAAAATACGAAACAGAGATCATTCGGCTCTGGCAAGACACAACTCTGGACAGGGAAGAAAAGATTGAAAGAACATCTTGTTACCTGAAACGCCTGAAAACACTTTCCATCACGCTGACCTTCAACTACGAACTGAGACCGCATTAAGCCGTATTCCGAACAACCGCTTAAATTTCGGTATCCGTCAATCTAAAAGCAGACTGTTATCTCCATTCGCGACACACCTTCCCCACTAAAGGAGGGTGTTTTTTTATATCAAAAAAACGATTATAGCGCAAAGATTGAGGCAGCAGCCGCCACCGCACCCAAAAAACTGCCGAAAATAATGGCCGCCAGCAAACAAGGGGAATTGAGGCAGCCGCCGCCACCGCACCCAAAAACCCGCCGTAAATAACGACCGCCCTGCTCTGCTTATTTTTTGCTGATGAAGTCATTGTTTTTGATGTAAAATCTCCAGAGCTTGTCCTTGTATTCTTCTGCATAATCAATGCCAATCCGCGGACGGGAAACAAAAGCACAGCCGCCCTTTCCGGGGCTGATCCAGACCGTGCCGCCACCCAAATCAATACCATTATGTTCACGGTGGGTGACAGCCAGTGCCTGACATAGTTTTCCGGGGCCGGTGGTAAGATTGTGCAAATCTTGGCACTTTCGGCGGCGCATCATGGTTTCTACACCTGCCACCGGTTCCAATGCACGAATCAGAACAGCATTGGCGGTTTCTTCCGGCCCTGCCACCACATTAAACTGGTTATACATACCATATACAAAATAGACATAGGCGCAGCCGCCTTGTCTGAACATTGTTTCCGTCCGCGGTGTTTTCTTGTTTGGCCAAGCATGGCAAGCCTTGTCGCAACTACCGACATAAACCTCCAATTCGGTAATCTTGCCGACAGTCAGTTCGTTATCTATACGGCTGCACAGATAGGCGCCGAGGAGATCCTTTTGCGCCAGCTCAAAGACATCTTGCAAATAGACATCAGGAGCAATGCGGCGAGAAAAATCGGGTTCCATATTTTTCCTTTCCGGTTGCTTGGGGCAGTTTACGACGTTTTCCAAGCAAAAACAACCGCCCGTTTCTTTATCGTTAACAATAAAAACTTTTTTGTTTTGTCTTGACTTCTGTTTTTATGGCTATATAATGTTAGTTTCATTTTAATTACTTGATTATTATTAACAATTTAATTCCATATTGCTTATGAATGAAAATTTTCTAATCGTTTTAATGTATTTGTGGGCTTTAGGCAACCTTGCTGCGGCTTTGTCTGTTATTTATTACCGTGTTGTCAAACCCCCGCATCGTCAAAAACAATGGAGCGCCCTTATTCGGTGCAGCCTGTTTTTGAACATGATTACCGTTTTTATCATTTTTGGCGAAGTATGGCAGCATATTTATCTATGGCTGCTGATGACGGCAAACCTATTCCTTGTTTCGTGGAGTATTCGTTTTATGAAAGATTGTTACGAAGCACAGCTGAAAGGCAGAAAACTCACCTTTCAAATTATCTGGGTTAAGCGCAACATCGCCTACGGAACGGTAGAAATTGACGGAATTAAGTATCGGGCATATATTCCTCCGGTATGGATCAAAGAATATCTGGACGAAAACGGCAAACTGTTTCCCGGCACCTACAAAAGGTATCAGGCGCCGATGGTACAAAAAGCACATTTCAAACGCTTTGTACCGGTTGATAACAACAAAAACAGGCTGCTGGTTGAACTCGCCTGATGCGTTTTAGGATCAAATTTCAAAAAAGGGACGGTTTAAACCGCCCCTTTTTATTTTTTTTGAGCTTATGATTGACGACCAACCACACAGCCTTTCGGCATTAAAAAAAACACCTCAAGATTTGCCGCCGGATAGCGAATCTGCTTTTCAGAACATAAAAAAAGAGCGAAACCCAACAGGGAACGCTCTTTTTTAAATCAGTCAAACGAACAGGCTAACGAGGAAATTTTCCGCTACGTTCACGACGTCGCTGTTTTTTCGGATTTTCGCGCCTTGCTCTGTCAAAAGGCGGGAAGTATGGCGCCAATTCATTTTGGAATTTCATATTCACTCGCCATCCATAAGCATCCTGAGGATTGGGATCGGCCGCGCGTCGTTCTTTGCGAATCCGCATAAACTCGGCAATCGGCGCATAATCGGGCATATCCTCGGACATTCCCTGCAGAGTCCCCGGCACATATGTCATCCGCGGCATCAGCGCTTGAGTTAACAAGGCATTGACCGGACCACAGAAACTGACTTCTGCACCGTCGCCGTTTTCCTTGTCCTGAATCAGATATTCGAACCTGCTGCAAGCGGTGAAAATCTGCATACGTTGATCGCCGATCATCACTAAAGTAACGTTCATCGGACGCCCTATTTCCATAAGGACAACACGACCACGTTCTTTATCTTCGCTCACGTTCCAGCGTTTGCCGTCACCCATTCGAATTTTATACATCAGCACTTTTGTCGTCTGAGTAATTTCGAATTTGAAAAAGCTTTTTACAAAATCTTTCTTTTCCATAAAAAAAACATATAATTGGTTAATAATTCTGTTGATAAGAACAGTATAGCCCCCAAAAAAAATCACGTCAAGCTTTTTGTCAAAAACAGACAAAAAATTTTCATGCGCCATGGTCCGAAGCTGCCTGATGATAAAAAATGATGACTTTTTAAAATTTGCGGTTATAATCAGCCCCGAATTTCAACAAAGATTCAAAAACGATGAAAAAGATTATATCGGCAGAAGAAGCCGGAAAAATGATCCGTGAAAACGACACGCTGATGGTTGGCGGTTTTTTGCGCTGCGGCACCCCCGACAAAGTGATTGAGGAAATTATAAAAAACAAAACCGGTCAGTTGACGCTGATTGCCAACGACACCTCATATCCCGAACATGATCGCGGCAGGCTGATTGTCAATCAACTGGTCAAAAAAGTAATTGTCGGACATATCGGTACAAACCCCGAAACCGTCCGCCAGATGAACAGCGGCACGCTTGAAGTGGAACTGGTTCCCCTCGGCACGCTGGTCGAAAGAATCCGTTGCGGCGGTGCCGGTCTGGGCGGTTTTTTAACCCCGACGGGTGTCGGTACGATAGTGGAAGAAGGCAAAACGGTAATGGAGCTGGACGGACGCAAATATCTGCTCGAAAAACCGATCAAAGCCGATGTGGCTCTGGTTTACGGCAGCAAGGCGGATCGTTTCGGCAATTTATTTCTAGACGGTACCACCCGCAACTTTAACCAAGTGATGGCAACCGCCGCCACAACCGTCATCGCCGAAGTTGACGAAATCTGCGACAAACCGCTCAATCCGGCAGAAGTAACCATCCCCGGAATTTTTATCGATTATATCGTTAAGTGAGGTCCCCATGCTTTCCAAAGAACAATGCCGAGAAATAATAGCCCGTCGGATAGCCCGCGAATTTGCTCAAGGAGATGTCATCACTTTGGGTATTGGGCTGCCGACAGAAGTTGCCAACTATATCCCGCACAATCGTCACGTTATCTTCCAGTCGGAAAACGGTCTGTTGGGGATCGGCGCGCATGACGAAACGGCAGGCGACAACCCAAAGATTATCAACGCCGGCGGTGGTGCCGTTTTGACAAAGCCGGGGGCGGTATTTTTCGACTCGTCAACCGCTTTTGCCATGATCCGCGGCGGGCATATCGACGCCACCGTTCTCGGTGCTTTGCAGGTTGACGCAAACGGCAACCTTGCCAACTGGATGATTCCAGGAGCTTTTGTCCCCGGAATGGGCGGAGCCATGGATTTGGTGGTCGGCGCCAAAAAAGTGATCATCGCCATGGAACATACCAACAAAGGCACCCCGCGAATTGTGGAAAAATGCACCCTGCCCCTGACGGCGGCAGGAGAAGTCGATCTGATTGTAACCGAACGCTGCGTGATTGAAGTAACCCCGCAATCTCTGCTGTTAAAAGAAATTAACCCGCTGTTTTCGCTTGAAGAAGTGATTGCCTCAACCGGTGCCCGACTGGCAATCGACAATCGACTGAAACGCTGGGAGCTGCCGGAAGCCGTTTAACGCGGTTCAACAGAAAGATTATAAAAACACAAAAAAAACGGGGAGCTTCCCCGTTTTTCTTTTACCGTCCATAGTTTATTCAACCAAACGGATCATATCCACTTCAATATCTGCCGGTTTCATCATATGGGTATCGACTTCACCCTGAATTTCCACTTTATTGTTTGGATTGACATTCAGTCCGTTCCAGTCATCATCGTCAATTTCAATTTTGATGGAACCGCTATTGTCCTTAAACATATATTCCTCATTACCGAGGCTGCTTTCAATATATCCCTGCAAAATGACATAGCTTTCATCGGGCATTTCCAAGGCTTCCGCCACCGTGGCGGCATGGTTTTTGCTCGGTCCGGAAAATCCCGCCGACGCCGTCATTGCCAAACCGGACAACAACAGTGCGGCACAGGCGATTTGCAAATTTTTCATATTAACCTCCGTTACAATAAAATACCCTTATAAGATATATCGGCAAAAAATAAAAACAACCACTCTTTGCACAATTTCCCTATGATGTTTTTAAAAGCAGAAAGCCTGACTGTCCGACTAAAGACAGCAGGCTTTCTCAAATTACAAAAACCTTTCGTGTTCGGTAATCCCCGGACGCCACCACGAACTTCTATAGATGTCCATAATGTAGTCTTTGGGCTTAGTTATTGACCAGCCGTTTTCGCTGGTATAAACATAATTTTTACCGAGAAGCTTTCTACGAGCAGAAAAAACACATCGTTCAATCGCCCCGGACGAAACCTTTGAAAAGATCCGCCTTTGGGCAACATCAATATACTTATGCGTACCGACGACAGAAACGCCTAAACGCAACTCCGTACCTTTGGCAGAGCTTTCTTTGATGATGCACCATCGTAACCTTTTGCCCTTGGGGATATTGTAGTATCGCCTCAAGAACACATAGCTGTTAAAGAATCTTTCTTTCATATAAATAATTTTTAAAATTATAGAACATATTTTTATTTTTTCGCAATAAGTATAAGCAAAAACAGACAAAAAGTCAACTTACTTTCAAAAGATATTTTTTGTACATTTTATTGACATAAAAATGACATTATTGTATCCTAAATTCCATTAACCAATGGAGAATGTCATGGCTGCAAAACCCGGCAAAAAGAAAACAAACAATAAAATAGCTTTAGAAACCCGCATTTTGGCAACTTTTGCACTAATCGAAATCTGCAAAACCGATGCCCAAAACATCAGCAATACAGATATGGAAGAATTGTACAAAAAAATCAGCACTCTCAATGCCAAAGCTTTTGAGGACGAAAGAGCTTTAGATATTGTTGCCGAGCATGGTCTGGACGAAATTGAAAATGTTGAGCATCTCAAAGAACGCATTTATCGCAACCGCGCAATCAACGCCTATAAGCAACTCGGCTATGTCGGGCTGACCAGCGGAGTTGCTGAAGAACACGAAATGAGCGGCGCGGAAATTCTCGCCACAATTATGCACGAAGCCGGCATTAAGAATGCCGATGCGCTTTCCGTTGCCGCCTGTTCGGGAGAGCTTGACGAAGAAAGCGCGGGCAAGCTGCACAAAGAATTAAACGGCAAGCTCAACTTTTTGAAAAAAAGGCTGGCCGCCGATTATGAAATCTACAACGAGCAAAAAAATAAAAACACCTCTGTTGAGCTCCTTCGCGAAGATATCGAAGAATATACTTTTGACAAAAACAAAACAGCATCTTTTGATTTTAAAATCCGCAATGAACAAAAGAAGTTTCGCGATGACTTAAGGGATGTCTTTAAACGAGCAACCAAACCCGACTTTTTAAAACTCTTCGGCACAATGTTGACGGAAGGGAAAAACGCCATTAACGGCAACACCATCGGCGGAACCTACACCGCTTTTCGGGAAATTATTGAAAATTCCGTCGGTAAAGAAAACGCCAATGCCGAAATTGATCAGGCTTTGGGCATTTCTCCCGAAGAAGCCGCGTTGCCGACTGCCGAAGCAAAAAGAAAAGCCGCTTACAAAGAAAAATGCATGGAGCTATATTGCAAAACCGCAGCCGGTCTGTTGTCGCAAAAATATGAATATGATTACAACCACAACAATGTCATCAACTATGGTTCCTACATGAGCACCGTTGACAATACTTATATCCGCGGCTTGGTTGCGGGACAAAACAACATTGCCGCTCTGGCCTTTCAAGATCCGGACTATAAGCAGCAATTTGCAAGCAAAGCCAAAGAGCACCAAATGAACAAAGAAATGCGGGATGAAACCGCGGAGATGCAGATCATTTCCATCCACCACAAATTTCCGGTCGGGGCAGTTTATGATGTCTATGATCAAATTTTGCCTTCTTGCAGTGATCTGAAAAAAGAGAAATGCAGCCATTTGGTCAACAATCGCAGCAACATGGTCTATGTTATCGGGCAGGAAATGCACCAATCGCTGGAAGCAAAGGGCAAAATGGACTTTCGTAAAAATCAGGACACCATGATGTTTGCCGCCAGATTAAATTGTCAGGCCATTCGCAATCTTATGCACCAGCTGCCGCAACAACTGCGTGAAGGCATCAAGAAATATGTCAAAATCGGTGAAAAAGACAGCAGCAAAGACATTTCCTTTAATATGAAATTTACCGAACCGAAGGAAATTGGCAATATCCGCGAAAATCTGAACACTTCGGCAGAGCATATCAGCGCAGCACAAAAATATGCGCGTTATTATACCGAAAGGCAGAATCGCCACTAAGATAACAAAACCTAAAAATAATTAACACAACTCCCCGCTCTGGCGGGGTTTTGTTTGTTGCAAAAGCAATCAAGATTGGGCATCAACAAGGGTGAGTTCCCGCGGGCTCAAATCTCAACGCGGCTCTATTTGGTTCCTCAGTAAATCGGCAATCAAAGGATATGTAAAGATTATGCGGATATGAAAAATGGGTTGTGAAAAAACACAACCCATTGAAAATAAAATATTTTCTTTTTCGACCAATTAACGCTTGGAGAATTGGTAGGAACGGCGAGCCTTGGCTTTACCGTATTTTTTACGTTCAACCGTTCTGTCGTCGCGTGTGAGGAAGCCGGCAGCTTTCAGAACCGAACGCAATTCGGGCTCATAATCGTTCAAAGCCTTGGAAATTCCGTGTTTGATAGCGCCTGCCTGACCCGACAAACCGCCGCCGCTGACCGTGCAAACAACGTCAAATTCATTGACTCGGTTGGCAACCTCAAACGGCTGGTTAATGATCATTTTCAAAACCGGACGGGCAAAATATTCGTCAAGAGTTTTGCTGTTGACGGTGATGTTACCTTTTCCCGGTTTTACCCATACACGGGCAACCGCGTCTTTTCTTTTACCGGTAGCATAGGAACGTCCGAATTTGTCGCGCTTCGGCTTGCGTACTTCTGCAACGGTTTCCGCAGCAGATGCTTTGATATCTTTTAAGGATTCTAACTTAGCCATTATAACGGACTCCTTTTGTTTTTCGGATTCTTGGAAGCAATGTCCAGAACAATCGGGTTCTGGGCTGTATGCGGATGTTCGGTGCCCGCATATACTCTCAGTTTGGTCATCTGCTGACGTCCCAGAGGATTGCGCGAGATCATTCTTTCAACAGCTTTTTCGATAACACGTCCGGGGAATTTTCCAGCTAAGATTTTGGCAGGAGTGGTTTCTTTAATGCCGCCGACCCAACCGGTATGACGGTAGTAAACCTTGTCCGTCAGCTTTTTGCCGGTGAGTTTAACTTTGTCGGCATTGATGACGATTACATAATCGCCGCAGTCCAGATTGGGGACGAAATTCGGCTTGTGCTTACCGCGCAAAATTTTGGCGATTTCGGCGGAAAGTCTGCCCAATACGACACCGCTGGCATCAACGACATACCATTTTCTCTCGATGTCCGATGGCTTAGTTGCGTAAGTGTTCATATTTTCTCTCTTTGTTAAATATGGTTATTCAATTCGTTTGCAAATATAGCCTAAGTTTTGTTCTTGTCAACCAAAAAAAACAACGTTTTTCAACATTTTAATCGTAGGTACCCAAATACCGCAGCATATCCCTTTGATTTTTATTGTTTTAATCTCAAAACGAGGCACTTATTTAAAAAAGCGGTTTTAAAAAATGTATTTAAAACCGCTTTTTTGACTTTTTTTAAGAATCGTACCGATTTATTTTTTATTTTTGCAAATCGGCAACCACGCTCATGGAAATAATTTTATCGGGGCCATAGACCATGCCGTTCGGGCCGGTGCCGCGTTTGATTTTATCCACGGACTGCATACCGGAAATGACCGGTCCCCAAACCGTGTATTGACGATCTAAGAAACCGGAATCGTCAAAGCAGATAAAAAACTGGCTGTCGGCGGAATGAGGATCGGCGGCACGAGCCATAGAAACGGCACCGCGCTTGTGATGACGATTATTAAACTCTGCTTTCAAATTTTTACCGCTGCCGCCGGTCCCGTTGCCGAGCGGATCGCCCGTTTGAGCCATAAAGCCGTCAATAACACGGTGAAATTTCAAACCGTTGTAAAATCCCTGACGAACCAACTCTTTAATCCGCGCAACGTGGTTGGGCGCATCTTCGGGAAACATTTGAATCAAAACATCACCGTCTTTGAGCTTGAGCAACAGCGTGTTTTCCGGATCTTTCACATTGGCATAGGGTTTTTGAGCTTCTGCCGCCTGAGCCGAGCCAACTCCCAATACGACGGCAACTGCTGCCGCTATCATTGATTTGAACATATTTCTTCTCCTTTGTTTATAACTAAAATTTTATCATTTCTTTTGCGACCTTCGGATAGATAACCGTGGCTGCCGTTATCTCTTTCCACAGGGCTTTGACATTCGGGGCAACGTCCTCAACAATCGGCATTATTTTCCTCCGATAGAGCTTTAAGGCGATACAGTTCTTCCAAGGCTTCGCGCGGTGTTAAATTGTCGGGATTGAGTGACTTCAAAGCGTCTTCCGCCGGCGACGGCTTGTGCTTTTCTTCTTTTTCTTTCAAGCTTGCAAACAACGGCAAATCGTCGGACAACTCCTTCATATCGGTATTGTTTTTGTCGTTTTCAAGCGAATACAAAACCTGCTCCGCACGTTTAATAACCACCGATGGCAAGCCCGCCAGCTTGGCAACATGAATGCCGTACGAACGATCGGCGGCACCGTCAATCACTTCGTGCAGAAAGATCACTTCGTCGTTAAATTCTTTGATTTTCATACAATGAAGCGACATTTTAGGCAATTTGTTTACCAAAGAAGTCAGCTCATGATAGTGGGTTGCAAACAAGGCTCTGCAGCCGTTTACTTCGTGCAGATGTTCCACCACCGCCCAAGCAATCGACAAGCCGTCAAAGGTTGCCGTGCCTCGCCCGATCTCATCTAAAATGACCAAAGAACGTTCATCGGCACGATTTAAAATGCTTGCCGTTTCCACCATTTCGACCATGAAAGTTGAACGACCTTTTGCCAAATCATCGGAAGCACCGACGCGCGAAAATAGCTTGTTGACCACGCCGATGCGCGCCCTTTTTGCGGGAACATAAGAACCGATTTGCGCCATCACCGCCATAATGGCATTTTGACGCAAAAATGTTGATTTACCTGCCATATTCGGACCGGTAATCAGCCAAATATTGCTGTGTTCTCCCCCCAATGCGCAGTTGTTGCCGACAAAGGCGCCGTCATGATCACGGGCCAGCGAAGCTTCTACCACGGGATGGCGTCCGTCTTCAATTTCAAAACAAAAAGAATTGTCAATTTCGGGACGGCAATAATTTTTTTCCGCCGCCAAATCTGCCAGCGCGGCACCGACATCTAATTCCGCCATTGCTTTGGCCGTGCGGGAAATATCATCGGCGCAAATTCTGATTTCGCTCACCAGCCGGTTAAACAGTTCCTGTTCGGTAGCCAGCAGTTTTTCTCCCGCGCCGCGAATTTCGTTTTCGATTTCAGTAAGTTCAACAGTTGTGAAACGTACGGCGCTCAACACCGATTGACGGTGAATAAAGTCTTTATTTTCCATCATCCGTGTCGCAAACCTGACCGGCACCTCGACAAAATAGCCGATCAGATTGTTGTATTTGATTTTCAGATTGGCAATGTCTGTCGCCGCGGCATATTTTTCCTGCAACTGCAAAATAATCTGCTGGCTGTTGTTTCTGACACGACGAATTTCGTCAAGCGGCGGATAGTAGCCCTCTCGGATAAAACCGCCGTCTCTGGCCAAAAGAGGCAATTCGTCAGCCAGTGCGCGTTCCAGTTCATCAACCAAATTTTCGTGATGCCCCAATTTGTCGACAATTCGTGTCACGGCTTCCGGCAGCGCAGAAACCATATTTTGCGAAAACGCGCCGGAAAGCACATTTTTCAGCTGTGGCACGGCTGCCAGCGTGGTTTTGATTGCTGCCAAATCTCTGGGGCCGCCACGGTCAAGGCTCAATCGGGAGACGGCGCGCTCCATGTCGGGGCAAAGCTTCAGCAGGCGGCGCACATCCTCACGGATAAATTCTTCACTGAGAAAAAATGCCACGACATTGAGGCGTTCGTCAATCTCTTTGGCTTCGACCAACGGGCTGGCAATTCGACTGGCCAGCAGCCGCGCGCCGGCACCGGTTACGGTGCGGTCGAGCACGGAAAGCAGCGAGCTGCCGCGCTCTCCGGAAGAAGACTCCAACAGCTCCAGACTGCGGCGAGTTGCACCGTCAATCTCCATCACCTGCCGCTCATAGATTTTTACCGGTTTTTCCACTCGGGGCATTTGCCCTTTTTGAGTGGTTTCGACATAATTCATCAGCACTCCGGCGGCAACAATTTCCGCGCGAGAAAAGTTGCCGTAGGCATCCAGCGTTTCCACCTGAAACAATTTCAAAAGGTGGCGGCGCGCATTTTCAAAATTAAACCGCGCTTCCGGCAACACGGAGAGTTTTTTGCGGTGTTCATTAAACACCTCAAACAGCTTCGGCACTTGCAGGTAACGGTCGGAGACAAGTATTTCCACAGGGTTCAGGCGGGAAAGCAAACCGCTGACAACGGCAGCTTCCGGCTTGTTTTTCAGCTCAATTTCTTCCAGAAAAAAATCGCCGGTGGAAAGATCCAGCCACGAAACACCCAGCGTGTCGCCGTTTTTGACCAAACTCAACAGAAAATTATTGCGGCGGGAATCTAGCAAATTGTCTTCGGTTAGAGTTCCTGCCGTCACCAGCCTGACAACATCTCGTTTGACAACCGATTTGGCTCCGCGTTTTTTGGCTTCTTTCGGATCTTCCATCTGTTCGCAGATGGCCACTTTAAAACCATGCTTTATCAGTCGGGATAAGTAAGTTTCGTAGGCATGAAACGGCACGCCGCACATCGGAATATCTTCCCCCGCAAGCTTGCCGCGTTTGGTTAAGGCAATGTCCAATGCTTTTGAAGCCGCCACCGCGTCATCAAAAAACATTTCATAAAAATCGCCCATCCTGTAGAACAACAGATAGTCCGGATAGGCTTTTTTGGTTTCTAAATATTGCGTCATCATGGGCGTCAGCGCAGACGCCTTGGTTTCCGTCATGACCTTGATTTCCCTGTCCGATCTTTAATAAATTTAAACGTATTGCATTATAATATATTATCATCAATAGTCTATCTTTTTTTAACGCAATGCGAGGGTTATAACCATGTTTTACAAACGCCGAAGCAAACTGTTCGAAATTGAGAAAGATACTAATTTTGCCAACCGAATTTTGGCATTGTCATTGCCTTCGGCATTGGTGTTCATTATACTGGTGGCTTTAAAACTGCTGCCGGCAAGCATTGCCGTTATCGCCTATGCCTCGATCATTTTGTTTAATATCGTATGGTTGTTTCCGATCACGTTTGAGTTGCAGCAAATCCGCAAATATATTTTTCATTTGGCAAAAGAAGAAAATTATACGGGAGAAAAGTTTGACCTGACGGAAAACGACACCAGAGAGATTGTGAACGCCGTCAACGAAATGCACCGCTTTTGGACCGAAAAGGCAGAAAAACTCGAAGCGCAAACCATTTCCGACACCGCGGTGCTCGACACTCTGCCCGATCCGATTTTGATGATTGACCGCAACGGAAACATTCTCGGAGCCAATATATCCGCCAAAAAACTGCTCGGTGATAACATTACCGACCGCAAAGTCGAAGAAATATTTTCCTCAAACAACTTTGTCAATGCGGTTGCGCGGGTTTTAACCAAAGAAAGCGAATCGGAAAACCTGATTTTTTATGTTAACCGCAATGTCGGCGAAGATAAAAACAACACTCAAAAACTTTATGCCCACATCAAGCAACTGCCTTGGATTTCCAAAGGGCGGGCGGTGGCCGTCATTTCTCTTTACGACTTCGCCAAAGCGACAAAAATCGAAAAAATGCAGTCCGATTTTGTGGCCAACGCCAGCCACGAATTAAGAACGCCGTTGTCGGTCATATCGGGATTTATCGAAACATTGCAGACCACCGCCAAAGATGATGAAAACGCAAGAAACGCCTTTTTGAAAATAATGGGCGAGCAAGCCAGCTATATGGCGCTTCTGATTGAAAATCTGTTGTCGCTTTCAAAAATTGAGATGACGCAGGATCAGACACCGGAAGAAAAAATCAGCATTGCCCCGATAGTGGAAGACGTCTGCAACGCCCTAATGCTGAAAGCAAAAGCCAGAAACATCAAGTTTGCCCTGAAAATTGAACAAGATCTACCGACAATTACCGCCGATTACGGACAAATCCGTCAGTTGCTGCAAAACCTTTGCGACAATGCCGTAAAATATGGCAACGAAAACAGCAACGTTACCATTTCGGCGGTTGTCGCGGAGTCTGTGCCGCCTTCGCAAAGCTACGAAGTGGCAAGCGGCAAAGCGGTGGCGGTGACGGTGCACAACTTCGGCGAAAAAATTTCTGGTGAATATATCACCCGACTGACCGAACGCTTTTACCGTATGCAGTCGCACAAAAACAAAAATATCAAAGGGTCCGGATTGGGATTGGCCATTGCCAAACATATTCTTATCCGCCACCGCGGCAATCTGCAGATAGAATCGGATACCGTCGGTGGCAATGCTTTTACCATCTATCTGCCGATTGAACTAAACAACCAGACCGCCTAGCCTGCCGACAACGGGAAAACTCCCGCCGCACCCGTCATCTCGCCTTTAGCTCTCAATTTCCGGCGATGGATAAATAATCATTGGCTGACCGGCGTCAACATCGTCTTCCTGCTCAATTTCATCTTCTTCAATCGGCAGTTTATAAAAATGGATAAACGTAACCGGTTTCATTTCCGTTGCTTTTTCAATTTTGCGCCGTACCTGCACCCGAATGTAGTCCAAAATGGCAGACTCCTTATAATGCAAACCGGCAGCCACTTCCGGCAGGGCTTCCGAAACCTCAACCACAATGCGGTCGCGCAGAGCGGCAAAAGCATCCGGCTCAAGAATGTCTTTGGAAGAAATGCGCAACGCAATCAGCTCCCATTTTTCGCCAAAAATGACGCTGATAAAGACACTGCCGTTATAAGCAATCTGTTTGCGGCGCTTAACGACTTCCGAATTAAGCGAAACAATTTCGGTACGATCAACCGCCAGCACGTCCGTTGGGACGTTACCCGCTATTTTGGCCTTACCGTCTTTTAACAGCAAAACATCGCCGTTTTGCATACTCATCACTTCTTTGATGCCGCATTCGGCAGCAAAACGCTTATGCTCGCGGATAAATTTTTTATCACCGTGAACCGGCAGCACCAAACGCGGACGCAACAGCTCGTACATACGCCGAATTTCTTCTTTGCTGCAATGACCGGAAGTGTGGATCAACGTGTCCTTATCGGTAATCACGTTAACGCCCTGAGCAATCAGTTTTTCTTGCATTTCGCTGATTTTTTCCTCGTTCCCCGGTATGATCTTGGAAGAAAAAATAACCGTGTCGCCTTGTCCCAATTTGACATATTTGCTCTGGTTATTGACAATAGAAGTAAGTGCCGAACGATAGTTGGCTTGAGAACCGGTGCAGATATAAAGCGCATTATCGGAGGGAATTTCCTCCGCTTCTTTAATGTCATAACATTTCGGCATATTTTTGAAGTAGCCGATTTCTTTTGCCACTTTCACGTTGTACAACAAGCTGCGACCAACCAGCACCGGCGTACGTCCGGCAGCGTCGGCAGCCATCATCAGGCTTTCCAGCCGTGTCAGATTGGAGGCAAAACAAGTGGCCACCACCGTTTTCGACAATGTCGGCACCAGCTTCATCAGGCATTCGCGCACTTCAAATTCGCTCGGCAGCTTTTCTTTGACTTCGATGTTGGTCGAATCGCACACAAACATATCGACACCGCCGTCACCAGCAGTTTGCAGACCGGCATAATCCGTTTGCAAAATATCAATCGCCCCGTCATCAAAGCGCCAGTCGGTGGCGTGCACCACCGTTTTGTCCGCGGTTTTAATGACAAGCGCCGCCGTTTCCGGCACCGAGTGAACAATCGGCAAAAACTCAACCGCAAAATTTTGCAACTTCACCTGCTGACGTCCGATCACTGGATGAAGCGGAACCATATCTTCCAATTTATATTCGCGCAGGCGGTTTCTGATCAAGCCCAGCGCAAATTCACTGGCATAGACCGGACATTTCAACAATGGCCACACCTGAGCTATGGCGCCGAAGTGGTCTTCGTGGGCGTGGGTTATAAATATGCCTTCAAAATCTTCGGCATAATTGGCAAAAAATCCGGCATCGGCAAAACAAACGTCCATACCGGGATAATTGTCGTTCAAAAAGCCGTATCCGGCATCAACCATAATAAACTTTCCGTTGTGGGCGTATATGTACATATTCATGCCTATTTCATCGGCACCGCCCAAGGCAATAAAATACAGCCCGTCTTTTTCAATCTTATCAATCATTCTTTTCTCTTACTTTCATCATCAAAAAACACGTCGCCGGCACCGATTGTTTCTGTGCCCGACGGTGTTTGCAAAATCAGCATACCGGATTGGTCTATACCGGCAAAAATGCCACTTTTGGTTGTTTTCGGAAGCCGTGCCACAATCGGTTCGCCGAGATTTTTGGCATAACGCAACCATTCTTCCGTCAGCGTCGGCATCCCCTGTTGTTCCCACAATTCCGTTAACCTGTCGAAGCAACGGATATAAATGCTCTTAAACGTACGGCATTCGGTTCTTATTCCCGCGGCTGCCAAATCTGTCGTCGGATAAATCATTTCTCCTGCCGGCGAGGCTTTCAGGTTAACACCGATGCCGATGACCATATACCCGCAACTACCTTTTTCGAGCAAAATACCCGACATTTTACGCTCATTTAAGAGGACGTCGTTCGGCCATTTCAATTTGACATCGGCGTTATTGTCAAGCTCTTTCACGCTTTGCAGCAGCGCCAGCGACGAGATCAGCACCAAAGCCGTGCTTTTGTCCGCGGCAAAAGGCAGAGCCAACGACATAAACAAGTTTCCTTCCAAGCTCTCCCAACGCCGCCCGCGGCGACCGCGTCCGCCCGTCTGTTTGACCGCGGTTACCGCCATTTTTTCCCCTCCTGCCGATACCGTGAGCTCCAATGCTTTGTCATTGGTGCTTACCAATTCGTCATATTCCAAATATCGCCACATTTTTGCTTTTCCGTTTACAAAATCGCCGCCAGCATCATTTCCACATCATGCATCAGATATTTCGGGTTTAAGACGGTAACGGCAATCAGCAGGAGATTGATTGCAATATAGGTATACACCCCTTTGTCCACCCTGTCAAAGCTAATGTTGCGCGGTTCAAAATAGATCACGGTTATGATTTTAAGATAGGCGCATACCAAAATCAGCATCGAAAAAGCCACCACCGCCATCAAACCGTAGCTGCCTCCTGCCACCAATGTGTTGATGACCGAAAGCTTGCCTAAAAAACCAAGCAGCGGCGGTGTGCCGATCAAGGAAATCATAAGCACCAGAAAAGCTGCCGCCAAAAACGGCTGTTGGGTGGATAGACCGCGAATTTCCTGCAAGCAACGCAGATATTCTCCTTTGCTGCGGCAGCCGGCAAAAACCGTATAAACGCCGAAAAAAGCCAGCACATAAACCAACAGATAAATAAATGCGCCAAGCAGGCTCTGACCGTGCATATCCGCCGCCGCCACCAACAGCACGCCGACATAATAAAGTCCGGCATAGGCAAAAGTGCGGCGCAGATTATCCTCGCTGTTGGCGCCTACCGCACCGATAAAAACGGAAAGCACGCCAAACACCAGCATAACCGGCACAAACCAATCATATATCGGCGCCAACACATTAACGATAAGGTTGACAAAAGCCGAAAAATAAGCCAACACCGGCACAATCGTCAGATAGCCGGCTACCGGCAAAACCGCCCCCGAAACCACATCGGCAAACCAAAAATGAAACGGCGCCACCCCCAAAGCAAACAGGAAAAAAACCATAATCATCACAAATGCCAGCCGGATCTGCCATACGGTTTCCGTCTGTTCTGCCAAAAATTTGCCGAGTTTTTCATATTCTCCGTCGGAAAAATATCTTAACATCAGAACCCCTGCCGTCAAAAGCAGGGAGAAAAAAACCGCTGCCGCCAGATAGCGACGAAAAGACGGCAAACATTCTTCATCGGCTCCGGTTTTCAGCAACGGATAATTCAGCATCTGACAACAAACGGCAGCCGCTGCCAGCAACTCCAGCGAACGGGCGGAAAGCATCAGCGAAAAGCAAAGCAACTCAAGCAGCAACACAAGGAAAAAAGCAAAGCTGTCATTTTCTTTGTTTTGAAAACGCCGGAGCGAAAGGCTGCCCCAACTGAGTACAAACAAAGAAATGACAATTTTAAACAATGTCGTATAATCGTTATTGCCCCAAAAGGCGCCGACATTCCGATCATAAAAGACAGCCGTCAGCAGCACCGTCGGCAAAATTGTCCATTTGGCCAAGGTCAGAAAAGTTTTGGCGGTATTGGCAGATCGCAGAAAGCGCACAAGAATCATCAGCAAAATACCGACCGTCAACACGGCTTCCGGCAGCAATGCAACATAATTGACCAACATTTTTTTCTCCTAACCGACAAACCACAACGGGTTAACAAACGATAACACCAATATCACCGCCGTCAACAGCATCACCGCAAAAACCTTAAGCGAGATATCTTCCACGCAACATTCCCCGACGGGAACCCGATGCGCCGCTGCCGCTTCGGGCGGATATTTCAGATAAAACAGCTGCTGCAACAAGCTGACGGAAGCAAGCACCACGGCCAGCAGAATGCAAACGGCCATTTGGATATTATATTTGAGCAATCCGGCAAAAATGACCATATTATTTAAGAACATTGATGACAGCGGCATCCCGATGGCTGCCAATATCAGGAAAGAAAACACCCACGACGTGCGGCGGATATTGCACAAAATACCGCAGTTGCCGATTTCGTTTTCCTGCCGCTCTCCGTCTATATGCGCCACCATCACTTCCAATGCCGCCACAATAATCAGGTAAGAAAACATGGAAAAGCCGATATTCATCAAAAGCGCGTCCGTCGGCAGCAAGGCTCCCAACAAATATAAAATGTAGTAAACGGTCATATAGGCAAAAATTTTATACCGAATATCGCGCTTGGTAAATCCAATAAAAGCAATCATCAACATGGTAATGATACTGACAATTTCCAAAACCAACAAATAGGGATCCAGCGCGGCGGGCGCATTGACCGGAAAAAAGCGGATCAGCCCATAAACCCCGCTCAACGGCACAATGTTGGCCACAATAAACACCAACGGGTTGGAGATGTTGACATTGACCGAAGAAATCCAATAATGAAAAGGCCATACCGGAATGCGCGACAGAAAGGCAATAAAGATAGATCCCCAAACCAGCACCTCGCCCTGTCCGGACAAAACGATCCGACTCACCTCAAGAATACTGACATTTTCATGATTATACAGCACCACCAACGCCACAAACAAAAAAACCGCGCCGAGCAGATTATACAGAAAAAAGCGGTACAAAAGCTGTTGTTTTCTGACATCGCCGAAAATGCCAATCATCATAAACAGCGGCAACAACAACGACTCAAAAAAGATATAAAAAGAGAAAAAGTCGGAAGCCAGAAAATAGCCGCTGATCATACTTAAAAACATCAGAGCAAAAACAATCAACGCCTTTTGTCGGTATGTGTTATGGCGCACCCCCACCATTCCCAGCAAAACCGCCAGATGCACCGCGGCAATCAGCATCAGGGAAAAAACATCGATACCAAACACCAGCTCAATTTTCGGATGTTCCAGCCATGCGAAACGGCTCACCGTTTTCCAGCCGTCTTTGCCGACATCCATCTGCAAAGCCGTACGCCACAAAATCACCAGATTGGAAAGCACGGTAAAAATGCCCACACTCAGGGCGTTGCTGCCCCGATTGCGCTCTCCCTCGCGAGAAATGGCGGCAAAAAACATTCCCAGCAGAGGCACCAAAACAATGGCGTTAACCAACGAACCCATATTTTCCATTTTTTCAGCCTCCGTACAACCAAATTATGCCGATAACGGCAAAACCGAGCAATGTGAACAACAGCGCGCCGGTGAGCGTGCCCGAATGAATCCGGCGAAAAAGAAAAATCATAAAACCCAACGCATTTTGCACCGAGCTGATGATGGTTCTTTCAATAAACACAAAATCGACCGTCAGCCACAACAACCGCCCGATCACCTTAACCGGCGTGATAATCAACAGTTCGTAAGCCGTTCCCACATAATCGGCCTCTTGCAGGGTATCATTGTTATATAAGCCATCCAACCGACGCAAGGGACGCAGGAAAAAAAGCCCGATCCATGCGCCAAGAAGCAAGATCGTCGACAACAAAGAAAGATGAAAATAGCGGCACAAGACAACGGCTGCGGCAGCCACCGGCAGCCAAGACGGCAGCGAGGGATTTTTTAACATCGCTTGCACCCGCTCGTCGGCGCGACTCTCTCCCAACAAAATCTGCGACAAGATATGCGCGCTCGTTAGCATAAACAAAAGCACATAGCCCCATGCCAGCCACGAACAATTTTCTCTGACTTTTAACAACACCGAAAAAAAGGCTGCCAGCACCAAAAGGGTTAGCAATAAGGTCCATTTGAGAGCCTTCAAGAAGCCTCCCGTTTCCGACACCTGAGTTTCATTAGATGCCGCCATACAGATCAACATCAAAACCTGTCCGAACAAAAAAGCCGCCGTCAGAAGCGCGGCAAATTCCAGACTGCCCAGCCGATTGCCAAAAGCGGCAAAAGCATATACCAGCCCCCAAAACATGAGAGCAAAATAAACTGCTTTTTGCTTGAGATTGTCAATCGCCAGCGCGCCCCACGCCCCCCACAGCACGGAAGAAAGAGCAAAAATTTTGAGCATGGGATAAGAAAAAGAAGATATCTGCAACAAAGATTCTGTTTTTAAAAGAAGCAGATAACCGGTCAGCGGCGTTGCCGTATATAAAACATAGTTTAAGCGGTTAAACCCAAGAAGGCGCATTTCGGTATATGTGCCTTGAAACATAAACAATCCGGTTTTGGCAAAAATGCAAACCAGCAGCAGAATCGCAACAAAATCTTTATGATGACCGAATCGGGCATAATCAGAGAGTTTTTCCAGCCCCAAGCCGCCGCCTTGTCCGAGAATAACGGCAAAAATACTCACCAACCCGATATCTGCCAGAAAATTTGCATAAATATATTTTTTCTTGGCTTCGATATTATTGACGGCGCTAAAAACCAGCACATCGCACACCCCGACGGCAACCAACATTTGGATGTAGTTGCCTGCAAAAACCAGCATCAGTGACGACAGCAAATTGAGAAGAACCAAGCCGTTTAGAGAATTTTTGGCATTTTCGGCACCGAATGTATTTTGCAAAAGAACCAGCCCCGCCAGTATTGACAAGGCAAATATCAGATAAATATTGTGAGCATTAACGACCAATTCGAGATTAACCGCCAGATTGGGGGTTTTGAGCCATGGATAATTCAGGTACAAATCGGGTGCAACGCCTAACAATGACAAGCGATACACAAAATAAAAAACCGCCGTCGCCGAAAACAGCGACCACAACACCGGCATCCTGTTTTGGGGAACCAACTCGGAAACCAGTCCCGCGCCTAAAATTAAAATGAGCAATTCAACCAGCATCAAAATTTTCCGCTTCAACAAATATTACTGCATTAAAACAAGAAATAAGGGCTTTTAAAGCCCTTATCATCACCTGAAAAAGTTTTATTATCAGGCCAAGGCCTGCAAATTTTTGACCACTCGTACCGGCACTTTATATTCACGAGCCACATCATCATTTTCAATTTCCACCATCAGCACCTCGCTGACCGATTTCAACGGCATCCGCGCCTCGGCAGCAATAGAATTCAGCATAAAAGCACTTTCGCGGCTGCGATAAAGCAACGCTTGCGTACCCCCGTCATAAACCAAACGCGGATTTTCGGGACCGCCCTCTCGGTATTCAATAATTATGAGTATTTCCCCGGCAGCATTCTGCAGCATATCATAACGTCCGGCCTGCTGTGAATTCTTCGTATTTGGCATCTCCCAATATCCTTAAAAAAACGAGGTTTAATAATCAAATTTGAAACTGATGATAACACACAATTATTAAC
>JAHHRI010000002.1 GCA_020025875.1 Alphaproteobacteria bacterium | reverse complement strand
ATATCGTATCTTCAACATTTCATTATTCAGCTTTTTCTATTTACCTTTAAATCGCTTAAAATGTAAAGCAAAAAAAACGATGCTGTGATCACTTTTTTCGTGACTTTTGTCCCCAAAAAAGCTATGATTTGTACAAAAATAAGAATCAAACTCATAATGAAGCAGAAAAAATGTCTCCGGAAAAGAAAAAAACAATTAAAATTTTAAAAATCAGAATGCGTAAGGCCGCCTATAAAATCCGCCGCTATTTGTTCGGACTTTCGGTAATCGGCGCCATTGCGGCAACCCCGACGTCGCTTAACGGACAAACGCACGGCGAAAGAAACGACAACGGCAAAAAAATAAAAATCAACATTGCCGAAAGACGGGCGGCTTTGGAACAGCGCAAACAGTTATCCTCCCCTTCGGGATACAGCAGAATGATTATGATTGACATTGACAACGAAGTTGCCGATCGGGCAAATTGGTTGATCGACGAATTTCTTGCCGCTTCCGCCAAACACCTTAAAGCCCTGAAAACGGCAACTCGGAACGGACAAAAAACAAAATATGTCAAAAAAAACTTTTTTGATATTGTTTATCGCAACGGTCATCTTTCCGGACGCAACAACTATTGCGTTACGGCCATCAACCGCGCCTTAATAGATGCCAATGCCTGCGGCGATCTCAACAATGTTCTGCCCGAATATGACAGCGAAGGCTTCAATGCCGTCGAATGTCGCCGTTTTGTCAACCATCTGCGGCAGAAAGGGTTTGACGACTGCATCAAATCAGGCCGCTTCAACATCCGAGAACTGGACGCCGGCGACATTGTCATGACACCGCGCGGCGGCGGTCTTTACCATGCCACCACCTACATCGGCAACGGCAAAGTACGCAGTTTTAACAACGATGGAGAATGGAACCTGAAAAAAGGAACGGGGATTATCATCAAAACCAAAGAAATAGCACAAAAAGCCATTAAGCAAGAGCTGGAAAGACAAAAGCTGATCGCTCCGCAAACAAACGGTCATCAAGTGATTCCCCTCGCCAAAGCGCAAAAAATCATGCAGATTTTATATAACGGACGCAATCCGGACAACCTCATGGCACAACAGTTGCTGCAAAAAAACAATAGCAAAATGCTGGCGGCCTCTCCCGTCGACAACACCATTGTCCGACGGCACAACGCCACAAGGGAGATATGAGCAATCACGACAAAACCCCGTAAAACGGGGTTTTGTCGTCTATCAATCCACCTTTAGAAAAAGAAGCTCGCGCGTAGACTAAACACCGTTCCGTAGTCAGACTTAGGGTTTAACGCCGGATCAATATATAACTGAATATCCGGAGTAATCGTCATCCATTTGGAAATACCCCATGCCCAATAGGCCTCCAACACTTTTTCGCTGTCATGCGAAAGCTCTTCACCAACCGCACTTTCGTCAATTTTGTTGTAGGCAAAGGCCAGTCCTATCTGGTCCAAGGGATTGCGATCCAACGGATTGTTATAGACCATGCCCAACACCCACGACTGATTGATCTCGGCAACCGAACCGGAAACACCGTTTACCCGTCCGAACACCGTCAACTTATCTCCGATGTCTTGGCTGAGATTGATTGACCAACCGTTGGTTGTCTGCGGTTGTTCTTCCACCCATGGCTGGTTATACAGCAAAACCGAATATTGCCCCGCGCCCAAACCTTTAATTGTCGGGCTATAGGCAATATAGCCAAACGTTGTATAATGCTTATCGTCAAGATCGTTCACTCGCACGCTGATGCCATCAACATTGGTGGCATCTTGAGCACCGACGGCAAATGTCCATTCCGAATTGGGCGCCATCTGCAAATAAGCGCCGACACCGGCTATCGAATAGGTTGAACTGGCATTTTGAGACAAAGCATAGTTGATAAAGTTGACCTGCTGGTTGGCATCGTAAGCCGTTCCGTCAAAATTATAAAGCGGAAATTGTCCGGCGGCCATTGTCAACCAGCTCCAATCGCCTCCCAACTGATAACTGTAATATAATTCGTCAAAAGAGTTGGACACATCGTCATAGTCGTTGATCTCTGTCACCACACCGATATTGTTGCCGATAACCGCTGCCTGCGAACCGCCGTAACGAGCAACCGTATAGGCAAAATTAAGTGTTCCCGTTCCATATTCATTATCAA
Source organism: Alphaproteobacteria bacterium (assembly GCA_020025875.1). Lineage (GTDB taxonomy): Bacteria > Pseudomonadota > Alphaproteobacteria > RF32 > CAG-239 > JAFUYI01. Next base: position 71,220 of record JAHHRI010000002.1, on the reverse strand, counting down.
ACGTCGTCCAGCTAAAGCTTGGATAAATCAGCGTCTGATATGCCGTTTTCCGCCCGCTCGGCGCCCCTCGCTGCGGCATATAAGAAACATCAACCGAATAGTCAAACCCATATTCCTTATTCAAATAATTTTTAAAATCATCATAATCTTTGCCGAGATCACTAAAAGTAAAACGGCGTCGGTGATATGTGTCGTTTATCTTGTTTGCCTCTTCTTGCGGCAAAGAACCGCTGTCGGCCACGGCATCTGCGGTGACTGCAAAAAAACTGCCGAGCACACTTCCGACCAGTAAATAATATGGCATTTTCATAGCTTTCCTCTCCTTTGCAATTATCAATGCTTTTTTATTTATATACGGAAAATCAAAAATAAAGGGCAAAGTTTCGTTTTTATATCTTTAGTATAAACCGTGCTTGAAAACAATATGCTGCTGATTACCTCATAGGCTGTAAAATTCAAAAACAATTTTTATAAGGAGAAATACTATGATCGAAGGTGTTCGTTACCCAACATTGGCATTTCAGACCGGCGGCGCCGGACAGGCGGACGAGGGCATTCCCCCGCAACCGTTTGAAACTTTTTGTTACGATTCCGCATTGATGGAAGCCAAAATCGAAAACTTTAACGTTGTTCCCTACACATCTGTCCTGCCGAAAGAACTGTTCGGCAACATTGTACCCGTCGACAAAGTCGTCAACCAATTTAAGCACGGTGCCGTGTTAGAAGTGATTATGGCAGGTAACGGTGCCAACCGAGACCAACACAAAGCCATTGCCACCGGTGTCGGCATTTGCTGGGGCAAAGACGACAAAGGCGAGTTGATCGGCGGCTGGGCAGCGGAATATGTTGAATATTTTGACACCTATATTGACGACGACATCGCCAAAACACATTGCGAAATGTGGCTGAACCGCTCGCTTAACCACGAACTGGAAATTCGCGGTGTCCACAAACACAGCGAATTTCAACTTTTCCACAACTACATCAACATCACGCAGCAGTTTGGCTACTGCCTGACATGCCTTGGCTTCCTCAATTTTGAACATGCAGACCCGGCCAAGGTATAATCGGCCTCGATGAAGACAGCCGAACAGCTCATCTCGGTTGTTTTGAGAAGCCGATGCCGAACGTGAGGCGGAACAATCCAAAAAACGATTGCTTCGCCTCCTTTCGCAAATAAAAAAACAATTTGATCAAAGGATGAAACAATGACTGAAAAAATCAAACCTTCCACTGCGGCAACACCGACGGCAACCAACAGCGGACTCGGTGTGCTGGCATTGGCAGCAATCGTCGTCAGTTCAATGATCGGCGGCGGTATCTATTCCCTACCTCAAAACATGGCAGCCGGCGCATCTGCCGGAGCGGTTCTACTCTCATGGGTAATCACCGGTTTCGGTGTTTATTTCATCGCCAACACATTCCGCACTTTGTCGGTTGTCAAACCCGATCTCACCGCCGGTATCTATATGTACAGCCGTGAGGGCTTCGGCCCTTATGTGGGTTTTACCATCGGTTGGTCATACTGGCTCTGCCAAATCAGCGGCAACGTCGGTTATGCGGTTATTACCATGGATGCGCTCAACTACTTTTTTCCGCCCTATTTTGCCGGCGGCAACAACCTTGCCTCCATTATTGGCGGCTCCGTTCTCATTTGGGGCTTCAATTATTTGGTTCTGCGCGGCATCAAACAGGCCACGTTGGTCAACACCATCGGCACCGTTGCCAAAATTGTCCCGCTGGTTTTGTTTATCATCATCGTGGCGTTCGTTTTTCATATTGATCGTTTCGACTTCAACTTCTGGGGCGAAAACACTCAATCTCTCGGCGGTCTCAGCAAACAAATCAAAAGCACCATGTTGGTCACTTTGTGGGCTTTTATCGGCATTGAAGGCGCCGTCGTTATGTCCAAACACGCCAAAACGCCTCAAACCGTCGGCAGAGCCACTCTGCTCGGCTTTATCGGCTGTCTGAGTATTTACATCATACTCTCGCTGCTGCCGTTCGGCTATATGAGTCAGGCCGAATTGGCTGCCATTCCCAACCCGTCCACCGCCGGCGTTTTGGAAAAAGTCATTGGTCGCTCCGGCGCTTGGCTGATGAACATCGGCTTGCTTATTTCCGTTCTGACCAGCTGGCTCGCATGGACCATGATTACCGCGCAGATTCCACAGGCCGCGGCAGAAAACGGAACGTTTCCGAAAGAGTTTGCCAAAGAAAACGAACATCAGGCACCTTCGGTTTCTTTGTGGGTAACCAGTGCTTTAATGCAGGCAATGATCTTGCTTGTCTATTTTTCGAACAACGCATGGAATACCATGCTCAGCATCACCAGCGTCATGGTGCTGCCGGCCTATTTTTCCAGTTGCGCCTATTTGTGGAAACTCTGCGAAGACGGCGAATATCCGAACAATACTTATATCAAGCGTTCCACCGCTTTGCTTTCCTCTTTGATTGGTTCGGTCTATGCCCTATGGCTGATCTACGCCGCCGGCCTCAACTACTTACTGATGGCCGTTATCTTCATGACGATCGGCATTCCTGTCTTTGTTTGGGCAAGAAAGCAATCGGCACCGGAGCAAAAGGTGTTTTCTTTAGGCGAAGCCATTCTTGCCTGCTTGATGGCAATCGTTGCCGTATGGGCAATCTATGCCTTCTCGCGCGGCATTGTCAACCTGAACGGATAACCTGCTATCGGGGTTGCCGTTGGCGTGCTTTTACCGAAAGGAGCCTCGGGGCTCCTTTCCCGTCTTTATCGCGCCGCATTTATCGGGCTTTTTTTCGTCTTGGCAACATGGACATTCTCCCCACAAAAAAAAGGAAAACGGCATCGTCCGTTTTCCTTTTTTGGTTTCATTTCTTGGCATTTACAATGCGCTCAACAGTCGCTTGAACTCGTCAGATTTTCCCCAGCCTTTTGCCACAAACTGCGTGACTGCCACAGAAAAAAGATCCTGAAAAGTCAATTCTTTGTCAGCTCGGCGAAAACAACGCACAATAAAACGGTAACGCCGCCAATGACAAAACAGATACCACAAACCGCGATCTGCCATTTTGAACAGATGAGCGCGGCAACGCTGAAGAGTTCTAAAATCTGCGGCAACAAGCTTGTGTCTGCCGAGATCCGGCGTAAAAGCCATTTTGTTTTTTAACCACGCCCACTTAAACTGAAGGTGTTCATTAAAATCAAGCAGCCCCCACGCAAAAGAATCTGCCGAAGGATTCATACCCCACATATCCACCCCGATCATCGAAGGCGATATCAAGCAATAATTTTGAAACATCTTGGCACTCAACAGTGTTTTGATGTAATCTGCAAAATGACGCACAAAAGCGTCTTTGTTCTGTTCCTGAAGAATCAAGCCAAACTCTTTGAGTTCGCTTAATTGAAATATATCCGCCGCCATAAAAATTAAATTAAAAATTATTTTTCTATAGGATATACCAATTAGACAAAAAGTCAATCATTTTTTCTGTCAATTTAATCGACGGAGTATCGTCTTCCGTCAAAAAAAATATTTTTACCGAAGGCACCGATAAAGCTTGCGGGAATTTCCTCAATCCGCTAAAATTATGCGCTGTTATAAGGAAAAAGATATGCAGGAAACAATACCGGAATACACTGTCAGCGAAATTTCTTTCGCCATCAAAAAAACAATGGAAAATGCCTTTGCCCATGTGCGCGTCAAAGGCGAAATCTTCGGCTGCAAACGGGCAGACTCCGGTCATTATTACCTTTCGCTCAAGGACGAAAACGCCAATTTGGCAGCCGTTTGCTGGAAAGGCGTGGCAGCGGCTCTCACGGTCAAACCTGAAGACGGGCTGGAAGTGTGCGCCACCGGACGCATCACCACTTTTGCCGGCAAAAGCAACTATCAGCTGGTTATCGAGCAGATCGAAGTTGCCGGTGTCGGCGCGCTGCTTAAGCTGCTGGAAGAACGCAAACAAAAATTTGCCGCCGAAGGGCTGTTTAATCCGGCGCACAAAAAAGCCCTTCCTTTTCTTCCGCGAACCATCGGAGTCGTCACCAGCCCGACCGGTGCCGTCATCCGCGACATCATTCATCGCGTTACCGACCGTTTTCCCACCCGCATCATCGTCTGGCCAACGTTGGTACAGGGCGAAGGAGCTGCCGAACAACTGGCTGCCGCCATCAACGGCTTTAACCGCCTGCCGGCAGACGGCCCCCTACCCCGTCCAGATTTGCTGATTGTCGCACGCGGCGGCGGCTCGTTGGAAGACCTCTGGTGTTTTAACGAAGAAAACGTCATCCGCGCCGTCTACAATTCCGACATTCCGCTCATCTCCGCCGTCGGGCACGAAACCGATACCATGCTGATCGACTTTGTTGCCGACCTGCGCGCACCGACACCAACCGGCGCGGCCGAATTGGCGGTTCCGGTCAAAAGCGACCTCGAAGCACGCCTTCTCACCTTGCAAAGCCGGCTGATCAGCACCGGCCATCGCTATCTGCAGGAGCGGCGCAATCTGCTTGACGGGCTCAACAGAGGAATTCCCGATCTGACACGGATTTTAGCAGAAAACATACAAAAGTTAGACGATCGAAGCGAACGCCTGCACCTAAGCTTTAAAAATTATCTGGAAAATCGGAAAAATCAGCTCAATTTAAATGAAATTAAACCTTTTTATATTAACAACATCTTTGACAAGAAAACCGAAACGTTGCAAAACCTCAACCTCCGGCTGGAATCCGTTTCCGTCGAAGCCGTCTTAAAAAGAGGGTTTGCATGGGTTCGGAACAAACAATGCAAAACCGTCCGTACCACAGACGAGGCACGTCGAAACGGCAGCCTTGAAATCGTGTTTGCCGACGGGGCAATCAAAGTCCGACCGATTGTGAGGAAAAATGAACTACAAGGCGATTTGTTTGACATTTAGTCTGCTATCAGTAGCAATGCCGAAAATGGCAACGGCGGTAGAATTTTGCGGCCGTTTCCAACAAGGAGAAATTATTATCGGTCAAGCGGACGAGCTTGCCGAAACCGTTGTTTTTAATCACAAAACCTACCCCGTTACCGAAGACGGGCGCTTCATTCTCGCTTTCAGCCGCGATCAAAAACCGCAAGCCGACATTTACCTGCAATATCCCGATGGCGGCAAACGGCTTTACCGACTGCCCGTTCAGGCTTACGACTGGGACATTCAACGCATCGACGGCATAGCGTCGTCCAAAGTAACGCCGGATTCTTCTCATCGGACGGAAATTTTGCGAGAACAAAAAGATGTCCGCCGTTCTTTAACCCTTATGCAGCCGGGAGATTATTGGCGCGAAGGTTTTATTTTGCCGGTAAAAGGTCGCATCAGCGGCGAATTTGGCAACCAGCGGATATTCAACAATATACCGAAAAGCCCCCACAGCGGCACCGATATTGCCGCCCCCGAAGGAACACCGGTTAAAGCCTCTGGCAGCGGCAAAGTTGTGCTAAGCGGCAAAAACTACTTTTACACCGGCAACATGGTCATTATTGATCACGGTCAAGGGTTGCAAACAATATACGCCCATCTGAAAGAAGCAAAAGTTAAAGCCGGTCAAATGGTCAAACAAGGGCAAATCATCGGTCTGGTCGGACATACCGGACGTGCGACGGGGCCGCACTTGCACTGGGGCGCCTCTCTAAACAACATACGTTTTCGCCCTCATTCGCTTTTAAACCTCAACCAAAAAAAATGCCGGAATATCGCCGGCACAAAAAAGACGGACTAACATCATGACCAACCTGCAAATTATCATTCTTTCCATTCTTCAGGGATTTACCGAATTTTTACCGATCAGCTCATCGGGACATCTGATTTTGCTTTCCAAATTCACATCCTTTCCCGATCAGGGGCTGGAAATGGACATTGCCGTCCACGTCGGCTCAATTTTGGCGGTGATGATTTATTTTTACCGCGATATATACGACATGATTTGCGGTCTGCTCAACAGCCTGTTGTGTCGCTTTCCCGCAGTTAAAAACTTCTGTTTGCGCAAGGGCTCTGCCTCACTCAGAAACTTTATCTTGCACAAATTGCCGTCGGGCAACCTTAAACTGTTGTTGATGCTGATAATCGGCACCATTCCTGCAGTTGTTTTCGGGCTTCTTCTGCACCACTTCGGAATGCAATGGCTGCGCAACACCGAGATTATCGGTTGGAATATCTTGCTGTTTGGCATTCTTCTGTGGGTGGCGGATCATTTTATGCCTTCAAAATATACCATTGACGATATGTCATATAAAGATGCTTTTCTGATTGGTCTGATGCAATGTCTGGCAATGATCCCCGGCACAAGCCGTTCGGGCATTACCATCACCGCCAGCCGTTTTCTTAAGCTAAAACGTCGCGAAGCCGCCAAATTCTGTATGTTGCTCTCGATTCCCGCCATAGCCGGCGCCGGTCTTTTGGTCGCTGTAGAAATTTGGCAAAGCGGCAACAACGAAAACCTGATCTATGCCTTAAGCGGCATAGGTTACTCCTTCGTGGCTTCCATCGCCGCCATTTTTATTATGATGAAATGGTTAAAGCGCTACACTTTTCTGCCGTTTGTCATCTACCGCATCGGTTTGGGGATTTTTCTCCTCCTCCACTCGTACGGATACATATAACCTTTCGGGCGGGCGTTTTTCTTTTGCCGTATCTCGCAAATATCGAAACATGGCTCCGAACGCCCGTGATGTCTTTATCAATTTGCATGACATTCTCCAAGATTGCCTTATACCGTTTTTTTTCGCATAATTTCAGAAAAAATTTACAAAAACTATTGACTAATAAAAAAAATCCAGCTATTAAAATACCCGTTGCCCTGATGGCGGAATTGGTAGACGCGCAAGTTTCAGGTACTTGTGACCGGTTTGGTCGTGGAAGTTCGAGTCTTCTTCAGGGCACCAATCTTCACAGCCTCCCACATTCAACGGGAGGCTGAAGTGTTTTTGACACATCATTAATGCCCTTTTAAAATAGACATTTTTCCCATAAACTCGTATAGTTACGGTATGACAAAACAAAAACACTCAACACGGCTGCTCAAATGGTACCAAGATAACGGACGCACACTTCCGTGGCGAAAAAAGGGAGGCGCTCACAGCGATCCCTATGTTGTTCTGGTTTCCGAATTTATGTTGCAACAAACAACCGTAAAAACCGTTCTTAACTACTTCACGCCTTTTATGAAGCGTTTTCCTACGGTAGAATGTTTGGCGGCTGCCGATTTGGAAGAAGTTTACCGTCATTGGCAGGGGCTTGGCTACTACAGGCGCGCCAAAGCGTTGCATACCGCCGCACAAACCATTGTCCGCAATCTCAACGGACAGTTTCCGCAAAAACGGGAAGACGTCTTAAAACTAAAAGGTATCGGCAGCTATACGGCCGCCAGCTTTCTCGCGCTTGCGTTCAACCTGCCGGAAACCGTCGTCGACGGCAACGTTATCCGCATTATTTGCCGACTATACCGGCTGATGTCCCCGATCGGCGAAATAGAAAACCTTATCCGCGAAAAAGCATCTGCCCTGACCGATCGGCAACATCCCGCCGATTATGCTTCCGCAATCATGGATCTGGGCGCAATGATTTGCACGCCCAAAAAGCCACAATGCCCGCTTTGTCCTTGGCAGCAAGATTGTCTGTCCCGCGGGCTGCCGGAACTTGAGCAAATTCCCAACCGCGCCAAACCGACAAAAAAAGACAAGAACGGCAGTGTCTACCTGATATTCAACGAAAAAAAAGAAATTCTGATCCGCAAACGTTCCGAAAAAGGTCTGCTTTCCGGTCTATATGAATTTCCATGGACAGATGACGGTTCTCCGATGGTTGCCAATGCTTCAGACAGCGGGCTAACGGTTCTTCACATTTTTACCCACATACGTCTGACACTAAAAATATACACGCTGCACTTAAAACAAGATATTTCTCCCATTGATGACGGTTTTTTCATAAACATCAATCAACTGACGGACTACCCTTTTTCCACCTTGATGCAAAAAGTTCGTATTCAGGCATCGGCACTGTTCTGCGGGTAAACTTTTCTTTTCCGCACGGCAGCATAAGGGAATTGCCACAAAAGCCTGTTCCATTTCAAGCTGCCCCGATACCTGCTGCCTCACCCAAGACACTGTCCGCTCAAAAAACAAGTCTGGCGTAACCATCATTTGAAAACAGAAGCAAAACAACCGCAGCCAAGACAACAAAAAAAGCGTTTTCCTTCATAATCGAAAGAAAACGCTTTTTTTATTTAAGAGTTACTCAAAGCTAAACTCATCAGCTGAGGATTGGCATTGATTAAGGCTTGCGCCTCTCCGTTGAATGCGCTTTGGGGTTCGTATTTCAAAATACATCTCCACATTGACGCATCTCCCTTGCTGAGGAACCATACGATTGCCTCGGCAGAAAGATGGAAGCCAGCAGCATGATATACATTATACTGCCAAACATTCATCATCTTTTGCGCCGCCAGACACAAACTGTCTTGCTGCTGCAAAAAGAGTTGCCATTCCTCCTGACTATGGGCTTGCCGCACCATCTGTCGCTGAGCGTATCGGTTCAGTGCTTGCTGTGTCAAGCCAACGATTTGTTGACGGAACATTTTAGAACGTTCACTTTCCATATCTGAACCGCTGAGCTTTTCCAAAGCAAACACTTCGCCTATCAAACGAGCGGACAGACCATACTGCTCAACGCAGAAAAGGAAAGGCTCCGCCATCCGTGCCGACAACAACATCTGCAGCATAGCTTCAGACGGTGTTCTCTTGCTCAGGTATCGTCTTATAAGCAGTGTTTCTTCTTTGTCGACCAACATTTTAAATTGTTTGTCGTTCAAGACCACATCTGCTAAGATGATTTCTTCGCGCACATCGTGTTCACTTTGTGCCCAAAGAAAGCTGATAGCCTCAAGAGACATTTCTCTTTTCAGCAGCTCAGTCCTCTTTTTCTGGCTTTTCACAGATGCAAAATAACGACATTGCATCTTGTTTGAATACGAACTCAAGCCATACACCACCATAAAATGCTTCTTCCACCTAAAAGGCAGAAGAGCAATGAACGGCGTATACAACACCTTCATTATATCTGTCAGCACCATCTCCACTCCTAAAAGTTTTGCTGCCCTTTGCGGTGCAAGAAGGCAGAGCGGAATAAAAAAGAGTGGATTAAAAATGATGAAGATCATCACCAGAACAAAGAACAGCCCTACAGCTCCTTCAAGCACGGCTGCCCCTATTCTGTAAATCCATTGCCAAAGCATTTTAGCTTTTGAGAAAATCATACCATTGTTTTTTGAAATCTTTGCCATAATATAATTTGTTTTAATGGCGCCCTAGTCTCCGATTGGGTAAAATTATGAAATTTTCCGAGAGACGATGCAAAAGCATCCGGAAAATTGCCTATTTGCAGAGTTACTTCAATTTCGGCCACAATTTTAACAATCATCGTCTTGAGCGGAACTCAAAAAACAACAATCAAAAATAAACCTAATAATGAACATACTCATAAATAAACATTTAAATGTTACTATCTTACGCTATTATTGTCAAACAAATTCAGCATTTTGCAACAAAGATCCGTCCGCAGCAGCTCAAGAAAGAGGCTTTTGTTGTTGCAAGCCCATCATAAACCAACCAAATTTCGCGCATAATCCGCTGCCCGAAATTCGTCCAAATCGTCTATTCCTTCACCAACGCCGATATAATAGACGGGGGTCGGATTTTCGCCGGCAATGGCAGCCACCACGCCGCCTTTAGCCGTTCCGTCGAGCTTGGTAATCACCAGTCCGGAAACAGCCACACATTGTTTAAAAACCGCCACTTGCGAAAGCGCGTTTTGTCCGGTCGTGGCATCTAATGTCAAAAGCGTTTCGTGCGGGGCGTCAGGTACCACTTTTTGCATAACCCGCACAATTTTTTTCAACTCATCCATCAGACCGTTTTTATTTTGCAACCTGCCTGCCGTATCAACAAACACCACATCATCACCTTTAACAAGCGCCTCCTTCAGACCGTCAAAACACAATCCGGCACTGTCGCAACCGTCTTCGCCGGCAAAAACCCTCACCTTTGAACGCTCACCCCATACTTTTAATTGCTCAACCGCCGCCGCCCGAAAAGTGTCTGCCGCAATCAAAGAAACCTGCAACCCTTGGGCTTTTAGTTTTGTTGCCAGCTTGCCGATGGTGGTGGTTTTGCCGGCACCGTTGACCCCTGCCATCAAAACGACAAACGGTCTTTTGTTGTCAGAAACCGCAAACTTCCGTTCACAAGGAAACAAAATCTTTGCCAATTCCGCCGCCAGTTTTTCTCGAATTTCCTGCACGGAAATCTCTTTGTCTTGCCTCATTTTGGAAAATTCATTGACAATTTTTGCCGCCGTTTTAACGCCTACGTCTGATGCAATCAGCAAATCTTCCAGCTCTGCCAGCGTTTCCGTATCCAGTCTTTTTTTGGTAAAGATATCACTGATGCCACCGCCGATTTTCTGCGATGACTTTTTCAACCCCAGTCCCAGTTTTTCCAACCAACTAACCATCAACAACCTCTCCTTTCCCGCGTAAAATTTTGGCTCTTTCCCGTCGCACTTCAACCGGCACTTGCGGCATCAACGCCGCCGGTGTTCCGGGACGTTCGGAGTACGGAAACACGTGCAGCCTGTCAATTCCCGCATCTTCGACCAATTTCACCGTGTTGGCAAATGCCTCGTCGCTTTCTGTCGGAAAACCGCAGATAAAGTCAGCCCCAAAAGTTGCCTCCGGCCGCACGGCACGAATTTTGGCACATAGATTGATCACGTCCTCGCGGCTATGACGACGGCGCATTCTTTTCAAAATCATATTGTCGCCCGACTGTACCGAAAGATGAAAATGAGGCCAAACGTTCTGATGGCTTCCGACCAAGGCAATAAATTCATCATCAACCGCTGCCGGATCCAACGATCCGAATTGCAGCGATGGCAAATTGGGAAATGTTTCCAAAATTTTCTTCACCAATCCGGCAAAAGAAGGCCGATAAGAACAAGCATCGACTCCGGTCAAACAGATTTGTTCAAACCCCCGTTCCAGCAACACGCCGATCTGGCGCAACACTTCGTCCTCCGGAACCGAGCGATTGTTGCCGCGGGCAAACGGCACAATACAATAGGTACAGCGATGGTCGCAACCTTGCTGAATCTGCACAAAAGCCCGCTGGCGGCCCTCAAAACCGGTAATTAAAAAGTTGTCATATTGATCATAACTGAAAATATCACCGACGATTGTTTTTTCAACAATTTCATTTTGAATATATTTTTCCAGCTCTGCTTTTTCCCGATTGCCGAGCACCAAATCCACCTCCGGCATACGGGCAAACGCCTTCGGATTAATTTGCGCGGCGCAACCGGTCACCACGATTTTGGCCTGCGGGCGTTCTCGCCTCAACCGCCGCACCGTCTGCCGACATTGCCGTTCTGCCTCGCGTGTCACCGCGCAGGTATTAACAATCACCAATTGATCGGTATCGGCAAATTTTTCCTTTAGAATTTCAGACTCGTAACTGTTTATCCGACAGCCCAACGTCACCACTTCAACCATTTTTGTTCTTCCCTTAGTATTTGCATGAAATATAAGAAAAAAAACAACGCTTGGCAAGAGCAAAAAACGGCGGCATTTTCACTCCGACAATCAGCTGCCGCGTGGCGGCATTTTCCGGCTTTCGATGTCCTTAAAATATTGCACGCTGTCCGATTTCAATTCGCTGACCGCCGGCTCATCACAAACAATGATCCCATAGCGGTGCATTTGCAGCATACTGACCGGCCACATATGATTAACACCGCACTCAATCGCATGGCGCAAGGCGCGCGCTTTTTTAGCGCCGGTGGCAAGAATCATCACTTCTTCCGCATCCATAATCGTCCCCACGCCGACAGTTAGCGCCATGGTCGGCACTTGGCTTTCGTCTCCTTCAAAAAAGCGGGAATTTGCCTTAATCGTATCGCGTGTCAGCGTTTTAACGCGGGTGCGCGATGCCAGTGACGATCCCGGTTCGTTAAAGGCAATATGCCCGTCCTCGCCAACCCCGCCGATAAACAGATGTATCTTGCCGTATTTACGGATTTTTTCCTCATATTCCGCACATTCCTTACCAAAGTCGCGCGTCATTCCGTTTAACAAATTGATGTTTTCGGGGCGAATATCAATATGTCTGAAAAAATGATCTTCCATAAAATAGTGATAGCTTTGGGGATGTGCCGGCGGCAAGCCGATATATTCGTCCATGTTAAAAGTGACCACATTGGCAAACGAAAGTTTCCCTTCTTTCACCATTTCAATCAGCAGTCGGTACATTCCCAGCGGCGTCGAACCGGTGGGCAGCCCCAATACAAAAGGCTTTTCCCTTGTCGGACGGAAAGATTTAATTTTATACGCCACATAATTTGCCGCCCACAAAGAACAAGCGTCATAATCTTTTTTAATAATCACTCTCATATTTTTTTCTCCCGTACAAAATTGCCGCCGATCATGCTGTCAATCAGGTTAAAGTTCTTGTCCATAATGTTTAAGTCTGCCACGCGGCCGGGGACAAGTGTCCCGCGCTCGCTTTGTTGCATAATCCGCGCCGGATTAACCGCGGCCATCCGCACCGCATCTTCGGGCGAAACGCCGTAGGCAATCAAATTGCGAAAACCATCAAGCATGGTTATGCCGGACCCGATAATCACCTCATCAAGCTTACGTTTGAAACATTTGTCAAAATAGAAGTCGGCATCTGCCGGCGGCGTTACCTGAGCATATTTCAGCGCATCGGTAATCAGCACCAGCTTATCCGCCGTTTTGCTCTGTATCAAAAGCTTTATCAGGTTGGGATTGGTATGCACGCCGTCGCCGATAAATTCACAGGAAATTTCCCGATGTATCAGTCCTGCGCCGACCACCCCCGGCTCTCTGTGGTGCAACGGTCTCATGGCATTAAACATATGCGTCAGGTGCACAATATTCACCTGCATCCCCTCAATCATCTGTTCGTAGGTTGCATCGGTGTGCCCTGCTTGCAAAATAATGTTGCGTTCAATGCAGTAAAGCGCCAATTCGCGCATATTTTTCAACTCCGGCGCCACCGTCATGTTGATGATTTTTCCTTTAGCCGCCTTATAGATTCGCTCCATCAACGGCAAATCGACCGGCGAAATCCCCTCGGCAGGCTGTCCACCGATCCGTGCCGGTGATAAAAACGGCCCTTCCAGATGAATCCCCAAGATCCGCGCGCCTTTTTCTTTCCCCATGGCTTTCACAACGGCTTTAATTTTTTTCATCAACTCGGCTTCCGGCGTGGCGCTGATGGTCGGGATAAAGGCCGACACCCCAAAACCTGCCAAAAATTCCGACAATCCGAGAATAGATTCGGCGGTCATATCGTCGGTGCTAAACCCCCCGCTGCCGTGAATATGTGTATCAATAAACCCCGGAACAATATTGGCTCCGCACATATCAATAATTCTCACTTTGGGAGAAAATTTTTTTTGCTGAAATCTCTTTTCATTATAAACATCGGCAATTTTGCCATTTTTGACATAAATTGCACAGTTTTTCATCACCGAAAAACCGGTATAGATGGTTGCGTTATGCAGACATACGGCGCCTTCCATGCCCTCTACACTCCATAAGTTTTATGTTTTTCATTATGCCTTGCGAAAAAGTGTTTGTAAAGCTTTAAAAATCTCATCTTCTCAAGAAAAGCACTACGGCAAGCGCAACCTAAGCTTTGTAAAACAAAAGCATAAAACACGTTTTTTCTTTATCAATATTTTCCGTTAGAACAGATGGGTGCCGTCTGCACAAAAAAAGCACCTCGTCAGAGGTGCTTTTTTGTGCTGTCAAAGCAAGGCTTATTCCGCAGCCGGAGAATCTGTTTCTTCGACTTTGTATTCTGCCATATGTTCCAACAAGCTGCGTTTTTCCTTAACGTTTTCCTGAGCTCTGTTGAGCAAAGTTTCATAACGTTCGGGGTTCATCTTGTTAACAACCTGAAAACGGGTTTCGTTCGACATATAGTCGGACAACGGCTTGCTCGGTGCTTTAGAGTCAAGCATCAACGGCGCCTTACCGGCATCAACGTTTTCCGGATTGTAACGATAAAGCGGCCAGCTTCCTGTTTCAACGGCATTTTTCTGGTGTTCCAAACCGTCAGCCAAGTTAAAGCCTTGGGCAATACAGTGCGAGTAAGCAATAATCAGAGACGGACCGTCATAAGCTTCTGCCTCGTTTAGAGCCTTAATCGTCTGCATATCGTTGGCACCAACGGAAATTTGAGCCACATAGACATTGCCGTAAGACATGGCAATCATACCAAGATCTTTCTTCGGCAGTGCCTTACCGGCAGTAGCAAATTTGGCGGAAGCGCCCATCGGAGTCGCTTTAGACTGCTGACCACCGGTGTTGGAATAAACGCCCGTATCCATAACCAAAATATTGATGTTTTTACCGGAAGCAATGGCATGATCCAAACCGCCGAAGCCGATATCATAAGCCCAGCCGTCGCCGCCCAAAATCCATACCGACTTTTTAATCAGGTAGTCTGCCAGTTCGTTCAGGTGTTTGGCTTCCTCGCTGTCAACCGTTGCCAGTTTTTCACGCAAAGCCTTAACATTGGCGCGCTGTTCATCAATTTCGGCATCTGTCGACTGTGGGTTGGTCAGAATTTTTTCAACCAGTTCGGCGCCGATCTGATCTTTCTGATCTTCCAACAGCTTTTTGGCAAAAGCCGTTTGCTGATCAATCGAAAATCTCATACCCAAACCAAACTCCGCGTTGTCTTCAAACAGCGAGTTTGCCCAAGCCGGACCATGTCCTTTTTCGTCTTTGGCATAAGGAGTTGTCGGCAAGTTACCGGAATAAATGGAGGAACAACCGGTCGCATTGGCAACCACCATACGGTCACCGAACAACTGTGTCAGCAACTTAACATACGGTGTTTCGCCACAACCGGCGCAAGCACCGGAGAACTCAAACAATGGTTGAATCATCTGGGTAGTCTTGGGCAGATTTTTGGCAACTTCCGTGCGCTTGACATACGGCAGTTTTTCAAAGAAATTCCAGCAGGCAACCTGCTCCTCAAGATGGTTTTCGATATGCTCCATATTGATTGCCTTTTTGCTCGGATCGGCCTTATTTTTTGCCGGACAGGCAGAAACGCAGATACCGCAACCGGTACAATCTTCCGGCGACATTTGCCAGATAAACTGTTTGCCGGCAAATTCCTTACCCTTATAGGCGGCAGACTTAAAGCCGGCGGGGGCATTTTTCAATTCGTCTTCAGAAGCGATCTTCATACGGATAACCCCGTGCGGGCAAACAAGAGAACACTTGCCGCATTGAATGCAGACGGCAGGATCCCAAACTGGAATTTCCGTAGCAATGCAGCGTTTTTCATATTGAGTGGTACCTGTCGGCCATGTGCCGTCGACAACTTCGCCAAAAGCCGAAACGGGCAGTTTGTCACCGCGGTCGGCAATCAGCTCGGCCGTCAGTTTCTTAACAAACTCCGGCGCATTGGCAGGAACGGGAGCCTGACGACGGAAAGTCGAAGTAACCTCAGACGGATATTCCACCTTGTGCAGGTGAGCAAGCGAGGCATCAACCGCGGCAAAGTTTTTCTGAACAATGGCATCGCCTTTTTTGCTGTAGGTTTTCTTAATGGCGTTTTTGATCTGCGCAATAGCCTCATCTTTGGGCAAGATATTGGAAATGGCGAAGAAACAGGTTTGCATAACCGTGTTAATGCGCTGTCCCATACCAGTTTCGCGCGCAACCTCAATGGCGTTGATGCTGTAGAAGTTCAGCTTTTTGGCAATAATTTCTTCCTGAACTTCAATCGGCAGGTGATTCCATACTTCTTTGGCATCATAAGGTGCATTCAGCAGGAAGGTCGCCCCCGGCTTAGCAATTTTCAAAATATCCACCTTGTTCATAAACGGGAACTGGTGACAGGCGACAAAGTCCGCTTTATTAATCAGATAAGCCGATTTAATCGGGTTATCCGAAAAACGCAAGTGAGAAGTGGTCATGGAACCCGATTTGCGAGAGTCGTAAACAAAATAGCCCTGACCATATTTGCCGGCATCTTCGGCAATAATTTTGATTGAGTTTTTATTGGCACCGACCGTACCGTCTGCGCCCAAGCCATAAAATACCGCGCGGACGACATCTTTGGGTTCGGTATCGATTGAATCGTCAAAAGCCAAAGATTTGTGAGTTACGTCATCGGTAATGCCGACGGCAAAACCGTTGATCGGGTGAGCGGCAAAACCATTATCAAATACGGCCTTAACCATACCCGGAGTAAACTCTTTGGAGGACAAACCATAGCGTCCGCCGACAATTTTCGGCATATTGGCTATTTCGCCGTTGGCAAAAGCCTGTGTCAAAGTGGCAACCACGTCAAGATACAACGGCTCACCGATCGAACCAGATTCCTTGGTGCGATCCAAAACGGAAACCACCTTAACCGATTTCGGCAAGGCTTTCAGGAAAGACTTTTCGGGGAACGGACGATACAAATGAACTTTCAAAACGCCCAGCTTTGCGCCTTCGTCGTTCAGGTAGCTGATTGTTTCTTCAACCGTTTCGGCGCCAGAACCCATAATCACGATAACCTGTTCGGCATCGGCAGCGCCGGTGTAGTCAACAACCCGATACTGACGACCGGAAATTTTGGCGAACTTGTCCATTTCTTCCTGAACAATGCCTTCCACTTTATCATAATAAGGGTTGCAAGCTTCGCGCCCTTGGAAAAAGACATCGGGATTTTGTGCGGTACCGCGAACAACCGGCGCTTCCGGACGCAGTGCGTGTTTGGCGTTGAAAGCATAGTCCACGCCTTCCAACATTGCTCTCAAATCATCATCGGAAAGCACTTTTGTCTTTTTAATTTCGTGAGAGGTGCGGAACCCGTCAAAGAAGTGCATAAACGGAACGCGCGAACGCAGGGTGGAAGTCTGAGCGATTGCAGCCATATCGTGAGCTTCCTGCACCGAGTTGGAAGCCAACATGGCAAAACCGGTCTGGCGACAGCTCATAACGTCGGTATGATCACCGAAAATGGACAGGGCATGATAAGCCAGCGAACGGGCTGCCACATGCATAACAAACGGAGACAACTCACCGGCAATCTTGTACATATTGGGGATCATCAAAAGCAGCCCCTGAGAAGCGGTAAAGGTTGTGGTCAGGGCGCCTGCCTGTACGGAACCGTGACAGGCACCGGCGGCACCAGCCTCGGATTGCATTTCCTGCACTTCCGGCACAATACCCCACAAGTTTTTCTGCTTGGCGGCAGACCATGCGTCAGCCCATTCGCCCATCGGCGAGGACGGGGTAATCGGGTAAATGACGCAGACTTCATTCATACGATGAGCGACCGAAGCAGCCGCCTCGTTGCCGTCCATCATTTTCATTTTCACTTCTGACATTTTATTTCCTTGTAAATGTTAACCATGTTAGAAAAAATTTCTGCTTTCCCTATAGCATGGAAGAATGCAAAAATCTATCAAAAAATGACATTTTTGAAGATATTTTTATTTGTTAACCTAATCTTTGCAAAATTTTCTTAAGTTGGATGAAAACAAAAAAAACAAAGGAGAAAACCATGCTCAAAACCACAATCGCCGTCCTTTCCTCTCTGCTGATTGTCGGCTGCGCCGCAACGCCGATCGACAAAACCCCGCGGACGACAACCGGCCGGCTCAATTCTTGTATGCTGGGAGAAATCTACGGCTGGCAGGAAAGCGGAAAACTCTCAGCCGACGAGTGGACTGCCGCTCAGGAAGCATTACGTCTTTGTATGCGACGTTTAAATTTAAACGGCGATGACATCAATGCCGCCTCAAGCTTAAACATTGCCGCCAGCGCCGTCAGATCGTTGCGGCAAGCCTCCGAACGGGCAACGAAAAAATAATCGTGCAAATAAGCGGAACAACAGACGATGGTAGATTACAGCGAAGATTACCTGCTTGACCGACAGGTGCGGATTTTTCAGCCCGACAACGGGTACCGCGCCTCGATTGATGCCGTTTTTTTGTCGGCATTGGTCAGCCGTGCGGCGCCGAACGAACAAATTTTGGACATCGGTTCGGGCACCGGTGCCGTTTCTTTATGTCTTGCCCACCGCTTTCCTGACTGCAAAATAACCGGATTGGAAATTCAACCCCAACTGAGCGAACTGTCCAACCTAAGTGCCGAAGCCAACGGTTTTGGCAATTTGCATTACCTTAATTGCGACATTCGCCGACCACTGCCAAATATTGCCAACTGCAGCTTTCATCATGTTATCACCAACCCGCCCTACGCCGAACATGATATGCCGTCCCCCAATATCGGCAAAGCCTTTGCCCACAATTATCAGCAGTTCAATTTGGCGTCGTGGATTGCCTTTGCCCTAAAAATGATGCGCCCGCAAGGATATTTCTACATGATCAATCGCACGGCAGCGCTGACGGAAACCCTTGCCGCGCTGCATAACAAAGCAGGCGCCGTTACCGTCATTCCGCTTTATTCAAAAGCGGGACAACCCGCCAAACGCATATTAATTTCCGCGCGCAAAGATTCTAAAGCGCCGGCAAGGATTCTCTCCGGATTGACCATTCACAATGCAGACGGTTCCTATTCCGAAGCAGCCGACAGTGTTCTCCGCCGCGGTAAATGCCTGCCTAACCTTTAGCCAGCTCAAAAAAATAAACAACATCGCAATGACCGGCAGCGGCTTTTTGCAAAGAAGCGATGGCCTTACCGACCAAAGTCGTTACCGTGTCTTGCGGATCGTGTTCAAAAAGGCTGACCCCGAAACGACATTGTAAGCCATACACTTGCCCGCGAACGGAAACCTCCTGCCGGAGAGCCTCTCTTATTTTATCAACCCATGTTTCTGCCTCTTTTCCGGTCGACAGAGAAGGAATCATAATCCAAAAAGGATAGTTGATGCCGCGAGCCACGGTATGATTTGGCGGCAAAATCCCCGTCAAGCGCTCCGCCGTCTTGCGCATCACCGCGGCGCGGACGGACGGCACGGAAAAATCGGCAAAGTTTTCAATAGCCACACCGATCACCGCAATATTTTGTTTCCGCATCCGCCGATTCTTCGCTCTTTCGTTAATCAACGCCATCATCAAACGGTCTTCAAAGAGGTTAAAACTCGGCAGCCCCGTTTCTTCATCATACATACAGCTCGGATAATCGTCCGGCTTGGTATATCCGTACCGACCGGTTTGGCTGCTTCCGTTTTCAGGGGACAAGTTCCGCTCCTTGACCTGCTCATTGTTCATCATCCGTCAACCTCCGCTCATTGCGCTCCGATTCAATTTGTTTATTGCAGCACCTCAACCGCTTTTCTGATTTTGCGAATGGAGTTGAGTTCAATTTGCCGCACCCGCTCTTTGGAAATGGCATAAGACTTACTGAGATCGTCAAGCGTAATCGACTTTTCAAACAACCGGCGTTTGAATAAAATGTCTTTTTCGCGCGGGTTAAGGCTGCCAAGCGCCTGATTGAACAACTTTTTGCGATAATTAAACGTTTCCGCCCGACTGAGCCATTCTTCCTGATTGGGCTTGCTGTCCGCAATAAAATCAAGCAATTCAGAACCGCTGTCCGACGAAGTGTCAAGCTGCACGTTTAAGGAACCGTCATGGGCTTTGAGGCGGTTGTTCATGCTGGTTACTTCCTGCACGCTGACGTCAAGCGAATTGGCAATAGTTTTAATCACATCTTGCGACATCTCCCGATCATCTGTCAAATTCAGCCGATTTTTAACTTTGCGCAGATTAAAAAAGAGCTTTTTCTGCGCCGACGTCGTGCCGATTTTTACCAACGACCATGAGTTGAGCACATATTTCTGAACGGCGGCACGTATCCACCACAACGCATAGGTGGAAAAGCGAAAGCCTTTATCCGGATCAAACTTGTCAACCGCATACAGCAGCCCGATATTGCCTTCGGAAATCATCTCCGCCGTCGGCAGACCGTATCCGCGAAATTTTGATACCACTTTGACCACCAGACGCAAATGCGACGTCACCAACCGATAAGATATTTGAGCATTGCGAGTCCTGATATATTCCTTGGCCAAATCATATTCTTCCTCTTGGGTCAAAATCGGAAAGCGCTTAATATTCTGCAAATACCGCGACAAATTGATCTCCGGCGAAAAGTCCTGCACGTCAAACGAAACTTGATTTTCCATCATATCCTCCTCAAAACAAAATCTTTCCGATCAAAAAAACTTTAATCCGAATGTTTATTTTGTTTTAAAACAGGTTTTTATTTCAGAGAAGTACCTAAATTTAGTAAACAGGTATCTAAAAGTAGGTGCATATCCGCAGGAAAATCAACCGAGAACTGCAAAAACTGCCGACTTACGGGATGAACAAAGCCAAGCGAGGCGGCATGCAGAGCCTGCCTCGGGAAAGCATTGACAAAAGACTTTGTTGCCGCCGGCAGACCGACAATCCGACTTTTGCCCGCCTTTTCATAAAGCTTGTCGCCGACCAGATTGCAACCGATTGACGCCATATGCACCCGAATTTGATGAGTGCGTCCGGTTTCCAACCGGCATTGCAGCAAACTGACGGCGCCGTTTGCGGTTTGCAAACAACGATAATGCGTCACCGCGTGCTTGCCGCCGGTGGCAACCAGCGCCATTTTCTTGCGGTCGTAACGGCTGCGGGCGATATTGCCGACAATCGTTCCCTCTGTCTGTTGCGGGCAGCCGTAAACCACGGCATAATAAGTACGTTCAATGCTGTGTTCAAAAAACTGCGCCGCCAGCCCCTGATGCGCCAAATCGTTTTTAGCAACCACCAACAAGCCGCTCGTGTCTTTATCTATTCGGTGAACAATCCCCGGTCGCTTCACCCCGCCCACTCCAGACAAACAATCGCGGCAATGGTACAACAAGGCGTTGACCAACGTGCCGCAATAGACGCCGGGGGCCGGATGCACGGTCATTCCTGCCGGTTTGTTGACAACAATCAAATCTTCATCTTCAAAAACCACGTCAAGCGGGATATTTTCCGCCACCGGTTCGGCAGCTTCCGCCGGTGGCACGAAAACGGTAAAACTGTCCCCCGCCCGCACCTTAAAATCTTTGTCGGTAACGATATCGTCGTCCAAACTGACACAGCCGCCGACAATCAGTTTTTGCAACCGGACGCGCGACATGGAAGGAACCTTTTCCCGTAAAAAAAGATCCAAGCGCATCCCCGTTTGTCCATCATCGACCGGAGAAGTAAAAAATATGTTGCTGTCATCCATATTCATGTTTGCGAAAATAAAATTTATGTTATATAATCTTTTTTGATGTATACAGGTTATTTGTCAAATTGCAAGGGTTTAAGTTTATGTCAAAGCTCAAGATCTTAAAAGCCGTCGTTTTTGTCCTGACTTTTTTGCTGTTTTTCGGCTTTATCAAACTTGTTTCCCATACGCGCGGCAAGCCGACGCCGCCGGCAAACGTCACTCTTAAAGAACCCGCCCATTCGCGGATCGACGGCATGGCTGCGGCGGGGAAAAAATTGTATATTTTGGCAAAAGGCGGCGACAAAGCAGACCGAATTATTATTTTTGACACAGAAACATATCAAACAATTTCCACCATCAATATCAACTGAGGTTAAAATGAGCGAAAATTCTGAAGACATCATCAAAAGACTGACCGAAGACGTCCCCGACGGCAAAGCAACTTTTCCGGCTGAAGAGGATGAAGAATTTAACCTTTTACTCGACAATTTTATCCAATCGGAACTAAAAAACATCGAGGAAGAAAAAAACAACACCCGCGTCATGTTGGAAGAACCGGAACCGCGACCGATTAAAACCAACGCCAGCGACAAAGAAGTGGCCGGCTCGCTCGAACTGGCGGAACAAAAGCTCTACACCGCATACCGCAACTATGTTGATTCGATTCAGTTCATTGCCGACGCGCATGGTTTGGAAGCCCCCGTTTTCCATATTAAAGCGCAGGTCTTATACCCACGCTACACCCCCAGCTTGGGCAACCTGATCAGCATTGACGTTCTGCAGGGCTGGGATACCATGTTTGAGGCTTTTCCCCAAGACATCATCAACATCCAACCCAATGCCGGCGACGAAGAACTGCTGGATTTTGCCGAACAGCATACCGACGAAAATTTGCAGATGGCCGTTGTTTCTTATGTCGAAATTCTGTTTGAAATTGAGGGTTGTGAAATTGCTTACGAAAAACGCTTGCTGGAATATGAACACCGCAAGATCGAAGAAGAAATTATCGAAGAACACCGCAAACGCGGCGAACGGGCACGCAAATATATTGATGCCATCGAAAAGAAAAAATTTCCCATCGATGCTACAAAATTGGTTCACGGATACTTCAAAGTGGCGCAAAAAGATCCGGAAGGCTCTTTTAAGGCCCTGACCAACAATCCGGCAATCTTTGCCCCGATTAAAATTGACAAAATAAAACCGAAGTTTTTCGGGCTGATCAAACCGTCCCCGCGAGACGGCTTGGTTTTTAACCGAAAAATCGGAGAATTTTTAAAAAAGCTCAAAATATAGACAAAGTAAAGTTTATAGAAAAATTATAGACAAAACAAAAAAACAATGCTACAATTTGACAATAAGCAGATTTTAATAAAAGTCTTAGATTAAAGAGGACCCTGAAGATGGCAGAACAAGAAAGCAAATCTCAACCGACGAGAGCACCGGAGGAACGCCCCCAGCCTGCAGCGATGCAACCAGGGAATGCGACATCTGATAAAACAGCGCAGAAAGCATCCGTCACCATCAATCAAAGCAAACAAGAAAGGCTGGTAGAAATCAACCAGCAGCTTAAAAGCGACATCTTAACCGTTGATCAGCGTGCCAAACTGGAAGATGAAAAGAAAGCAATCGAAAACGACGCGCAGGGTGTTACCAACGAAAAGAAAGACGACAATATCAAAGAGGACGACCCCGAAAAAAAGAAGTTTTCGGAAGACGATATCATCAAATATATGTATAACGAATGGTTAATTGCGTTTTTTTGCTGGAGCGGCGGAAAAATCGAACAAACCGTCGGCAATGCCTACAACAAGTTAGAGCGCAATATGATCGACAAAGGCAACAAATATCTGGCAAATATTAAACAGGGGAAAGCCACAAACGCCTATAATGTCTATAACAAAATCAAAGAGCTCAAGGCCCAAAACAACAAAAACATCGCCGAACGCCATCGCAAGCAAAAAGAGCAAACTCATCAGCTGAGCCGCATTTTGGGCGAAGGGCGACTAAACGATCCGAACGCCAAAATCGGCAATCGCTCCGCGCTTGAAATGTTGGCGGAAACACACGGCGTCAACAATGAGCAGCTTCAGCAATATCAACAATATCAAACTCAAGACGGGCGCATTGATACGAACAAAATCGAAAATCCCCGACACAAGGCCATGTTTGAAATTATCAATGCCCAAAACCAATTGACAAGCAGCGAAAACAAATTATACGGCACCTTGGGTATTACGCGGGAAGATTTGAAAAAAGACCGTCAATGCAAACAAAAAGCGATGAAAAAGCTCCAAAACAGTTCCAACCCCAAAGACAAAGAGGTTTTTGAGCTGGCAAAACAGCAGCACAAAGACCTCGTCAACGCGCAAAAAGATATGTGCAAATTAGGCGCTCGCTTTGCTCAACACGAGGGAAGAAAAAATTATTTCAATTCCCTGATCGATCAAACGGCGCTCAACATGGCGGAAGCGCGGATACTTGACAAAGTCGCCAGAGACGGCGCCGCGTTTAACGGCAAGGATATTGCGGAAACATTTAAAAGCGATTTTATACAGCAGCACACCTCTTTAAGCAAAGCAACGATTAAAGAGCAGAACAAATATATCACCGGTACAAACGTTAAACCCGAGTCTTCAAGTTTCATCATGTCCCCGCTGAATTTGAATACGCCGGGGACAATCCAGCGCTACTATGATATGTCTTGGCAAGCATCTCACAACGCCGCCCATACCATCACTCGCTTCAAGATTGCGGAAATGGGAAAAGAACCGCCGGCAAACAAAACGCTGACCAACTTAGAAAAAATGGTAGACAATCAGAGCCGCACGCAACAACTGCCGGAAGAACAAAAGCTGCAAACAGCAAAACGCGAAGCGGAGGAGGAGAAAGCGCGCCGCGACAACGAGATAAAAAATCCGCAGCAGGAAGATGTTTCCCGCCGCCAGCAGAGTATGTGTGACGAAGCCGTTAACAACCAAACGACAGACGGGCAGCTTAAAGACAAGCAAGAATCTCTTAAAGACAAAGAAAACGATTTGGCGGCGCGAGAGACACAACATTCGCAAAGAGGCGGTTTGCTTGCCTCGCGCATCAATCAAATCAAAAACAACAAACAGCAAGAAGCGGTTGCCGAAGGGCGGAAAAACGGTTTCCGCGGCTGGCAATATGACGCACGCAGCGGATACGAGATGTAGCCATGAAGAAACTCGCCAACCATCTGAAGTTGATTTTCATTTTTGTGGGCTGGACCGTTTTTTACTTTTGGTTCATTAGCCTGATTATGAATTATTTTTGGCATTTCAATATTTTAGAAAAACGCTATTGGCTCATCATCAGCAAATTTTGGAGTGCCGGCGGCGTCATTGACCAACTGTCGGAATATATGTTCCTGCTCATGTTGGTTTTAATTATTCCCGGCTGGTTTTTTGGCTTCAAAAAAGCAAGACAACTCTCTTATGTCAGAATTATTTTCTTCCCCGTTTTTTGGTACCACGACTATGTCAGCCGCAAATATGCCAATCAGCCGGCGCGTATTGTGCTGAAAAACATGGGCGGAAGCAAAGTAAAAAATCAGACACCGCAGCAAATGATGGAAGAGATGATCTCCAGCAGAATGCCTAAGGAAAAAAAGAAAAAGGACCTCAACTCGAACAAGATTCGCAGCAATTTTGAGCAAAAAAATCGTAAATTCCACGAAAAAATGGAATCGGGCGACAATTAATCGGAGGATGTAAAACACTTGTTAACCATCTCGCGTATACAATAGTTAAAACTTTATGGAGATTTAATTGAAGCCCTTACTGATACTGACCAGAATTATAATTGTCGGCCTGTTGTGGAGTGTTTTCTTTATGGAAAGCATACGCGTTATCATGCTTCGCAACTGGCATTTTGACATCCTCGACATGGGGCACTGGCAGATCGCTTGGGAGTTGTGGCTCAACTCATGGGTCATTTCCGAGCCCAAAGAATGGGCCTTTGTTCTCATCATCATCTCTTTTATTCCGCTGTGGTTTACCGGCTGGATTGCCTTGAGCCTTGTTTCTTGGGGAAAAGTCGTATGGTTTATTCTCTCTCTGCCTTGGAAACTATTTAAGAATTTCTTTTACAAACCGGTCAAAATTATCACCACCAATACCGGTGTCACCCCCATAAAAAAGAAAAAATCTTATAAAGAAATCCGCCCGCGGGCTGTTCGCAGCGTGGCTGCCGGCGAGCACAGAGAAGTATCGCAGATGCCGATGACCATTCCCACCGTTTCCCCTGCTCTGGTAACGCCGCAAATGACCGTGGCACCTCAATCGTCCGTTGCGACAGAAAGAGAGAGCGCGCCGAAAAACTTTGAGCACGCTCTGTTTAAATTTGACGACAATTTTGACGACTTGGATTTTGATATAGATTCTTTTGAAATCGAAACCCAAAAATCCAAGGAAAAATCAACCTATGGCTCTGCCCAATCCGCACGGACGGGCAGTCGCGAAGAAGAGGACGACGACTATAATACGTCGCGCAACCGCAGAGAACGCAAAGACAGCCGCAATCGGGAAGACAACCGCAGAGACCGTGATGACGACCGCCGCCGCGATCACGACTATGAGCGCAGAAACGATCTCTCGCGTGACCGGAATGCCGACAAACGCGACGAACGCCGAGAAAAAGATCGGCGTGATGATCGGCGTGATGATCGGCGTGATGATCGGCGTGATGATCGGCGCGAAGAACGAAAAGACGAACGTTCCCGCAACCGCAACAACGAACGCCGAAAAGACAGAGTTTCAACCGTCCCGATTCCCGCTCGTCAGCCCGGCGGCTCCTGTCTGGATATCATCAAACAAAAAGGTTACGAAGTTATCAGTCGCGTTACCATCAAAAACACACTCATCGACTATGTCGGTGTTTCGGGAGATCGCATCTGCCTGTGCATACTCGACCGCGAACCGGGCGACTGGTTGGCTGACGAAGAACGCTTTAACGATGAGGAGCCTTTGTGGTTTTCGGAAAGCACACACCGAATTTCTCCGGTGCGCAAAATAGACTTGGCAAAACAAGTTTTGCTTGATAAACTAAGCAACGCGGAAATGAATTTTATCGTCGACGCTTTTGTGATCGTGCAAATAGGTAATATTATTAACGCAGAAGATATGTTTGAAATATGGGACGAATTAAACATCAACGTCACCCGAATTGACAGGGGTACGCCTAAAGAAATCAAGCTGTTTGCGAGAACACTTTCCGAAGCCGAAAAATCAATTCCCGCATCAAAACTGGACAAAGTTATGAAACTAATCCGCAGCATGAGTTAAGAGGTGAAATAAATGGGATTACAAAAACGAGGAGAAGAATGGGAAGAATATGACCACGCCGTGCAATGGATGTCTCTGACCGTCATCATTACACTTCTGGTTACGGTTTTTCTGGCAGTTATCTCCATGCCGCTGGGTTATATCATCGGCAACGGCATTTCCAAGGAATCTATGGACAATGTCGGCAAATTTATCAACATGATCTTTCACGATCCGTCATACCTGTTTTCGCGATACTGGAACTGGATGCGCCAGATCGGCAACTATCACGGGCCGTTTAGCTTTTCACTGTGGCTGCCGATTTTGCCGGTTCTCTCGTTACCTATCGGGCTAATTATCGGGGCCGTTACCAACCCTTACCGCTTTCAGTCAAACATTCATGGATCCGGTCGCATTGCGACCTTAAAAGACATCAGAGCAATGAAGCTTTTGGACGGTTTCTGCATGGTTATCGGCAAATTCAAAGGCTATTATCTCAAATTGCCGGAAACACTTTCCACACTATGCTGCGCACCTCCGGGTACCGGTAAAACCGCCGGCGTGGTTATTCCGACAATTTTCAACTCCAAAGGCCTCAGTTTGGTCATCAACGATCCTAAACCGGAATTGTGTTTCAGCACTTCGGGTGCGCGCGCCAAAGAAGGACCGGTTTTTATCATCAACTGGGGCGCCGAAGATAATCCGGCGGAAGGGCTATATTATCCAAGCTGGAATCCGTTGTCGCCGTCGGCTCTGCCGGCGCAGGGACCGGCGCGAGATATGTATGTGGACTCCATGTGCAACATTTTGGTGGAAGACCCCAAAGGCGGGGCAGATCCTCACTGGTCGCAAACGGGACGCGCCGCATTGACCGGTTTTATACACTTTATTTCTTCCAAATGCGAAAAAGCACGCGCCAACGACTATTTTATCGGGCGCATTTACGAAGGTAAGCTGGATGATGAAGACAAACAGGTGCTGGAAGGCTACTACGAAGACATCAGAACGCACAATCCCGATGTGAGACGCGCCATCAATGATTTGCGCAACAACAATCTGACGGTTGAAAATTATGTGCCGATCGGCACTTGGGATCTGCTGCCGGATAAATGGATCGGCAGAGAGGCCTGTATTGCCATGATTATGGAATGGCTGACCGAGGCACAGATCAAACAGGGGCAAGAAGTTAAACGTCGTCTGGCAGAAGGCGATCAGATGGCGGCAATGGCAGACCCCATGCGTGATCTTCTGGATGCCGCGATTGAGGAGGCGCGCAAATACGGCTATTCGCAACGCGCCTATACCGAGCTTTCCACTTTAAGCAATATGCCCGACAAAGAACGTGGTTCGGTTATGTCGACGGCATTTTCGGGGATCGGCGTCTTTAAGAACTCCGCGGTTGTTTCCCGAACCTGTTTTTCAGACTTGCAGTTTAAAGATCTGCGCGGTATGAAAGACCCCATCACCGGCGAATGGAAGCCGATTTCGGTTTATCTGTCGATCAATCAGGTAGACGCCAGAGCTTTGGGGGTTATCAGCGGCATTTTCATTGAGCTGATGTCATCTTATTTGATTTCCAACCCGCCGAACTATGTAAACGCCACAGACGGCAAAATGGGACCGTTCCCCGCTCTGTTTGTTTTGGACGAGTTTCCGCAAATGCCCAAGCTGAAAGCGGTTATTGATGGACCGGCAGTCGGACGTGGACAAAAAGTGTCTTATCTCCTGATCGGACAAGACTTGGGGCAAATCTCCGGAAAATATGGTAAGGACGACTTGGAAACCGTTATCTCTACCACCGCCTGCAAGATTATCTTGTCGCAGAACAACGAACAAACGGCTCAACGTTTTTCAAAGATGGTCGGCGACAAAACCGTGCAAACGTCATCTTATTCCAAGCAGGAAGGCTTTTCCAAACAAGCTAACCCGTTTTCCAAAAACGTCAGCTACCAACTGCAGCGGGTTTCGGTTATCACAACATCTCAGTTGTTGAGCTTGCCGATGCTCAAGCAGGTGATTCTCTATCAAAGCTACATCGACAGACCGATTATTGCCGATTCTCCACGCTATTATCTGGATCCCAAAATGCGGGCTTTGTCAAAGCTGCCGGCAGCCCCGAACGTCCCTGAGTGGATTGTTGCCCAACGTGAGGACATCAACGACAATATGCTTGAAAAACTTGGTTTAGGCGAAGAAACGGCATAACCCCTAATTTTCCCCCTTTGAGCAAATCAAAGGGGGAAAATTTTTATGGGAAGCACCTTCGCTCAAATCTTGCTTTGGCAAAAGATTATTCTCGATTTCTTCTGCTCAAATCTTGCTTTGGTAAAAGATTATTCTTTATCGCAACCGCCAAACCGCCTGCATAACAATCGTTTTTTGTTTGCGATATGGTAATGCTCCATAATGGAAACTTTATCGGTATATCTCATCTAACATCTTTAGCAGCCGTAGGGCATTCTTGTTTTTCACCGAATAATAGACAGCCTGAGCCTGCCGTCTTGTGCCGACGATACCCGACGACCTGAGAACCGCCAAATGCTGTGATAGTGCCGACTGACTGAGACCGATCATTTTTTCCAAGTCCCCGACTTTTTGTTCACCGTCTCGGAGAATGTACATCACTTCCAGTCGTTTTTTGTTGCCCAAAGCTTTCAGCAATTTCGCCCCTTGACACACGCTCGGATTATCCATTATTTTATCCTCCTTCATATCTCTCAATAACAAAGATATCGGTTATGCAATGTATTTAGTATTGAATTTTGAAAATTAAACTAATAATATTATTTATAATTAATACAAGGAGCATATCAATGACAGCAGAAGACAACGGCGAATTGAGCTTTGAAGACGCACTTTCCCGTCTGGAAGCAATTGTTCGCGAACTGGAAGCGGGAAGAATCAAACTGGACGATGCCGTCAAGGCATACGAACAGGCCGTTTATTTGAAAAACTTTTGCGAAAAAAAACTTCAGGAAGCAAAATTAAAAATCGAAAAAATCATCGTTTCCCCCGACGGGGCACTTTCGTTAACGCCTTTGGATAAAAATGATGACTGAAAACAACATTAAAAGCATTTTAGGACAATATGCAACCCGCTTCAATCAGGAGATTGACCGTTTTTTTCCCTTTCCTCAAGGGGACGAAAAACGTGTCAGCGAAGCAATGCACTATTCGCTCACTCGCGGCGGAAAACGCCTGCGCCCGTTTCTCACTTATGAAACGGCGGGGCTCTTCGGTGTGCGTTTTGAGCAATCTCTTAACGTTGCCATGGCTTTGGAAATGTTGCACACCTATTCGCTGATCCATGACGATCTGCCGGCCATGGACGATGATAATCTGCGCCGCGGGTTTCCGACTTGCCATAAACAGTTTGACGAAGCAACGGCAATTATCGCCGGCGACGGTCTGCTCACTTATGCTTTCGAAATTTTAAGTCAACCGTCGGCAGCCCCCGATCCTGACATTCGCTGCCGCCTGATTGCAATGCTGGCCAACGCCGCCGGTGCTTTCAACGGCATGGTTGCCGGTCAGATGCTTGATTTGATCGGAGCGGCATATAGCGTTAAAGACGACGACAAAGAAGACTTAATTCGCCACATTGAAGAAATGAAAACCGGACGCCTGCTGCGTTATGCGGTTGAGGCCGGCGCCGTTTTGGGCGGTGCCGATGACAACCAGCTGAAAGCGCTGATTACCTATTCGCGGCGAATCGGCATTGCTTTCCAGATTGCGGACGACATTTTAGACGTTATCGGAGACGAACGAACCATGGGCAAAACACTCCGCAAGGACGCAACCCAAAACAAACTCACTTTTGTCAGTCTCTACGGCTTGGAAAACGCCCGACGGATTGCCGTCGAATTGACTGCCGCCGCACAAGAAGATCTTTCCGTTTTCGGCGATCGTGCGCAAAACCTAAAACAGCTTGCCTCTTATATCGTCGAACGCCAATACTGAAAGGATAATGCAGAAAATGAAAAAATGGCTGACATTTGTGGTTTTTCTCTTTGCTTTTGCTTCCGCAGCTGTTGCGCAGGTGGAGTTTGAACAGATCAAAAGCCGCACCCAAGAAAAATTGCAGGTAACTGGCTTTTTCGACTACTATCCATTTGGTCAATACCAAAACAACATCTATTCCGGCGTTTTCAAACCGTTTATCGAATATTTTGCCGACCACGGACAATATGTGCTCGACTATCTGCCGATCAGCATGAATTATGAAGACACCATCCGCGAAGTGAGCAAGGGCGAAGCCGACGTGGTACTTGGTATGTACTCGGAAACCAGTCTTTACGCCGATCTCAAATTTATATATCCGGCAGCCATAGACAACCCGATCCATCTGGTGATGTTGCCTTCCAAAATCAGCACCATACGTTCGGTTCAAGATCTCAAATCGCTCAAAGGCGCCATTCATTCCAAAGAAATGTTCAGTGATTATGTCAACGACAAGCTGAAAGATTTTGCTGTTGAATATGTAGACAATTCCCATGAACTGTACGGCAAACTCATTCGCGGCGAGATCGACTATGTTCTTACCGGCATCTATTTCGGCACTATCGAAACCGCTAAATTGGGAATTCGTCACCAAGTCGCATTCTCCAAACAAAGCCTGTGGAACATTCCGGTTTTTATCGGCATTTCCAAAGCTTCCGTCCACCGTGAATATTTGTCGCACACGCTGAGCAAATTGCTGGAAAAACCGGAAATTAAAGAAAAAATACAAAAAGACATGGACGATCTTGTCAATGCGGTGATCGAAGAATATGCCGGCACCGTTCCGCCTTCTTTTCTTTCAGAAAAAAAATCTTCCGCGGAAGACGTCCCAAACAAACAAGACGATTTTGCGCCGTTTGCGGACAGATCACCGTTTGCCCGCAGGTAGCACTTGACCTTGATCAAACAAATTGCTAAATTATAGCCAAAACCGATACAATTTCAAAAATGGGGAGTAATAAAACATATGGTTCTGCTGATACATCATCCGGTATCTGCCATATCTCGCAAAATCCGCCTGCTGATGGCAGAAAAACGCATTTTGTTCGTCTTAAGAGAAGAAGAACCATGGCATTTGTCGCCGGAAATATACAAACTCAACGTCGCCGGAGAACTGCCGATTTTTATTTTTGACGGCAACGTCATTGCCGGCAACTACGCTATCAGCGAATTTTTGGAAGAAGTAAACCCCGATGTGCGCCTCATTGGCGGCGACGCCCGACAAAAAGCCGAGATCAGACGCCTCAGCGAATGGTTTGACCTGAAGTTTGAGCGAGAAGTTGGGCGCAGCATGATCAACGAAAAAGTGTTCAAACGCTTTGGTAAAGGACTTGCTCCCGATTCAAAAGTTCTCAAAACCGCGCTGAACAATCTCAATTTTCACATGGAATATATCGATTGGCTTTGCGAATCTCGCAATTATCTGGCAGGCAGCAATTTTTCGCTGGCAGATATTACCGCAGCCGCACACCTTTCGGTTATCGACTATCTGGGCGACGTGCCGTGGGAAGGTTACAAAAATGCCAAGCTGTGGTATTCAAAAATTAAGTCACGCCCCGCTTTCAAAGATATTTTAAAAGACAACATCAAGGGGATTCTCCCTGCCAAACATTACGCCAATCTGGATTTTTAAACATGAAAAAAAATTTGCTTTTCTTTGCCATCACCATCTTGCTTTCCGCCTGTGTTTCCGGCGACGGACAAATTGTCTACCACTGGGAACGCCACAATACGGGGATCGAAAAATTTGCCCGTGATCACAATGCCTGTATGCGTGAGGCAGAATCTTTCAGTATGCTGCCACGGATGAAAACCCTGTGGCACTCCATGTTCTATACCGAAGAGCAAAAGCTGGCCATCCGTGCCGATTGGGATGCGGACAAAGGTATTTGGGCAACATACATTCCCTACCCCGGAGCTCAACCGCTGATCGTCAACTATCTGCGAGACGATGCCGACGTCAGCCCGAGTAGCTACAGAAGCTGCATGAAAAACAAAGGCTACAACACCCGCACCTACGAAATACCGGAAATTACCAATATCCGACTGCACGGACGCCCACGCTAAAGCCTTAATAACCACCGCCGACGGCTTTGTAAAAACTGATGATGTTACGATAAACGGCACCGTTTGAAGCTGCCAAATTGTTTTGTGCCGTCAGCAGATTTTGCTCGGTCATCAACAGATCGCTAAACTCTATCAACCCTTCCTTATATTTGTCACGCATGGAAGAAAGCACCTGCCGCATATTGCGCACGGACTGCGCCAAAGCCCGATTGCGTTCATATTCTTTGCGCACGGCAACAGTGGCGTTTTTGACCTCTTGCACCGCATTGAGCAGCGTGTTTTTATACAGATAAACATATTCCTCTTTCACTTCTCGGTTAAGTTTAACCTGATTGATCAACTGACCGAAATGAAACAACGGCAAAGAAACTTTCGGCATAAAGCCGTATGTGGCGGCAGAAGAAGACGCAAAATCGGAAAAATGCCGTGGCTGCCACCCGAGAACGCCGCCAATGCTCACGTTGGGAAACAGCTCCGACACCGCCTGACCGATGGCCGCGTTTTTGGCAATCAACATATTCTCTGCCATCTGCACATCAGGACGGTTGCGAATGGCCGCAAGCGGAAAATGATACAGCTTGTCAACAGGGAAAAAAAGCCTCCTCCTCACAAGATTGTTTTGGTTCCGCTCCAACTCTTTCAAGCTGCCTGGCAATACGCCGAGCAACACCGCCAGCGCATTCTTGTAGCTTTCTTCCTGCTGCTCCAATGCCGGCAACAGAGCCTTGGTTGTTTGCACCGCAAACTCGGCTTGGTTTAATGCCGAAGCATCGACCAACCCGTTGTCATATTTTTCTTTCACGGTTTGATAAATATCTTGCTGCAAACGCAGGTTTTCTTTGGTAATGCGCTGTTGCTCCTGCACGGTTTTCAACGCAATATAGTCACTTGCCGTTTCTCCCGTTATCGAAAGCATGACATTGACCAAATGATGAGCAGCCGCCTGCATCAACGCGCGCGATTCTTCGTTCAGGCGACGTCCGCCGCCCCAAATATCAATTTCCCACGAAGCATCAAGCCCCGCTTTATAATAATCTTCCGTCATGCTTGGCGCATTTTTGCCGATAGCAAGATAATGATATTCATAACCACCTTCGGCATTCAGTCGGGGCATAAATTCTGCCCTGTTGATCATCAAGGCATAGCGTGCCTGTTTCAGTTTCTGTATGGCAACCTGCACATTCGGACTGCCGGCAAGAGCTCGTTCAACCAAGTTGTTTAAAGTGGTATCCTCAAACTGACGATACCAACATACGGAAACCGGAAAATCATCTCCTTGACCGTTATTTAAGGTAGTGGACTGCTGCTCATTGTCAAAAAATTTCGGCCGCACATAATCGGGACCGACCGTACAGGAGACCAGTGCCAACAAAGAAACCAACGCCCAACTTTTGCCGTTCATCTCGTTTCTCCTTTCCTGCCGTTTTTCTTCTTTTGCCCCTCCTTGGAAGCGCTGATTCGTTCCTTAATTGTTTCAAACAGAGCAAAATAAGCGGGAATAAAAATAATGCCGACCACGGTTGCGGCAATCATGCCGAAAAACACCGACGTACCGATGGCCAGCTGGCTTGAAGCACCGGCCCCTTTTGCCACAATCATCGGAAACACACCCAAAATAAAAGTCAATGCCGTCATCAACACGGCGCGAAACCTTTCCGATGCTCCTTTCAATGCAGCGTCAAGAATACTTTCGCCGCTTTCGCGGTAAGCTTTGGTAAATTCAACAATCAAAATGGCATTTTTAGCCGCCAGCCCGATCAGCATCACCAATCCCAACTGGGCATAAATGCTCAACGGCTGTTTCATGATATGCAAGCCGATCAACGCCCCCAAAATGGCAAAAAGGGTAGAGAACATAACCGAAAACGCCAACATCCAGCTTTCGTACAATGCCACCAAAAACAAATAGCAAAACAACATGGCCAGCATAATCAGAAAAACGACCAAGCCGGCGGTTTCCACCTCTTGCAGGCTCAGTCCCGTCCATGCTATTTTGTAATCTCTCGGCGCCAGAATTTCCTTTGCCGTTTTTTCCACGGCCTCAATTGCCGTACCGGTGCTGACTCCTTTGGCGGCAGAAGCCGTGATTGAAGCATCCGTATACTGATTGTAGCGGTTTATGATTTTTGGCTGCATAACGGTTCTGACATCGGCAAAACTGCCGATTTTAATCATTTGTCCGCTGCTTGAACGCACATACATATTTGGGACGTCTGCCACTTTGCCACGGTAGGCATAATCTGCCTGAATAATCACTTTGTTAACCTGTCCGGTCAGAGTAATATTATTAACATAACGTGAGCCAAGGTTGTTTTGCAACACCGCAAACAGATCTGCCACCTGTATCTGATAGGCCTCCAGCTTCGTGCGATCTATATCAAGATAAATATGCGGTGTATCGGCGGTATAAAGACTAAAAGCATAAGCCAGCGCCGGATCGGCATTCAGTTTGCGGAGGAAGTGCTGCAATTTTTCAAACATCTCATTTGAACTGATATTTTGATTAATCGCCAAAAGCTCAAGCGATAAACCGTCGCTGTTGCCAATGCCGGGAATAGCAGGAGGAGCAAAATAGTTGATCTTCACGTTTTTTATGGTTTCCGTCGCTTGGGCCAAAGACGACATAAGGGCATCTATGGAAAGTTCGGGAGAATCTCGCTGATCCCACGGTTCCAACCCAATCACTCCCAATGCCACGTTTTCTCCGGTGCCTCCCAAAAGGCTGTAGCCGGCAACGCTGATAAAGTAGCTCACGCCGTCAATTTTGAGGGCTTTTTGCGCTGCTTCTTCCAAGGCTTTGCCGGTTTGGTTGATACTGGCTGTATCCGCAAGCTGAAAATCGGCAAAAATAATTCCCTGATCTTCTTGCGGCAAAAACGATGTCGGCATCCATTGAAAGCCTAGCACCAAAAGAAAAATAAGCCCGACAGTTACCGCTGCCGTAACCGCCAATTTGGCAGAAAAAAACCTCACGGCGGCAAGATAATGTTCCTTCATCTTATCAATCATATAATCAAACTGCTTGAAAAAACCATGCGCCTCACCTGCTTGCTCTCCTTTTAAGAAAATGGCGCATAGCGACGGGCTGAGCGTTAATGCATTGAATGCCGAAAAAATAATTGCCGTGGCAATGGTCACCGCAAATTGCTGATAAATCTTACCGGTGATGCCCGCCATCAGTCCCACCGGCACAAAAATAGACAACAGCACAAAGGTGGTAGCCACCACGGCACTGCCGATCTGCCGCATGGCTTTTACCGAGGCGGCATAAGAATCCAGTTTTTCAAAAGCCATCAGATACTGCACTCGCTCAACCACGATAATGGCATCATCTACCACCAGCCCAATAGCCAAAATCATGGCAAACAGCGTCAGAATGTTAATATCAAATCCCAGCAGATAGATAATGCCAAAAGTGGCAATGAGCGACACCGGAATGGTAATCAGCGGGATCAAGGTGGTTTTGGCTTTTTGCAAAAAGACATAAGTTACCAACACAACCAGCGCAAAGGTAATCAGCAAGGTTTCGATAATGCTGCCGATTGAAGAACGAACATAAAGCGTGGAATCGTAAGCAATTTTTAGCTCCATATCTTCTTTAAACGAATTTTGCAAATCGGCAATTTGCCGAGCAACATCATCCATAATGTTAAGCGAATTGGAGCCGGGGGTTTGGCTCAAAGCCATAATCACCGCCGGCGCATTGTCAAACTTGGCATTCATGGCGTAGGTATCTGCGCCGAGCTCCACTCTGGCCACATCTTTCAAACGCACCAGACCGCCGTTTTCCGAGGTTGTTACCACCATATTTTCAAAGTCTTTGACCGTGTTGAGCAACCCTTTGGCCGTCAGCGACAAAACCTGATTGGTGCCGGCGGGGCTTGGTGCCGTACCGATTCCGCCGATGGAAGCCTGCACGTTCTGGCTTTCGATAATCTGCACAATATCCGAACTATTCAGCCCAAGCGAAGATAGTTTTTCCGCATTCAACCAAATGCGCATACTATACTGAGGTCCAAAAATTTGCACATCGCCGATACCCTCCACGCGCGACAGCGGATTTTTCAAATAGGCGTAGGCGTAGTTGCTCAAGTAGAGGTCATCATATGTATTTTTCGGTGAGCGCAATGCCAAGAGCGCCAAGATATTAGACATCTGCGTGCTCACTTCCAACCCCTGCCGCTGCACAATTTCCGGCAACTGCGACATCACTCTGTTCAGACGGTTTTGCACTTTAACCTGAGCCATATCGGGATCGGTCCCGATGTTAAAGGTGATTGTCAATTTGTAACTGCCGTCATCATTAGAACTAGATGTCATATACAGCATATCTTCAACACCGTTGATCTGATTTTCCACCGGCACCGCCACCGTGTCAATCACCACCTGAGCACCGGCCCCCGGATAAACGGTACTGACGACAATTTGCGGCGGCGTAATCTCCGGATACTGGGAAACCGGCAACACCGCAATGGCCAGCAGACCGAGCAACACCATAATAATTGAGATAACGCCGGCAAACCGCGGGCGAACAATAAAATATTCCGAAAACATCAGTCTTTCCTCCCTGCCGCTACGGTACCCTCCATCACAATCTTAAACCGACGCCCTTCGTCTTTTGCGCTCATCTTGTCCAGCACAATATGTTCACCGAGCGTAAACGTGTTTTTGAGAATATAATCGTCATTGCCATATTCGCTCAAAATATCAACCGCCGTCTTGACCACCCCGTTTGCGCCTGCCACATAAATATAACTGCCGTTCGGCTCCAGATAGACCCAATCTTTGCGCACCACCATGCCCCGATATTTTTTCTCCAACCAAACGTTAACGTAAGCATTGGCAACAAGTTGCTTGTTCGGATTGGCAAAATCGGCATAAACCGCTATTGAATCGGTGTTTTTATCAATGCTGTTGTCAACATAGGCAACTTTGCCCGTCTGCGGATAGATGCTGCCGTCTGCCAATTTCAACCCCAGAGTTTCTCCCGCAAACATCTGCGGCTTGCCAATTTCTTCCAAATAGTCTTTGTCGGTAATCGAAAACACAACACGGATCGGATCATACTGTATCACCGACAGCAACACCTTTTCCGGCGACACATAGTCTCCCTTGGAAAGCGGCACGTTGCCGACCATTCCGTCAATTGTCGCCCTAATCACCGTATAGTCGTAATTGACCTGTGCCGCCGTCCGAGACGCCTCGGCTTGTTGCCAAGCCGCTTGCGCCGATAAAAACGCGGCTTCGGCATTGTCCAGCTCCGTTTTGGACACCGCCCGCACACCGGCTTTGCGCATTCGCTGATAATAAATGCTACGGTTATTTAAGTCTGCTTTTGCCTGTGCCGCCGCTGCCGCCGCCGCATCAAGTTTGGCCTTGTATTCGGCTTGATCAATAATCACCATCACATCGCCGACTTTCACTTCCGCGCCTCCCCTCACCCGAATTTCATGAACAAAACCGCTGATATACGGACGCACGTTAACATCATTGATCGGCATCACATAACCGATATATTCTTTCCTGACCTGCACTTCGCGCTCAATCAGCGGAGCTGCCGAAATGGTGCGCTCAACAAGGTTTTCTTCCGCCGGCGGCACCTTTTCGCCGTGTTGCCAAAACAAATAGCCCACCACAAGCAACCCTGCCAAAACCAGAATCCCCAAACCGCCCGTATATTTGTTTTTGCCGTTGTTGCTCATATCCGCACCCTTCTTCTGCCATGCCTCAATTAAATAAAAATTTAAATAATGGACAACAACTCTAATTCAAGATACTTCCGCTCAATTTTATCCGTATATTTTAATCAAATTTTTATATATTCCGCCTATTTTATAAAAGAAATTTCGTTTCTTTAAGGATAATGTCGATGTTTGCCGCTATATTTTCATCTGAGCTGATGCTTTTACCCCGTATTTTGGCTGCTTTTCTGACCGCTCTTGCCCTAACGCTGGCCTGCGGCAACAAGTTTATCGCCTTTTTGCACGGCTGCCAAAAGCTGGGGCAACCGATCCGCGAAAACGGTCCCCAAAGTCACCTGCTGACTAAAAAAGGCACTCCCACCATGGGCGGCATTCTCATTTTGGCTGCCATCAGCGTTTCGTCTTTGCTGTGGTGCAATCTCTCTAACCTGTTTGTCTGGCTCTGTCTGGCGGTTGTTCTTGTTTTTGGCGCCGCCGGTTTTGCCGACGACTATGTCAAGGTCAAAAAACACACCCCCGATGCCATGACGGCCAAAATGAAACTCCTGCTGCAATTTGTCACCGCTTTTGTCGTGGTCTGGCTGATAACCGACCGACTGCCCGAAAACCTGCGTTTTAGCTTGGCGATTCCCTATATCAACCACGTTTTCAATTTGTGGTGGTTTTACCTGCCTTTTGCCATGATTGTCATTGCCGGTGCATCCAATGCGGTTAACTTAAGTGACGGGCTGGACGGACTGGCAGGCGGTCTGTGTCTGACTGCCTTCGGTGCTTTTGCCTGCCTTGCTTTCGTCACTGCTTTTCCCGAAACCGTCAACCTGCATAGCCTGTTTATCCCCGAATGCGGAGAAGTTGCCGTCGTATGCGCCGCTGCCGCCGGTGCCTGTCTGGGCTTTCTTTGGTTTAACTGCGCGCCTGCCAAAGTGTTTATGGGAGATACCGGTTCACTGGCTTTGGGAGCTTTGCTCGGTACCGTTGCCATCATGACCAAACACGAAATTTTGCTTGCCGTCATCGGCTTTGTGTTCGTTATCGAGGCTCTTTCGGTCATCATCCAAGTTTTTTGGTACAAACACAAGCAAACCCGCATTTTTTTGATGGCACCGATCCATCACCATTTTGAACAGCTGGGTTGGAAAGAAACCACGGTTGTCGCCCGCTTTCATATTGTTGCCGTCATCGCTGCCGTTATCGGTCTTGCTTCGCTCATTTTTTAACAGAGAATGCCGATGATGTTTTTTTCACACAACAACCGCAATCTTATTGCCAACTGGTGGTGGACCGTTGACAAAGTGCTTTTAAGCTGCGTCAGCATTTTAATCATTCTGGGCATGCTGCTGACCTTTTCCGCCAGCCCTGCCGTGGCAACACGGATCGGCTTTGACAACTATCACTTCATCAAACGCCACTTCTTTTTCGCACCCATGGCCTATATGATCATGATTGCCCTTTCCATGCAAAAGCTCAAATTTATCCGCCGGCTTTCGCTGGTTGGCTATCTGGCTGCCGCCACCCTTGTGATCTGCACTTTTTTCTTCGGCGAAGCCAACAAAGGAGCTGCTCGCTGGCTGCTCATCTGCGGCTTTTCTTTGCAACCCTCCGAGTTTGTTAAGCCCTTTTTTATTGTCACCACCGCTTGGCTGCTCGACGGCGAGCGGCGACATCCCGAATTTCCCGGAAAGTTGCTGTCTTTTTCGCTGTTTTCGTTTACCGCGCTGCTGATTTTTTGCCAACCGGACATCGGCATGACCATGGTCATTACGGCCGTTTGGCTGTTTCAGTTTTTTTTAAACGGTATGCCGCTGCTGTTGCTTGGTGTTTTCGGGCTAATCGTTATCTGCTCCGGTTTTGTCGCCTATTTTGTTTTTCCCCACTTCCAAATCCGTATTCACCAATTCCTTGCTTCGGGAAGCGAATTGAGCTATCAGGTCAAAAAATCTCTTGAGGCTTTTCAAAGCGGCAACTTGTTTGGGCGCGGCCCCGGAGAAGGCGTTGTTCGCTCAAGCATTCCCGATGCGCATACCGACTTCATCTATGCGGTGGCGGCAGAAGAATATGGCGTATTTCTCTGTTTGGCGATTGTTTCTTTGTATATGGTCATTGTCATCAGAACAATGATTATTTCTTGCAAAGACAACAACTTGTTTATTATTTTATCGGCCTCTGGACTAGCTGCCTCTTTTGGGTTACAATCTATTATCAATATGGCTTCAACCTTGCACCTCATGCCTACCAAGGGTATGACTTTGCCGTTTATTTCCTACGGCGGTTCGTCAATACTGGCTACAGCCATCGGCATAGGTATGCTTTTGGCCATCACACGCAAAAACGTTCATGCGGAGGACAAAGATGACATCTAAAACAAAAAAAAGCAAACAACCGCTGATTATCCTGACTGCCGGCGGCACCGGCGGACATATCTATCCGGCAGAAGCTCTGGCGGAAGAACTTTCCTGCCGCGGCTACCGATTGATGCTTGTTACCGACAAGCGTGGCTTAAACAACTATAGCGGCACACTGGGCAAAATTCCCAACCGTGCGGTTTGGTCAGGAGCCATTATGGGCAAATCCAAATGGTTTAAAATCAAGAGCTTGTTTAAAACCGCCGTTGGCATTTTGCAATGTATGCGCCTGTTGTTAAAAGAACACCCTGCCTGTGTTGTCGGTTTTGGCGGCTACGCCTCTTTTCCCTGTTCCATGGCGGCCATACTGCTGGGTATCGACCTCATCATCCACGAACAAAACTCCATTATGAGCCGCACCAACCGTTTTCTCGGGCGCTATGCCTCCACCGTTGCAACCAGTTTCAAAAAAACCAAATATGCGCCGACCGGCCGCAAAACGGTACAAACAGGTATGCCAATTCGCAAAGCCATTGCCGAGCTCTATCACCACCCTTATCCCAAAGCTGGAAAAACTCTGCCGTTCAACCTGCTTGTGCTGGGCGGTTCTCAAGGTGCCAAAGTGTTTGCGGAAGTGCTTCCCCAAGCAATAGCCACACTTGCTCCCAAACAGCAAAAACGCATTTACTTAACGCAACAATGCCGCCGAGAAGACATCAATAACCTTCGCGAGGCTTATCAAGGGAGCAAATGCACATTAGAACTTTCTCACTTTTTCAACAATATGCCGGAACTTTATGCGCAAACGCATCTGATTATTTCCCGAGCCGGCGCCTCATCGGTTTCGGAAATTGCCGCCGCCGGCATTCCTGCCATACTGGTTCCGCTGCCTTCCGCTGCCGACGATCACCAAACGTCAAACACCGCAGAATTTAAAACCAACAAAGCCGGCATTGTCATTGCGCAAAAAGACTTTTCGCCAACCATTCTCGCCTCGGTCTTAAACGATCTGATGCAAAATCCCGCCGCTTTGAAAACCATGGCGGAAAGCACCGCCAAATTTGCCATTACCGATGCCGCCGTGCGGTTTGCCGACTTAATCGAAAACAAAATTCTTGTTCCTGCCGCCAAACGACAGACGGAGAAATAAAAATGTTTCGTGTTCCTTTCAAAATGCCGCAAGCAAAAGATCCTCTCATTAAGCTTCTGCCCGCCGTCCGCGGACGCTACCTGCAAAACATCAGCATGGCGCGTCATACATGGTTTGGCGTAGGCGGCAATGCCGAAGTGATGTACCTTCCGGAAGATGACGAAGATCTTGCCCATTTTTTGCGTAACAAACCGCATAACATTCCCGTCTGCCTCATCGGCGGCGGTTCCAACCTTTTGGTTCGGGACGGCGGCATCCCCGGCGTGGTCATCAAACTGGACAATCGCAACTTTCAAAACGTTGTCCTCGGCGAGGGCACCATCACCTGTGGCGCCGGTTTTCGCAACATATCGCTCAAAAAATATTTGCTGAAGCACAATCTGGGCGGGCTCGAATTTCTCTGCTCCATCCCCGGAGTTATCGGTGGTTCGGTCAAAACCAATGCCGGCTGCTTCGGACGAGAAGTCAGCGACGTGATACAAAGCGCCCGCATTGTCAACGGCGAAGGAAAAATTCAGACTGTTACCGTGGCGGATCTCGGTTTGTCTTATCGCAGCAGCCTGTTTCCCGACGACTGGATCATTCTTTCCATCACCTTTAAAACCGAACTTTCATCTCGGGAAAACATTGAACGTCTGCTCGATGAACATCATCAATTTCGCAAAACCCGCCAACCATATAACCAGAAAACCGCCGGTTCCACTTTCAAAAACCCCAAAGGTCTGAAAGCGTGGGAACTTATCAAGAAAGCCGGTTGCGCGGAACTGAGCGTCGGCGGAGCCAAAGTTTCCGAAAAGCATTGCAATTTTCTGATCAACTCCGGCAACGCCACCGCCAAAGATATTGAAACTTTGGGAGAAATGATTGTTCAAAAAGTGCAGCAACAAACTTTGATTACGCTTGAGTGGGAAGTCAAAAGACTGGGAACGGAAAAATAATGACAATCAGCACACCGACAGCCCCCACCGCCGCGCCGACGGTTGTCGCCGACAAACGGATCTATCTTCCCCAGCTTTGGCCCTATCGTCTGATCGGCAATATTTTGCTGCTGGTTTTACTTGGTTTTGCCTCTGCCGGCATGGTCATAGCCAAAAACAATCTGGTTACGCAAAAGCTAAACTCTCTCTCCGACTATTTTTACGGCTTTACCTCCTATTTTGGTTTTACGGTCGACGATATTCTCGTCTACGGGCGCCACAAAACCGCCCTTGAGGAAATTCACAACATAGTCAACACCCGCCGCGGCGACAACATTCTCCGTCTGGACATTCGGCAGATGAAAAACGATCTGGAGCAGCTGCCATGGGTAAAATCGGCAACCGTCAGCCGCTCTTATCTGCCCAACCTGCTCAAAATCAATCTTCAGGAACGGCATGTGCGCTCCTTATGGCAAATTAACAACGCTTTTTATCCGATTGATACCGACGGCGCGGTCATTCATGCCGATTTTATTCCCTCGCATCCGGTGCTGTTGATTGTCGGACGCGGCGCGCCGGAACATCTGAACAAACTGCTGGCGGTTATCGAAAGCGACAAAGATATTTACCCGCGCATCAAAGTTGCCAACTTCATTTCCGACCGCCGATGGAATCTCATTCTTGACGACGTCGAAAACGGCATCACCGTCAAACTGCCTGCCAAAAATATGGACAAAGCTTGGAAAAAATTGCTAAAATTAAACAAAACACAAGGACTTCTTAAACGTAAATTAACCATCATTGATTTAAGATTTGCCAATAAAGTTTTGGTAAAACTACGCAACGCCCCAAACGAAGAACATCTGACTTTGGGCAACGAATACGAAAGTAACATTTGACAGCGAAAGGCTACAGAAAGTGACTCATTCATTTAACCGATTGACCACCATTGCCGCTTTGGACATCGGCTCGTCCAAAGTCTGCTGCGTTATTGCCCGCATCAGTCGCGATCAAAAAATCAGCATTGCCGGTTATGGTTACAATGCCTCCAAGGGCATCAAAAACGGCATCATTACCGACATCAAACAGGCCACATACTCTGTCTGCGACGCCGTGGAGGCTGCCGAACAAATGGCCAACGAACGCGTCAGCCGCATCATTGTCAACATTTCCGGAGATCGGGTCAAAAGCAACATCAAACGCTCGGCAATCAACTTAAACAAATCAAAGCCCGTCTCGGAAACAGACATCAAAAAAGTCATTGAAAAAGGCATCAACAAAATCAATGTCGAAAACAATGAGCTTATTCACTGTCTGCCAACCGGCTACCGGCTCGACTTTGGCGAAGAAACCAACGATCCGCGCAATCTTTACGGCGAAAACCTCTCCGTTGACGTGCTGCTCGGTTTGG
The DNA here is from genome assembly GCA_020025875.1 of Alphaproteobacteria bacterium. Classification (GTDB taxonomy): domain Bacteria; phylum Pseudomonadota; class Alphaproteobacteria; order RF32; family CAG-239; genus JAFUYI01. Next base: position 27,106 of record JAHHRI010000002.1, on the reverse strand, counting down.
TGCCGGAAATTATGTACCGCAATGTCAAAACGGTGCTCGACAATTCGCATTTGGAAATTGCCGAAAAAGCACTTTCTTCCTATGCTTCGGGGCTTGCGTGTTTGGTTGATGACGAAAAAGAACTGGGCGCCACCGTCATCGACATTGGCGGCGGCACCACCAGTATTTCCAGTTTCAAACACGGGCATCCGGTCTATTTCAGCTCCATCGGTGTCGGCAGCAACAACATAACCAACGACATCGCTTGGGGACTGACCACTTCGTTTACCCATGCCGAACGCCTAAAAACCCTGCACGGCTGCGCTTTCATGACATCGCAGGACAAAAACGAAACCATCAATGTCTATCCGGTCGGAGAAGAAGACGACAGCCTAATCAAGCAGGTGCCGAAATCGGAGCTGATCAGCATTATTACCCCGCGGGTGGAAGAAATGTTTGAACTCGTCAACAACAAACTGGCAGACCACGGCTTAAAAGACATTAACAGCCACCGCATTGTGCTGACTGGCGGCGGATCGCTGTTGTCCGGAATGCGCGAAGTGGCGGCCATGATCCTCGACAAACAAGTTCGTTTGGGAAGACCACGCAACATTGCCAATATGCTCGACATCTCAAACTACCCCGTATTGCAGTCTCCGGCATTTTCTTCCGTCATCGGGCTGCTGTTGTTTGTCATCAACTATACCGAACGTAAGCCAAACAAAATTATCAGCAAACCGATGGGAACGGAAGGCGGACGTTTTAAGCGGATTTTAAATTGGCTGAAACAAAACTTTTGACAAATTAACGAAAAAAATGACGCTTTAGTAACGAAACCTTAAGCACTTTTCAAATATTGTATAATAAAACTGAATATGCACAATACTTTTGGGAGCGAGCAATGTCGATAAAATTAGCAGTACCGGAAACCAACATGATCACCTTAAAACCACGTATTTCGGTTATCGGAGTCGGTGGCGGCGGCGGTAATGCCGTTAACAATATGATCGTCAAAAATCTTGAAGGCGTTGATTTTATTGTCGCTAATACAGATGCTCAGGCTCTTGCCAACTCAAAATCGGGACGAAAAATTCAGCTCGGAGTTGAAACCACTCGTGGTTTGGGTGCCGGTGCCTGCCCCGAAGTCGGACGCAAAGCCGCCGAAGAAGCGGAAGAAGAAATCGAAAAAGAATTGGAAGGCGCCAACATGGTATTCATTACGGCCGGCATGGGAGGCGGTACCGGTTCCGGCGCAGCGCCCGTTGTTGCTCGCATTGCCAAACAAAAAGGCATTCTCACCATCGGCGTTGTCACCAAACCATTCCAATTTGAAGGGCGCCGCCGTTACCAAATTGCCGAAGAAGCACTCAACGACTTCACCTCTGCCGTAGACAGCATTATTATCATCCCCAACCAAAATTTGTTCCGAATTGCCGATAAAAACACCACTTTGGCAGATGCGTTCGTGATGGCAGACAATGTGCTTTATGACGGGGTTCGTTCAATTACCGATCTGATGATGATGCCGGGGCTGATTAACCTCGACTTTGCCGACATCAAAAGCATTATGGAAGATAAAGGCAAAGCCATTATGGGAACGGGAGAAGCAGAAGGCGATGACCGTGCAATCAAAGCCGCCGAACAGGCTTTGTCCAACCCGCTCCTTGACGACAGCAACATGAAAGGAGCCAAAGGGGTGCTGATCAACATCACCGGCGGCATGGACATCACCTTGTTTGAAATTGACGAAGCCGCCAACCGCATTAAAGAAGAAGTGGACGAAGATGCCAATATCATCTTTGGTTCCAGCTTTGACGAAAGCCTTGCCGGCAAAATTCGGGTTTCCATTGTTGCCACCGGCATTGAAGGCGGACGGGCGGAAATGCCGAAAAGCAAACCGCAGCCAAAGCCGACCAACTACATAGAAGATAGCTTTTCCGATGCCCCCATTATTCCGATAACCCCCAATGAGGAGATAGATTCCAACCTCAAAAAATTTGCAGCCACTTTGCCTGACGACATAGAGGAAAACGAAGATAGCTCAGCCCTGCAACAAGAAGAAGAAACCGAACCAATGGTTGAATCGGCGGAAGAAATTCCCACGGCGGAAGAAAAACCGGAGCCGACAATCCGCCAAGAAGAAGAACCGGAAATGTTTGCCGATCCGCAATCTCGCGCCCCTTCTTCCATGAGCGATATGCCCAAAGCGTCCTCTCTGTTCAATGCCATCTTAAATAAAAGCGAATTTAGCGATGTCGACGCTCAGCTCGAAAGTCTCATTTCCAACCAAGGCAGTACTTTCAGCGCCAAAAGCGCGCCTCGTATGGTTGAAGAAGAGCCGGAATTATTCGGACACAATCCGCAGCTTTTCGCCTCATCAAAAGAAGAACCTGTCGAAAAATTGATTGTCAGCGACGAAGAAGAATATACACCGACCCTCATTGAACGCGTCACCGGCTTTTCCATAGCCAAGCGCAACCGCAAGAAGAAAATGGAAACCGAACATTATCAGGAACCGGTAACGCCGTCTTTTACCGACAGCGAAGATGAGCAGGTCAACTTGGATATTCCCTCGTTTCTCAGACGCCGTTAAGATGAACACTCTCAAAAAATCCCAAGCCGACGCTTGGGATTTTTTGTATCTTGACGGCTAATAGAGCATTCCCCGATTAACCGAAAGATATATATAATGGCGGAAGTACCTTTCACTGTCATCACACCGCAAGTCTTGGCAAAGCGTACCCCACGCAAGCTTTTCAAAAGGCAAAAAAAGCCGATGACAAACAAAAATCACCGACTAAAACAATTTTAATAAAAGCTAGCTTTCACTGTCATCACACCGCAAGTCTTGGTAAAGCGTACCCCACGCAAGCTTTTCAAAAGGGCAAAAAAAAGCCGATGACAAACAAAAATCACCGACTAAAACAATTTAACAAAAGCTAGCTTTCACCGTCATCATTGCCGCGAGAAACCAATTCTTCCAAAGCCTCAATATCCTGATCATCTATTTCTTCCGCTTCCACACAATAAGTTTCGTTTAACCAGTTACCGAGGTCTATGTCTGCACAGCGTTTGGAGCAAAAGGGGCGATATTTCCCCGCCGGCGCAACCTTTCCGCAGATCGGGCAACGGCAAGTTTTTAAAATTTCCCCCATTTTCACGCTCCTTTTTCCACCCGCCCCGTACCGCAGCAAACGGCACATTCTTCCGTCATCAATTCCGAAAGCGGCGGGCGTCTCCGAACACGGATAATTTCAACCAAACCCGCACGGCTCAGACCGGCAATATGATTTTTCTGGCTGTCTTTGGCCAATTCCTGTTCCAAAATTTCCAGCAGCGGTTTAATATATTTATAGTCAGAATGACCGGCAAAATCGATTACAATTTTTCCCGCCAGATTCCGCAAGCGGATTTGTCGGGCAATTTCATATGCGGCCTCTTCATTGATTCTGTTCAGCGCACCACCGCCGACATCTCTGCCGCTGTCCACATCAATGGCTGTGCAAGCCCGTGTTTCCTCAATGCTGATCCGTCCGCCGCCTTTTAAAACAACTTCTTTTTCCAAGGCTTGGGCAATAACCTCATCAATCCCGCATTCTTCAAACGGGTTCTGGCAAATTTCAATGGTAAAGGCATCACCATAAAGGGCTTTGACTTCTTTTTCGATATTGCGGCTGTTGGTCACCAGTTTGTTTAGCTTTTCGGCGCGAAGTGCCAAATGTTCAAACAGGGAATCGGGCTTGGCATAAAGCAAGCAAGGGGCTTGCTCGCTGCGTGCTTTTTTGCGGATGTTTTCAAAAATCTCACGCAGTTCCTTCATCTCTTTTTCCACTTCGGCAAAATCAGCCTGCACCGAGGCCGTGCGCAAAATCCACCCTTCTTGACCGGTGACGTTTTCTTTGACCTTTTCCATATATTCTGTCAGAGTGTGCTTATCTTCGATTTTAGCGGAAGCCTCCACCCGCAAACGATAGGGACAATATACCAAATAGCGCCCTGCCAGCTGTACCGAACGCACCAAGCGCGCGTGTTTTTCCGCTCTTTTTTCTTGCGAAACCTGCACCACGATACTTTGTCCTTCGGTTAGCTTCACATCTGCCAAACCGTTTTCCTCGGCATTTAAAAAACCTTCAAGACCGTCACCAAGATTAACAAAAAAGCCTTCCTTGGCTCCTGCCAACATCACCTTTTTGCTAATTTTTCCCAAATACACATTACCGCTGATGGCTTGTCTGCCCGTAATAATTTCCAGCTCTACGGGGCAACCGTTTTCAAGTGCCGCAATCCCCGTCACAGTCGAATTTTTATCATAAACAATGGTATCTATTGTCATCTAATTCCCGCTCCGTTCAGTAAGTTCTGCGTTTCAAACAGCGGCAGCCCGACAATGCCGGAATAAGAACCGACAACTCTGCGGACATAGCCGGCAAAACGTCCTTCAATTTTATACCCGCTGCATCCTTTCCACTCTCCGGTTGCAACATAGCGTTCAATTTCTTCTTCCGAAAGCCTTTTGGTGATGACTCTGGAATCGGAAAAACGCAAGGCCTCTCTGCCGTTTTTATCAATCAAACAAACGGCGGAAAGCACATGGCTGGCACGCCCCGAAACCAAACGCATCACTTGCCTCTGTTCTTCGTCGCTGCCGGCTTTTTGCAAAATCCGGCGTCCGACCACGGCCACCGTATCGCACGCCAGTATGTTTTCGCCCGAATGCAAAGCAGCCACGCGACGAGCCTTTTCCTGCGCCATCCTTTTAACATAGCGCGAAGGGGTTTCAAAGCGCCGGACACTCTCGTCAATGTCTGCCGGACAAACCAGCTTCGGGCATAGCTCCACCTGTTCTAACAGAGCCAGCCGGTGGGGGGAAGCCGAAGCAAGTATAAAGTCTTTTTTTTCCATGGTTTTGTTTAGTCTTCGCTATAGGTTTTTTCCATTCTTTCGTGGCGTTCCTGAGCTTCGATGGAAAGCGTAGCCACCGGTCTGGCCTCCAACCGCTCAACCCCGATCGGTTCTCCGGTTTCCTCGCAGTAGCCATAGGTACCGTCTTCAATCCGTTTCAATGCGTCGTTGATCTTGCTGATTAGCTTACGGGCACGATCTTTGGTACGCAAATCAAGCGCTTTGTCTGTTTCCATAGAGGCCCGATCCAGCTCATCGGGCTGGTTCAGCCCTCCCTGACGCAGTTCTTCCAACGTGTCCTTCGACTGCGCAAGAAGAGATTTTTTCCATTCCAGCAATTTTTGGCGAAAATATTCGATCTGCATTTCATTCATATATTCCTCATCTGCCGAAGGTCTATAATCGGGAGGCAGAATAACAGACGTTTCAACCATTTTATCTCTCCTATTCAAGTTTATATTTTTACAATCGGTTTCATATAGCCAATTATATATAAATTTCAATTATTTTCTTCAAGCAAAAAATCATTTTGAACCCAGATTTCAACGATACGGTAAAGATTTACTGAAACTGCCAAATAATGACATTATTACGATTATCTTGGCAAGCTGCCAACGCGGCACTATATTCCATCGGCAATTTACCTTGTTTTTTCCCCTGCCATGTAAAAAATTTGCTGTTAATTTTAATATGCACCAGATGCGAATTGTAACCGGTCATCCAGTCGATCATCGCCAATTCCGTACAGGCATGATACGGCAGCTCCCCAAACATCACCTCATAAACACTGTGGCTTTGCCGGCTCCTGATTGTCACGGGACCTTTATAGGCATGACGAATCTTTGTTCCGTCCACCATATCTCCCGGAACGATGCTTTCATCCGTTAGCAATTTGGCTTTCAGATTTTCGAAATTTTCTGCCGAAGAGAAACGAAAATCGATATTTTTTTGCAAATCCACAATCTGCTGGGTAACTCGGCTCATTCTGTATTTGTCAAGCATACTGTTGATCAGAGATATCACGGCTATTGCCAACATCGAAACAACACCGATAAACATAATCGACTCAATCAGGGTATAGCCGGACTGCGATTTTCGTTCTTCCATAACTCACTCCTTTGCGGAATAATTCCACTTTTCACTTTACTTTCTTAAATCCTAGCGTAGATTATATTAAAAAGTCTTAAAGAAAGGAACAAAAATGCAAAAAATAAACACAGCCATACTGCTGGCTGCCGGTATCTGCCTAAACACGGCTGCCGCCAACGCCATTGAAAACAACTACAAACCGTATATCGGCGCCAATTATGCATACGGAGAAGTTCGGGCAGACGGCACGCACACATATCACAACGCCGGCTCGCTCAACCTTGGATCGGTCTACAACAAATATTTCGGCACCGAACTTTTTTATCAATATGCCGACAAACACAAGTTTGCTGCACCGTCAAACCTCAAAAGCACCAGTTTTCAGGCATACGGCCTCGATCTCATGGCCTATCTGCCGCTTGGCTGCGACGGACGGTTGGCACCGACGGCAACCTTTGGTCTCGGAGAATATTCGTTTAAGCACGATTTTCGCTTTTCAAAAGACCATAACGACCGCGGCTGGGGATATCGCTTTGGCGGCGGACTGACTTATCATATCAACGAGAACTGGTCAACCAGACTGCTGGCTCGTTACATCAAAATTGACCGTGTTGACGGCTTGGATCATATGAACGAATATTCGTTTGGCATCCGCTACACTTTCCGATAAGCCATATCAAAAAAGCCTCGTTTATCACGAGGCTTTTTTGATTGTCTTCACCACCCCAAAAGCCCTCAAAGGACAAGGGGTTGGGGGAAAAATCCTTTGAGGGGCGTTTGAGGCAGAAAGTCTGCTTAATAATTGATTATTCGTCAACATAGCCTTCTTCATTGACGGTTTCGACAACCATCACATCGTCGCCGTCGGTGGGTGCCTTGCTGTCAACCATCGGCACGGCAGAAGCAGCCTTATCGGCATGAGTCGTTTTGCCCGCATTGACATCAACGGAAGAAGATCCGTTGTTTTGAGCGGCGGCGGACATATTGCCCTGAACGGGAACGGCAACGCCATAAGTTTCTTCAACCACCAGCACACCGTCCGAAGCATTCCGATCTGTAGACATTTTGCTTTTGGCAACCGCATTGCCGATAAAATATCCCACCGTTGCCAGCAAAGTAAACATAATCAGTGCAGATGCTTTTTTCATAATTTTTCATCCTTTGCTCAATGTTACGATACATCATTTCAGATATTCACAAACAGCGGCAGGTTCAATAGATATTGCGTTTATATCCGCATGGCATTTTTTTCTTCGCACCGCCCCCCGTTTGCTCAAACGGTATGCAGGCTTATGTTTTGCCGACAACAAAAAGAATGCCGCACAAAAGCGGCATTCTCCCTCAAAAGCGATACTATATCTTCTGTAAAGTAATCGTCACCCGACGGTTCTGCGCACGACCGGCATCTGTTTTGTTGGAAGCGATGGGATACTGAGAACCATAGCCGTAAACACTGATTCTTTCCGGCGAAACATCACGCAACACCAAATAGTTTGCCACGGCCTGCGCCCGTTTGAGCGAAAGTGCGTTATTGTAGGCGGCTTTGCCGACATTATCCGTATAGCCGGAAACAATCACTTTCGTTTTATCATATTCCGTCAGCACCTTAGCCACCGAATCAAGCGTACGGTTAAAACCCGTTCTAAAAACAGCGGAATCAAAATCGAAAGTAATATTGCTTGGCATCAAAAGTTGGATTTGTCCGTTTTCCAAAACCGCAACCCGAACACCGGTGCCGACAAGTTCCTGTCGTAGTTTGCGTGCCTGCAAATCCATATATCCGCCGGCAGAAGCACCGCCAACAGCACCGATTCCGGCACCGATCAACGCTCCTTTTTCTCCGCCGACCAAAGCGCCGACACCGGCACCAACCACCGTACCGATACCCGTCCCCCATGCCGTTTTCGACACTTTGCTCTCGCCCGTGTACGGATCGGTTGCACATCCGCTGATCAAGCTTGCGGCAAGCAACAGACACAAAACAGATTTCTGCATAATTTTTCTCCTGTATTATTTGCTGAAACATACCGATACGATAAATATCTTTCTCAAGAAAAGCAAGAGCCGGTTTCGTTAAAACACAAAAAAAGGAGTTCCAAACTCCTTTTTTTTTGATAAACCGGTTTACCAAACCGCCTTCAACGCAAACGCAACGCTGTTGCCTTTTTCAATAGATATGGATTCTGTTTAACGGATCATATCATGAACAAGCCCTTCGCAATTCGTTTGCCAACCAAAGCATTGCCGCACAGAGCGTCCTTGCCGCCCTATTTGGCCATTTCTTCTAAGACAAGTTTTTTCAAAGTTACATTGTCGGCCTTACCGGTGGCAAAAACCGGCAGCTTGTCCATATACAGGATCATTCTCGGCAAAAACAACTCCGACATGGCATTGGCCCTGATATAGGCATGCAGCCCGTCTTGCGTCACATTGCGGTTGTTGGTTGCCAACACAATCTGCTCGCCTTTGCTTTCATGCGGCACCGCCACCACGCCATACTGAAATTCGCCATCGACCTCATAGGCTTTGCATACCATTTCATGCACCGCATTTAAGGAAACCATTTCCCCGCCGATTTTGGCAAAACGTTTGATCCGATCCCGAATATAAACAAACCCGATCTCATCAATTTCCACCACGTCTCCGGTGTGATACCAACCGTCTTTAAGCGGCACCAACACCCCCGGATTGTCGGGCATGATATACCCCATCATAATGTTAGGTCCGCGCACCACCAACTCGCCGCCTTTTTCGATACCCGGCACGGGATCAATTCTGTACTCTATCGCCGGCAAAAGTTTGCCGATGGAGCCAAAGCGGTTAAAAATACGGTTATTGGCACTCACCACCGGCGAACATTCTGTAGCGCCGTATGCTTCCAGCACCCGAATGCCGAGCCGCTCCATCCATATGTTTCGCGTATCGGGCTTAACGGCTTCCGCGCCACCGAACATAAAACGAATATTATGAAAATCGAACGGGTGGGCAATACGTCCGTAACCGCGGAAGAAAGTATCGGTTCCGAACATAATTGAGGCGCCGATCTCGTAAACGATTTCTGCCACCACACGATAGTGTAAAGGCGACGGATACAAAAACAGCTTGGCTCCCTCAAACAACGGGAACAAAGTGCCCACCACCAGACCGAAGCTATGGAACATCGGCAGAGCATTAAACACCGTATCGGTCACGTTGATGGTTTCAATCGCCGACATTTGCTTGATGTTGGAGATGATGTTTGCATGGCTCAAAACAACGGCTTTCGGCGCGCCTTCCGAACCGGAAGTAAACAAAATCACTGCCTTACGGTTTCCGCCTTTTTTAATCGGCACGCGTTTAATTTTGTAGCGCAAATAAGCGTTGATCTTATCCCACAAGCCGATTTCTTTGGCAGCTTTTTCCAAATAAATAATCTTCACGCCGTTTTTTTCCATCATCTTCACCGCTTCTTCCATTTTGGCGGTTTTGATGAAAGCCAGTGACGTCACCACGATTCGCACCTGTGCCGTCTTGCACATCGACGCCATGTTTTGGGCACCGACAGAAAAATTGAGCATAACCGGAATTCTGCCGTAAGCCGTCAGCCCGAAAAAGCTGCACAGCGCGGCAACCGAATTGGGCAAAAACAAGCCCACATGTTCTTCCGGCTCCGTCCGCCGCTTCAAATATTTTCCAAGCACGAAAGACTTGATGATAATGTCGCGGTAAGACTGTGGTTTGCGCTGAATGTCCTCAACAAACTTCGGACGCCGAAACAAGCCTTTTTTGGCGTGCACTTTGGCGGTTTTCATCAGTTGGGCAAAAAGCGAAATATCCGGATTATAACGAACTTCAAAACTCATTTCGCGCAAAATCATATACACTTCATTACTGATGTGATCGCGCTGACGGCGGAGTTCATCTTTTAGCTTAAAGGAGCGCGGTCGTCCGACAATCACCCGCACTTTGGGCAACGGACGATGAGGCAGCTTGCCTTTGGTTTTGGAAAAATAACCATATTGCGGTCCTTCAATCCAAACCGGAATGAGCGGCGCTCCCGACTTGTCGGCAACCAACCCCGGCGCTTCATAAATTTTCATCAAACCACCGCTTTCCGTCACCCGTCCTTCGGCAAAAATCACACACAAACGCCCGCTGTCCACTTTGGCAATCAGCTCTTTGATGTCACCGGGTTCAATGGGGTTAAAGGGCATGATATCGGCTGTTTTCATCAAAAAACGGATCAGCCGGCTGCGGTACAAATGCCCGTTTAGGGCAAAAACCGGATCCCCCGGCAAAAAAGCAAACAGCAAAACCGGATCGAAGAAAGAAACATGGTTGGCAACATAAACGCCTTTCTCCGGCATATCCTTTTCGTCAAACTCAATTGAGCATCTGACTTTAAATATTGTAAAGATGGTTTTCAAACAAAACCTTATAAAATTTCGCAAAACGATAGTCTCCGTAATTCACTTGAAACATGGCTATACTGTACTATTTTCGACAGAATTTTGTAAAGCATAAAAACAAATTCCGTCAACAATAACCTCATCTCCAAAGATAACCCATTGAAAATAGGCTTTTTTTATTAAAATATACAGGGGATAAAATTAACCTCTTGATTTTTGACAACAATCTGGTTAGATTGCCAACCGTAACATTTTATTTCGTTTTATTGCAAACGGAAACATCGGCAGCCAAACATAATAAATAATATATAAAATTCCGCTGCGGTTCCGATATTGCAAAATGTTGCAAGGCTAAACTACAACAAGATATTTTAAAATGAAAAAACTTATAACTTTGACCGCCCTTGCCGCGGTTCTTTCCTGTTCGGAAGCAAACGCATCCGGATTTTTTCTTAAAGAACAATCAGCCTCCGCGCAAGGCAACGCCTTTGCCGGTGCAACCGCAGGCGCGGAAGATATTTCCTATTCTTTTTACAACCCTGCCGTTTTAACCCGCCATCGGGGAACGCATATTTACATGGGCGGCACATGGATTTCGCCGCGTTCAACCGCCAAAAACGCGTTTAACGAATTTGGCGATCAAAGCGGCTATGTCGACAACATTGTTCACGCCGCCATGTCGCCCCATTTCTATTTATCACGGCAACTAAACGACAAAATAACGGCAGCAATTTCGCTTAACGTGCCTTATGGCATGATCACCAAATATGACAGCCGCTGGGCCGGCAGATTCCATGGCACCGTTTCCAAAGTGACAACGGCCACCGTTACCCCGATGGTTGCATACAAAGCCAACGACAAACTCTCTCTCGGTGCCGGTATGCAGATCCAGTACATCAAAGCCGTTCTCCGCAACGGCGTCCGTCTGGCAACCCCTCTCGGCGTTTTAGAAGACAATGCCAGCCTGCAAGGCAAAACTCTGGATGTCGGTTATCAGCTCGGTGCTTTATACGAATTGTCTCCGGCAACACGTATCGGCGTCGGCTATCGCAGCCAAATCCGCCACAAACTGAAAGGTGATGTTTCTTTTGACGGCGCAATGGGTTCCGGCGGCTTGCTCTCACAACTCGGCAAACTCGGTCCCAACGGTCTCAACCAAGACGTTTCCGCCCGTCTGACCACTCCCGCCAGTTTCAGCACCGGCGTTTATCACCAAATTAACGATCGTTGGGCCGTCATGGCTGAATATAGTCGGGTTTTCTGGTCCAGATTCAAAAACCTCAACATCGTCGGCGAAAACAAGCCCAACCTGAGTCTGACCGAAGAAAACTGGAAAGATACGGATTTTTATGCCATCGGCGCCAACTATCAGCTTGACCATCAGTGGAAACTACGTCTCGGTTTGGCTCTTGACAAAAGCGCCGTCGGTGAAGAATATCGCACCCCGCGTATCCCTGATGCCAACCGTATTTGGTATTCCGCAGGTTTGCAATATCAATACAACGAAAAACTGACTTTTAACCTCGGCTACACATACATTCATGCCGACAAAAGCAAAGTCAACCTACGCGGAGACCATGCCGGAGATGCCGAACGCGGCGCCCTCAAGGCCGATTATTCCAACCGCGTCAACATTTTTGCTTTTTCGCTTAACTACAACTTCTGACGGAAAAGCACATACAAAAAAGGAGCCTCTGAAAAAGGCTCCTTTTTTAATATATGCCGTTTTGCCAAACAAACTCATTTTGAAACAACAATCGGCAGACCGCCGCCATCAATCAACAAAAATTTGTTTCCTGCCGTTGTACATGGCCTTCAACAGCTCACAGCGGCACTAGTCATCAAATTGTTTCGAAAGATTTTTTTTAAGACAAAAAGCCAACCAGCCGGCAAAGCAAAAAATAAAAAAGCACAAAATAAACAATGCGCTTCCCCCAGCTTGCTTGGCTTATTTTGGCAGGCAAATAAGCAAATGCGGCAAAAGCAAGCGGATAAACCCCCCATGCGTCAATCAGCTCACGCGGATGCGTCAACCGCTGCCAGATTTCTCCGACACCGAGCCCACCGAACAAATCATACCACACCCCGCCAGTCAGAAACGGAACGGTAAACCAACCGACAACAAACAGCAAAATCTTTTGATATGCTCTGCGCCGCTTTTCTCGGCTATCGTTTTGGGCGGCGACTTCGTCAGCGGGCATTTTTTCGCTTTCGTAAAGCATCTTTCCGCCCTTATCTCTTTTTTTTCGCTCGCTGACAAGGTCTTTTTGTTCTGCAAAAAGGCTCAAAAATCATATCCTCGCAACAGTTCGGCGACAGTCATTGCTTTTTTCCCTTGTCGTTGAATTTCCAAAATTTCCAACGCGCCGTCAACACATCCCATAAACAATTTTTCGCCGCGACGCACCATTTTGCCGGCGGCAACATCTTCTTTGCAAAGCGCTGCCCGCAAAATTTTGAACCGCTCATTTTTGTGTTCAAAACACACTGCCGGATAGGGATTAAAGGCACGAATTTTTTGCTCCAGCAAAGCCGCCGATATGTTGAGATCAAGCACACTTTCCGCTTTGTCTATTTTGGCGGCATAGCAAGACAACGCATCATCTTGTTTCTGCGGGCAAATATCCTTCCACTCCCGCAGTGTCCGCGCAATCAGCTCCGCCCCCATTTCCGCCAGCTTGTCGTGCAACTCGCCGCCGGTCATTTTATCGCCGATTTCGGTTTCTGCTTTCAGCAACATATCGCCGGTATCCAGTCCGGCATCCATCTTCATGGTTGTAATACCGCTTTTTTTGTCACCGGCCTCAATGGCACGCTGGATCGGCGCCGCACCGCGCCATCTTGGCAGCAGAGAACCGTGAATATTGACGCAACCAAGAGGAAAAGCCTCCAGCACCGGCGGCGGCAAAATCAGACCATAGGCGGCAACCACTGCCATATCTGCGCCAAGCGCGGCAAATTTTTCCTGCTCCTCCGCATTGCGCAGTGTTTTGGGCGTGCGCACTTCCATTCCCTGTTCTTCCGCCCAACAATGCACCGGCGTTTTGAGTTGTTTGTTGCCCCGACCGGCATTTTTGGGTTCTTTGGTATAAACCGCCACCACCTCGTGTTCCGCCGCCAGCTTTTTCAAAGCGGCCAATGCAAATTCCGGCGTTCCCATAAACACAATTTTCATTTTTCATCAACCTCCGTCCGCATTTTCTGCAATTTTTTCAAAAGCATCTGCCGTTTTAACCGGCTTAGGTGGTCAATGTACAAAATGCCGTCCAAATGATCTATTTCGTGTTGCAGGGCAATGGCTAACAAGCCCGAAGCCGCCAGCTCTTTTTCTTCTCCGCGATAGTCCAGATAGCGCACCCGAACTTCGGCAAAGCGCATCACCTCCGCGTGCTGATCGGGTACGGACAGGCACCCTTCCTCATGGCAGATTTTTTCTTCCGAATGGGCAACAATTTCCGGATTCACCAAATACAACGGGCGCGGCTTTTCGCCTTCTTCTTCGTCATGCGTGTCAATCACAATCACCCGTTTCAAGACACCGACTTGGGGTGCTGCCAGCCCGACACCGACTGCGGAATACATGGTTTCCAACATATCATCGAGCAAGCGGCGCAGCTCATCGTCCACTTTTTCGACCGGCAAAGCCTTTTGTTTGAGCACCGGATCGGGATATTCGTATATTTTCAGTTTTGCCATTTTGTCTGCATTCCTCCTCAGGCGCTGCGAACTTCGCGGGCGATCTGGTCCAAAAGGGCATTGACCATTTTCGGTTCTCCTTTGGAGAAAAAGGCATATGCCATATCGACATATTCCTGAATCACCACTTTGGCGTCCAATTCGAGCGTATTGTTAATTTCATAAACGGCACATAACAAAAGCGCCTGCATGGTACCGTCCAGACGCTCCAGCGTCCAACCGGCATTCAAAAACAGGTTAAGCGACTTTTCCAATTCTTCTTTGTTGGCTTGCACACCGCGCACCAGTTTTTCAAAATAGGCTTTGTCCATCGGTTCCACTTCGCGAAATTCTTCGTTTCCGTTATCCGGATTATCTTCAATCACAAAACGCCCGACTTCGCCATTTAAAAATTCCTTAACGACTTCGTCTACCGGCAACTGCCCGTAGACAGCCATATAAGTTGCCTGCACCGCGGCAAGTCTGGCAGCGGTTCTCATTTTGATTTTTTCCGAAACGAATTTTGCCATTTCTTATTCCTTTTCCTTATTATCCTCTTGGTTTGGTCATTTCATCAATTTGTGCCACAAATTCTTCAAAATCGCTCACTTCGCAAAAGTCCTTATAAACCGAAGCAAAACGCACATAAGCAACATTGTCGAGCGCCGCCAACGCCTCCATGGCATATTCTCCGATCAGACGCGAAGAAATTTCCGTTTCGCCCGAACTTTCCATCCGCCGCTGAATCGAAGTGACGATTTTTTCCACCCGCTCCGGCGCAACCGGTCGTTTGCGCACCGCCAGCTGAAGGGAGCGTTCAAGTTTTTCACGCTCAAAACGCTCTTTGGCGCCATTTTTCTTAACCACCACCAATTCGCGCAACTGCACCCGCTCAAAAGTGGTAAACCGCGATCCGCATTCCGGACACTCTCGCCGCCGTCTGATACACACGCCGTCTTCGGTCAGCCGAGAATCTTTGACCTGAGAATCCAAAAAACCGCAAAACGGACATTTCATGCTTTTTCCAGCCCTTTCAGCAATGCATCTGTTACCTGATATAATTTTGACGAATATCTGGCTCCTTTTATAAGCAAAATATCATTATTTTGCAACAGATTATTTAAGAGAAATTCCACCACGCCCTGTTTGTCTTCAAAATAGTGCTTTTCCTGATCCGGCCTTAGTTCGGCAAGCATGGTACGCATATCCGGACACACACCGACGGCAACGGCTATCGAAGTTGCAGAAAGACGTTTGCCAATTTCTTTGTGGCGTGCTTCGGCGGTTTGTCCCAACTCTGCCATTTTGCCGAGAACCACAATTTTTCGCCCCGCGCACACCTGCTTATCCAAGCCGTCAATCGCCAACATCATCGCTTCGGGCTGTCCGGAATAGCTGTCATCTATCAGTGTAAACGCGCCGCCCGACGGCAATTTCAACCGATGAGTTTTGCCCCGCCCCGGCAAAGCGCCAAAATCTTTCAATGCCGCCGCGGCTTTGTCGACCTCCAGCCCCAAAGCTTCAACGACAGCCAAGGTTGCCCACGCATTATACAGCTGCGCTTCGCCTTCTTGCTCCAATGTCAGTTTGCCCGCATAATGATGGGAGCGGCCAAATTTAACCACACGGGCAGCGTGTTCCAAAGCGCGTTGTTCCAAAATGTCTGCAAAATGGGTATCTTCGTTGATCAACGCAACACCGCCTTTTTTCAAACCTTCGAAAATCTCCGCTTTGGCTTCGGCAATTCCCGCAAAATTTTCAAAAAATTCAATATGCATCGGGTAAACATTGGTCACCAAAGCCACATCAGGTTGAACATACGAGGTCAGACGGGCAATTTCACCTTTGGCGCTCATGCCCATCTCAATGACGGCATAATCGGCGTTCATATCCATTTCGCACAAGCTCATCGGCACTCCGATATGATTGTTATGGTTGCCGGAAGTGGCATACACCCGTCCAAAACGGGAAAGGGCAAATTTAATTTCCTCCTTGGTGGTTGTCTTGCCGGCGCTTCCGGTCAAGCCGATAACCGTTCCTCTAAATTTTGAACGGTTATACGCACCGATTTTGCCATAAGCGTCAAGCGTATTTTTGACCACCACTTGCCGATCAAGCGGCACCCCCGAAAGCGGTCTTTCCACCAATGCCAAGGCCGCGCCTTTATCCAACGCCTGACCGACAAAATCATGTCCGTCAAAATTTTCACCGCGCACGGCGACAAACAATGCGCCGTCTACCGCCTGTCTGCTGTCCGTCGTCACCCGATCAATAACCCTGTCTGCCACCTCCGAAGCGGATTCGACCACGGCAAGCAGTTCCTTCGATGATATTTTCTCCATTTTTCCCCCATAGGTAAAGATAGCAATTTGAATAGCAAGATAATCGCTAAAAATAAAAAATCATTTAATATATTGACAATCTTAGACAAATAATGTATCTTTTTCAGGATCATGTAATTTTTAACTTTTATTAACTTCTAAATTTTTCGCTTATGAAAAAGTTTATATTAGCATCCCTCATCTGCCTTTTGGCGATGAGCTGCAACAGATTCAAATCCGTTGAAACGCCGATTAAAGGAACGAAAAACCTCGTTACTTACACGGCGGAAAACACTCCTCTGGTAGGTATCAAAATCGCCAATGCCGAAAACCCGTTAACTGCCCCGCTCTATGTGAAGGCAGAAGCGCACTACGGTTATCTGGTCGCCCAACGCGGACGAAAGCAAGCCGGCGAGCCTGTCAAATGGGATCTGCTTGGCATGGACGGCAAATCAGTCACCGGTCAGACGTATGATAAAATATCCTATGCGCCGACCCACTTCATGCTTGAAAATACTGCGGGAAAATATTACCTGAAAAACGGCAAAAAGTCAGCTTTCGGCCCTTATCAGAATTTCTACCTGCATGGCGAGCGCGTATTCTTTGCTCAAAACGGAAAATGGGGCGTTGGTCCGCTTTCTCCGGAATGGGAAAAGATTATCTTGCTTGAGCAAGCCGACGGCAAAGACTTCCGCTACGTTGTCAAAGTACCCGACAAAAAGCAATGGAAGATTTACGATTCCCAAGGCAAGTTCTTAAAGAACACAACCGCCTACAAAGTGGCACGGATGGAAAAGCATGCCAAAGCAAAAAAATATGCTGGCAAAAAATGGGGTAACGAAAACACCTATGGTATTACCGTTGCCAATGTGAAAGCGTATTAACGCTTTTTTTATCTCTTTAAAAAAAGGAGCCGGTCTTAGTGACCCGCTCCTTTTTTTTGGGAAAAAACGGCAAATAAGCCTGACGACTCATGCAAATAGATTTGCTGCCGAATAGTCGCCGAAAGCAAACTTTTCGCCGGAAACATAACGCAAATTTTTATTCATGCCGGATAACATTTCCATATCTGCCCGATCAAGCTCAATGTTTATTGCGGCAAAGTTTTCTTTCAGATGTTCAACGTCGACACTCTTGGGAATCACCGCAACCCCGCGATTAATCTGCCATGCCAGCACCAGCTGCGCCGACGAAATTTTCAGCCGCAATGCCATTTCCGCAATCTGCGGATCGTCCAAAAGTTCCCCCTGCCCCGAACCAAGCGGAGAATAGGCCGTCATCGCAATCATGTTCTTACGGCAAAAGTCGGCCAATTCGTTTTGCGGCAGATAGGGATGAGATTCCACCTGCAAAACCGAGGGCAGCTCATCTGCCTTTTCCAACAACGAAGAAATGGTCCGCGCGCCGCAGTTAGAAAGCCCGATTGCCAACGCCTTCCCCTGCCGTTTGGCTTTTTCCATTTCTGCCCAAGTCTGCTCCAAAGGCAACGCCGCGGGAGATATCATGTCGTCAGCGCCTGTCGGCATTCGGGTTCCTTTTTTTTGCGCCACCGGCCAATGGATGAGATATAAGTCAAGATAGTCAAGCTTAAGTTCTTTCAGCGTTTTTTCAAGCGCGGGCAACACATCTTCCGGCGCATGAGAGTCGTTCCACAGCTTAGACGTAACAAACAAATCTTTCCGCCGAATATCCCCTTCGTTGACGGCATCGGTCACGGCCTGCCCTATTTCTTCCTGATTGTCATAAATTTCGGCACAGTCGATATGTGTATAGCCGATTTTGATTGCCCAGCGAATCGCTTGATAAACCTTACCCGCCGGAGCATTCCATGTTCCCAGTCCCATCATCGGCATCTGCCGATCATTATTCAGCGTCACATACTTCATTTCATCCTCCTTAACAAAGCGTTTGTTAACTAATTTTAAATATTAGTGATATAGACTTGAAAAATTGATAGTTGAAACATCATATACATCAACAAGACATAATTATTATTCGCGAAAATTAAACTCACAAAAACTAAAAGGACTAAAAGAATATGAAAAAAACTTTGTTAATGGCCGGTGTTGCCTGCATGTTTACCGCCAATGCCAATGCCGAAATCAAACCTTATGCCGGTTTGGATTTCAACTATTCCACTTTTGACTATGCTTACGATATAGAAAACGCCATTGAAGACGATTATCAGTCGGTCAGCTTTGTTGCCGGTGCCAAATTCCACAAAAACTTCGGTGCCGAAGCTTTCTATCAGCACTCCGGAAAAGAGAAAAACACTTATGGCGAAGACAAATTTACCACCTCATTCCAAGCCTACGGCGTAGATGTTCTCGGTTTTCTGCCGCTCGGCTGCGACGGTGATATTGAACTGATTGCCGGTGCCGGTCTCGGTGAATATGAGATGAAATACAAAATGGTCGGCAATATGACCGATAAAGAAGAAACTTTCGGCTACCGTCTGAATGCCGGTGCCCAGTACAACATTGATGAAAACTGGTCGGTTCGCGGTATGTATCATCATGTTTATACTCAGAAATCCGATATTGATGCCATTGACGAATTCTCTCTTGGCGTCAGATACAATTTCTAATCGGAAAATTTGATCTTTAAAAAGCCGTCGTATTTCGACGGCTTTTTTTACTTGGTAAAAAATATCCGACAACCGAAACGGTTTAAGCCTTTTTTGGTTCAAGCTTTTGCACACACAAAAGTGCCGCCCCGATCAAACCGGCATCATTTTCAAAAGCGGCTTCTTTCAACTCAAACGGCGCGGTCACAATCATTTGGTTGGCCTCTTCATTCAACCGCTTATAATCGATAAAATGAGCCATTGATCCGCCAAGCAAAATAACTTCGGGATCAAAAATATCGGCAAAAATCACAATACCGTTTTTGACCATCTCCTGCCAGCTATGAAAAGCAGTCACCGCCGGCAGCGCGTTTTGTTTCAGCCCCTCAATCACGGTATGACCGTTAGCGTTATCGTCTTTATACGCCGCTTTGGCTTCCAAACCGAGAGCTCTGCCCGACATATAAACTTCCAAACAATCATAACGCCCGCAGCCGCACAGACGATTGTTATCGTAACGTACGGGGAAATGAACTTCTCCGGCAGCGCCGGACTTGCCGACCAACAACCTGCCATCGGCAATAATACCGACGCCAACACCCGTGCCGAGCGTTAACAGAACCACATTGGCGCGCCCTTTGGCATTGCCGAGAACATACTCCGCCCATACGGCGGCGTTAGCATCGTTTTCCACCACCACCGGCTTAACCGACAGGGCTTTAAAATCGGTTTCCAAATAGCCGTCGGGCATATTACCGACGGAACCGACGATCCGCGAGTTGGTTCGATCAACCGTTCCAGCCGTCGAAACGGCAACCGCGTCAATCCGGCTTTCAAACTGGTTGATAATGGTTTTCAGAAGTTTTGCCACGGCCCCCGGTGCCGTCGGTGTCGGGTGACGGACAACATCGTTCAGCAGTTTTCCGTTTCTGTCGACCGGTGCATAAGCAATTTTTGTTCCTCCTATATCAAATGCCAGCACTGTATTGATCTTCATTGAACCTTTCTCCCTCTAATGCTTTTTATCGTCTATAATTTCATATTCCACGTCAATAATTTCCCCTTGCGAACGCCGATCATCGCCTCCTTTACGGTCCCCAAACATCAGCCTTACCGCTTTGTGTTGCTTGTAACGAAGCCATAAGAAACCGACAAATACCGCAAAAAACAAAATCGGAATAATAATTGAGGCGACATATAAAAAAAACGAAAATGTCAACCCGACAAATAAAAACATAAAAATCCAAGATATTATCTTCTGCATCTGGTGTCATCCTCTCCTTTTCATCAATAAATATAATTTTTTTCATGGCAAAGGCAACCTAAAATCAAAAATTAACCGCAAGAATATGCGCGACGACACCGCTCTCCCGCTGATTTTGCCGCCGTTATATCCCTTGCCGGCTCCTCCGTTTTTTCCCTTCCTTTTTCGTCGCCCCATTTCTTACCGCAACGCAGCCCTTGGAAAAAACTCTCCCTTTGCCCCAAAAAAACATTGTCCGTCAACAAGATAAAAACATCTTACACTTTTTTATCAATTATCGTAAAAATATGATTGCATTTATAAAAAAGATGTTTTATATTGCCCTCAATTCGGTTACGCCGCTATAGCTCAGTGGTAGAGCACACCCTTGGTAAGGGTGGGGTCGCAAGTCCGATTCTTGCTAGCGGCACCATTTCAAAAAATTATGCGAAAACAGCGACTTATAGAGTCGTTTTTTTTGTTTCTCTACCTAGTTTTTGTACCTAATCTGTGTGCTTTTTTAATCATCTTTATTTCATCAGATTATAAACTGTTTGGTGGGTGATTTTATACTGCTTTGCAATTTCAGTTATATGGAGTCTTTTCACGGATACCAGCGCCTTGATTTCTTTTATTTGTTCGTCTGAAAGCTTTTTTTGACCACCTTTACACCTGCCTTTTTGTTTGGCTATGACTATTCCTTCTCTTTGTCTTTCTAAAATGATTTCTCTTTCAAATTCAGAAACAGCTCCCAGTAAGGTTAACATTAGTTTTTGAAATGTATCCGTTTTCTTGTTTACTTCAAAAGTTAAATTTTCCTTATAAAATTGTATCTTTACCCCTTTATTGATTATAGTATCAATCAAAGATAACAAGTCTTGCACATTACGAGCAAGTCTGTCCATTGAGTAAACGTTGACAATGTCGCCTTCTCTTAGGCTATCAATCATAGCTTGGAGCTGAGATCTGTTTGTGTCTTTGCCGGAAAGTTTATCCATATATTCTCTGTCGCAGGCTACACCAACCAACTGTCTATCTGTGTTTTGTAAGGCAGTGCTTACTCTTATATAATTGAACAAGGATATTCCACTTAGTTTTTACACTTTTTTGCTGTTAAATCAGAGTCGGAACTTTCATTTGATATTCTTGATAAGCATTACAAACAGGCAGCTTAATATCCCGTTTTTTTGAGTTTCAAGCTACGCAAAATATAGTCAAACCGTGCAGGATATTTGCAAACAGCGTGATTATCTCCTTGTCTAATATCTGCTTTAACGCTATCTCCATTAGATGTCATCATGTTTATATTTTGGCTTTTGCCCTCCATAATGGAAGCACATCCAGACAAAGTGGCTGAAGTTAAAAGAATTATTGCTAGTTTTTTCATAAGATTTCTACTCCATATTTTATTAAAACAGAAACCGCCTGATTTAAGGCGGTCGGAGAGTTAGAAAATCATATACAGAGAGATGACCGTTTTAACCTTTAAAGCCGGAGCTTTTGAACATACGCTAAAACCTCCCCGACCATATGGTTATGAATCGGGGATATATCTATTGTTCTGTTTCGACAGACAATTACGATGTTATATCCAACACCGCTCTGTATAAGAGCTTTCTAAGGCTCCGAACCATCTCTGGTTCTGGCTCTTTTTCAAGAGCTTATTTGACTTTATCAAAATCATGATTTTTAGCAAGTAAAAATTTAAGACAAAACAAAGAGCGTAAAATTTGTCCAAATCAGTTGATTGCTTTGTGTTTTCCGTTCTTACGGTATGTGATACTTAAACACTCAAAAACCTCTGTAGGCTTAAAAAAAACGGGCTTTAAACAGCATAAAAAGAGACACGGCATATCTACGGCTTAAAAAATATCATTCTTATGTTAATGCATTGAATTTGCATTATTTTGTTATATGGTGTTGGATGCTGTTGGTTTTAAAGGAAATTTTTTTATTCCTTTTTCTTCTTCCTATTTAAAAAGTTTTCCATCAAAAAAAGGTTGCCGAAATGCAACCTTTTGACAAACAGCCCCTTAAAAGGACAAGAATACCAATCAATAACCGCCGACAAAAATAACTTTTTCTGTACCGGAAGCGAAGATCATCTCAATCACCTTTTCATAGCATCTTAAATCCATAAGATGTGCCGGCCGTGCATACTTCTCTCCTTTAATAAAAGTAACTTTTTTATTCTCACGTCTATACTCATACTCCGCATCGGAAATCAAAGTATATTCATCATCAAAAGTCCAATAAATCATCGGAACTGAAACAGCTTTTTTATCTTGGTCAGACAACTTATTAAATAATTGCTCTGCCCAAAAAACAAATTTAGAATAATTTTGACTTTGATTAATCAAAATAGGAACCATTCGAATAATTTCTGAAACCTCATCAATTTTTAGCAATACATTTGCGACAGCAGATTCAAAATCTTCTTTTCCGCCACATTGCCAATAAATTGAAGCAAAACTTTCCAACTTAAGGGGTGTAATTCCTTCTTTTAGCGATTCTAAAAAACTATTTTTTAGAATCTTGCAATTCTTTTTATCTTCCATAATTAAAAAATAATAAATAATAAGTGAGCAATAAATTATATTAATGTCAAAATATGTCAAGTTCGTTTATTGAGAAAATGATACTAAAAATGTTACCGTTTTTTTAAAACCAGTAACAGTCACCGTAATATAAAAAACTATTTGCATATTGATTTTGCAAACAAAAAAGGAAACAACTTCGAATCAATAAAAATCATTTTTCAAAACGGGCTTTGCTTTTCACGACAAACAATCTGCCGTACGCAAAACAACAGCTGCCGTTTAAACAGTACGCAATACAACCTTTTGTTTTTAATCAGAAAAGAAAAACTTTTACACAATAAGTCATGGTGCGGCTTGATTAGCGTTTTTAAAACCTGCTATAGTGTGCTGGTAAAAATTAAAATGGGACTTGTATTTCATATGACGGAAAAAATGAAAAGGCGGTCCGATCTGCGTTTTGAGCGCGAAGCGGAAGCCCTGCGCAAAAATTTGGAAAAACGCAAAAAGCAACAGGAAGCCTTACAAAAAAAATCTCAAACGGAGAAAGCGGAAAAACATGGACAAATTAAAGATTAACGGCGGGCATAAACTTTCCGGTCAAATCCACATCAGCGGAGCAAAAAACGCGGCATTGCCGCTGATATGCGCCTCCCTGCTGACACGGGAACGCGTCACGCTGACCAACATCCCCTCCCTTTCCGACATTCGCTCCATGAATCTGCTTCTGGAACAGCTCGGCACCAAAATTGACAGCCGTGACGAAGTCATTGACGGCAACCCGTGCAAAATGTACGGCTACCAAACAGCAAAAACCACCAGTCTGATTGCTCCTTATGACTATGTGCGCAAAATGCGCGCCTCCTATTATGTGCTGGGGCCGCTGCTGGCAAGAGAACATTATGTGGAATTGTCCCTCCCCGGCGGCTGCGCTATCGGAGCCAGACCGATGGACATCCATCTTTCGGCATTGGAGCAGATGGGGGCAACCATTGAAATTAAAAACGGTTATGTTATCGCGCAAGCAGAAAATGGGCTAAAAGGTGCACACCTGATTTTTAACATAGCCTCCGTCGGCGCCACTTGCAACATTCTGATGGCAGCAACTCTGGCTAAAGGAACCACGGTGATTGAAAATGCCGCCATGGAACCGGAAATCGGCAATTTGGCAGAAATGCTCAATGCCATGGGAGCCAAAATATCGGGAATCGGCACGCCGATTCTGACCATCGAAGGTGTTAAAGAGCTGCACGGCACCATACACAAAACCATTCCCGACCGAATTGAGGCGGGTTCTTATGCCGTTGCCGCCGCCATCACCCGCGGCAAGATAGAACTGCTGAACGCTCAGGCTGCCACCTTAAAAACCCCTCTCGGCATATTAAGCGAAATGGGTGTCAGAGTAACCGAAACACCCCACAGCGTCATCATTAATGCAGAAAATTGCCGCCTTGAGGGCAAAGATATTATGACCGACTATTATCCGGGGTTTCCGACCGATCTGCAAGCACAGTTCTTAACCCTGATGCTAACGGCAAACGGCGCTTCCATGGTCACGGAAACCATTTTTGAAAACCGTTTCATGCACGTTCCCGAACTGATGCGAATGGGTGCCAACATCAATGTGCACGGCCATGCTTCGGCAATTGTCCGCGGGGTTAAAAAACTGTATGGCGCGCAAGTCATGGCAACCGACCTCAGAGCCTCTTTCGCATTGGTGCTGGCAGGACTTGTTGCCGAAGGAGAAACCGTTGTCAACAGAGTTTATCATCTGGACCGTGGCTATGAAAAACTGGAAGAAAAATTGCGTAGCGTCGGTGCCGACATCGTCCGCATAAAGGAAACCGATTAAAACGATACACCAACGGAAAAGATATCTAAAAAAGAGCCCCGTGTCAAACGCGGGGTTTTTCATATGCCGATGTTTTTGCTCCATAAAAAATGCTTAAAAAATTGTCTCCCCAATAAAAACAAAAACATCAGCGACAAAAAAACATTTCAGCGTCCGCTGCCAAACAACCTTCTGGCATGCGCTTGCAGCTTGTTTTTAATCAGCATCATATTGTAGCTGCGCTTTCCCTCTTCGGCTCGTACTTTTTCCAGCTCTGCCAGATGATTCATCGTCTTGAACTTGTCTTTTTTCAGCAACCGAAAAAGCTTCAATTTTTCAGCGGGTATTTTGGCTTTTATCTCCTTTTCCCGCAAAGCAATATGGGGATAAAAATCGATGCCGTTGATATAAAAGCAGGCTTTCATCAGCTGCCGGTGACGTAACTCATCGGACTGAACGCCGTTATAATTGGTTTTGCTCAAAATATGAATCGTCCGCCCCGCATTATTTTTAATATAAATATTAAACTTTTCCGACATCCATGTATCAAAAACGCCGTTGGCAATCAGTTTAATTTCTTGGGGAGAATAAACGCCTGCCGCCGGCTTAACTTTGCCGCTTTCAATGGCTTCCCGATAAAATTTGAAACGCGATGTCAAAAAAGACAAATCCCGACCACTGTCCAAATAATGTTTTCTTTGTTCCAACAGCTGCGCAATATTGGCAGATATTTCGTCAAGGCAACATTCGACAAACTTGTTTTCGTAACTCTGACCGGCGCGCCCGATTCCGGACACGGTATTCAAATAATGCTGATACTCGTGCCGATAGGTACAATTATATTTGTCGTTATATTTATCAACAATTTTTTGCAAGGCTTCGTTGTCTGCTTTAAAATAGCGCAAATTAAGATGATCGTAATTATATCTGCCAAAAGACGGAATATATCCCAAACTGTCCTTTGTTCCCATGCCGTACACAATATCGGACATACGCATTTCCGTACTGCCCCGAACATAACGCACATGAACCGTGTCAACGGTGTTTCTGAGCTTGGTTTGGCGAAAAGCCTGATACAGCAAATTGTCTTTGACCTTAAAATCGGTCAAGCTGTCAACATTAACCAAAGTTCCGTCGGGGGCGGACAAGTACCATCCTTGATCACGATAGCTCAGTCTTTCATAAAATTGTTGTTTAGAAATCGTATCTCTGCCAACGGCTATCCTGATTTTGTCAAAATCGGCCGTCTGCCGCTCAACGAGGCGGTGCATCAGCGGAAACAAGGAAACTCCTGCCGCCAAACTCATCCCCAGCGCGGTTCTTGCTAAAAACTTTCTGTTTTTTTCTTTTGTCATTCATCTCTCCGCCCAATGCCCGCAGTATAAAATATTTTTTATCGAAAGCCAAGTTTTTTTGACAAAAAAACAAAATACACTTTACATTATCCTTTTTTGCGCTAGATTGAAAACAGCTTTAACGGAAAGAAAAAACATGACAGAACACGAAAAAAATCTGCGAAAAGCCATTGAACTGAGCAAACAATCCATCGATGCAGGCAGTTCGCCTTTTGGCTGCATTATCGTCAACGCCGAAGGGAAAATCATCGGCAGCGGGCATAACCGTGTCGCTTTGGACAACGATCCTACCGCACACGGCGAAGTTACCGCCATCCGTAATGCTTGCCAAAATTTAGGCACTTTTGACCTAAGCGGCTGCATTTTGTACACCTCGTGCGAACCCTGCCCGATGTGCCTCAACGCCTGCAAATGGGCAAATATTGCCGAAGTTTATTTTGCCGCAGACCGATACGATGCCGAAAGTATAGGCTTTCGCGATCGTGTCTTTTACGATGACGACCCGCTTGAACTGCACCGCATTGACCTAAGAGAAGCGGCAGATGTGATGCGCGAATGGAAAAATAAACCCGACCGTATAGAATATTAAAAATCCCCCCTGCCGAGCAAATCGACGGGGGTTATTTTTATCCGGATTATTTAATGCTTTTAAGATTTTCTCCGCAATCACGGGGGAACTTCAAAATAAAACTCCCGTGATTATGTTTATGGGTTAAGCCGCTTTTTTCTTAAAAACACATTTAGCCATTTTTCACCTTCTCGTCCTTTACGAACATCAGAAGATATTTTGAGAGAAAGGATATCAAAACAAGGCAATTTCTCAAGTAACTTTTTAAAAGAAGCTTCCGTCATATTTTGAAAATATCTGCCGTTGCTCAATCCGCTAAAATCTCCATATTTAAAAGATAGATAAAAACAACCGTCTTGTTTGAGTTTTTGCGATAACTTATCTAAAATCGCATATACCTCGTCTTGACTCAAATGCAACAAAGAAGCGCAGGCCCAAATACCGTCAAAAGAGTGATCCGGTTGATAATCTTGAAAAGTTGCACATATCACGGGCTGACCTATATATTCACCGGCAATCTTGCACAATTCCTCCGAACCATCAACAGCCGTTACCAAATTTCCTTTAGAGATAAAAAACTTACTATCTCTGCCGGCACCGCATCCTAAATCAAGGATATTTGCCTTTTTCGGCAAATATCCCAAAAACTCGG
>JAHHRI010000019.1 GCA_020025875.1 Alphaproteobacteria bacterium | reverse complement strand
GGAAAAATCAATTATTAATATCAAAAAACATATAATTTATGTTAAGCGCCTTTTCTAATCTTACATCACCGGAACAGTGCCTTATGATAGGTTCTCTGGTGGCAACGCTTTATTATTTGGCATTTTTACTGTTGCACCCGCGGTGGATTCGCCAACGGATACAAAACTGCAACTGGCAGAATTATCAACGAAAAATGTTAATCACTCGTATCGGAATGATTGTGATTATTGTTTTAACGGCTTGCACTGCCGTTTATCTTGAAAGTCGCAGTTGGCAAAAATGCGCTGTTATTTTAGGAATGATCATCTGCTACATCTTAATGCGGATTCGTCAAAAAAAACAGCATTAAACGCACACTCCCTTTTAAAAGTTCTGTCATTCGGCAGAACTTTTTTTGTATTAGCGCCTTACACCCCTCGGTTTATCAGGGAGGCATCTATCACAAAAGCGCGCCTAAACAGCAGATACTCTCTAACGCCGAGGTTTCTCTCATGTCGCATTTTTCAGGACACTAAAAAAGGGGGAAGCTTATCCCCCTTTTTTTATTGATCCGCTATTTGCGTTCTTTGCTGTCCATTGCTTCCGGCGCTTTTTGAACCGTAGTTTCAATCAGCGGAGCAATCGACTTCTGCCGCCACGACTTCTGCGGCTTCGGTTTTGACTGCGGAAATTGTTTACCACAAATGCTCACACCCAAACTTTTCATTGCTGTTTCAATCGGCAAGAACAGATCAGGACCGTCCTTAATCGGGCGCGAAGTGTGAGCCATGCCGGTAATCCGACCGTTTTCGTCAATCAACACGCCGCCGATGGTGGCGCTCTGAACAAAAGTATCAATCACCATTTGTGAAACACCGTCTTGATCATAACGATAACCGCTGACCTTTCCGCCGGTTTCCAAATATCCCTCACTTTCACCTTCGGCAAAGTTGAGCAGCCCCAAGGTCATAAAGTTGTCTTTATTGACTGCCGGCAATTCCAAATTAAGCGACAACGGAGTATATTGTGTCGGCTTGTCAAGAACCAGCAAAGCCGTGTTTTTCTTCAGATTAATACGGAAAGCGCGAGCCTTAAGCTTTTTGCCGTTGATTGTTTCCAGCGCATAAGAATTATTCAGACGATCGACCAAATCGGCAGAAGTCATAACAAACTGTTCCGAGATCAGCAGACCGGCACCTTTTTTGCCTTTGGCATTAACGACGGAAACCACTGCCGTTCTGACTTTATAGACGTTTTCGGGTCCCATGTTGTCGTAGTCGGGCTGTTCCATAATACACAGGCTGTCACCTTCAATCATGGCGGATATATCGTTCGGCATTGGTTCAAGAGCCTCCACCTCGTACAAAACGGAACCATCGGATACTGCGCCGGAATTTTCAACCACCGCACCTTCAATCATGCCTCCGTTCTCAACGACCCCGCCGTTTTCAATAACGCCCCCGTTCTCAATCACGCCTCCGGTGGCAATTATTTCTGTCGTCTGGCTGTCTTCGACCATACCGTAACCGGATGCGGCAACGCCTGAAATTTCGACAATCTGCCCGTCGACCAACTGCAGTTCGGTAACATTGCTGCCCTCTGCGGCTCCAGATCCGGCAGACACAACCCCCGAACTCTCAACAATTTGGCCGTCCACCATCTGCAGCTCGGTGATATTGCGGCTTTCCGCCACGCCGAACCCCGAAGATGCGGAACCGGAGTTTTCAACAACCTTGCCGTTAACCAGTTGAGCTTGGGGAACATTAATCCAACCTTCGTTCATGCCGTATCCGCTTGAAACAACACCGGAATCTTCCACAACTTTAACATCTTCGCTAAACTGACATTTGATCGGATCCATCTGTCTTTGCAAGTCAATCAGCATATTGCGCTGTCTTTGCAGTTCTTCCGCCGACAAGCGCTTAGACAACTGTTCTTCAAAACCGGGCAGATTCCGAAGATTGTCAACCGCATCGGCAAACGCACGTTCGATCAACACAATTTCGCCATTGTACTCGCCGTCTTCAACTTCACCGTAGCCCACGCTTTTACCTTTCCACAGCACATTGGTTTTGGTCAAATCCATCAAGCGCCAAACAACGGTCATTTCCGACGAGCCCATTCTCTTGTTTTCTTTTTTGGCTTCGTCCCAGTTATATTCATCGCACAAATTCATATAGTAATCGACAATTTCCGCGGTCAGCACATATTCCGGCAGCGGGCTGTCTGCTTTCAGGCACAAATCGTTCGGGGTTTTGACCACTTTGTAGCAGTCAGAAACCATATCATCAAAAATTTCGATGAAGTTCATATCTTTTTCAAGGATTCTGCCCTCATTCAAAACAGCATTTTTCGTATCGCGGCGGCAGCCGAAAATACGAAAACGATATTTTCCGAGTTTGCGGGAATAACTGTTGTTATCCATACCGTTTTTAAGACGAAAATCCACCCACTCCAACTCCAACGGAGCAAAATCGCCGCACTGACGATGTACCGCGCTGTAAAGACTGTCATCATAAACGACATAGTTTTGAATATATTTGGGGTTTATTTTTTCTTGGCGGCAAGCCGGACCGTTGCAGGGAGCTCCGCCGAAAATACTGCCGTTCTTATCGCAGGTTTTGCAGGGACCGCCGCCGAAAATACTGCCGTTTCTGTCGCAAGTCACACAAGGGCCGCCGCCGAAAATGCTGCCGTCGCGGTCTTCTTTGACTTCACCCGATTCGGCAAACAACTGTTGACGGGCAGACATTCTAAATTCTTCCGCTTGCGGTGCCGCCGTATAGACAACGGGTTTTGTCGTCGCGCACGAACCGTTTTCAGATGCCGCCTGAATGCATCCGCCGGACTGTCTGGTTTCTACCGTTTTAACCTGCGGGCAGGCGCAATCTTCGCCGCGTCCCATCTGCTGCGGACAGGCACAATCTTCAATCATCTGCGGACAATCGCCGTCGGCAGAACACTTGGCGGCGACAGGCAGTGCCGGCAGCGTTAACAGAACGGCGAAAAAAGCTGTTTTGAGGGTTGTTAAATTCTGCATTATTTTTTATCTCCTAGATTGATAGTCAGGCGTTTTCCATCGCAACGACAGAGCCTCGGCAATGTGTATTCTAAGCAATTTATTTTCATTTTGCAAGTCCGCAATTGTCCTTGCCACCCGCAAAGTGCGATGATAGGCGCGCGCAGACATTCCGCTGCGTTCGGCATAAGCCAAAAGCAGTGTTTTTGCCTCGTTATCAAGCTCTGCCGCCTGTTCCAACATTTCGCCCTTAAGCTGCGAGTTGGTCAAAAGCGAAGGACTGCCGAAAGCCGCAAAGCGTTTTTTCTGAATTTCCCGCGCGGCAAGAACACGTTTGCGAATTTCCCGAGAGCTTTCTCCGGATTTGACATCTGCCAGCTCCCACGGATTGACCGCCGGCACTTCAATTTGAATATCAATCCGATCTAACAGCGGTCCGGAAATACGGGCGCGATATTCTTCCACGCATTTCGGGGCGCGGCTGCATTCTTGAGCGGCATGGCCAAAATTGCCGCAACGACAGGGATTCATTGCCGCCACCAGCTGAAAGCGGGCGGGAAACACGGTGTGAGCATTCACCCGAGAAACAGCAATGCTGCCGTTTTCCAACGGTTGCCTCAGTGCCTCAAGTGTCGGTCGGGCAAACTCCGGCAACTCGTCTAAAAACAAAATACCGTTGTGGGCAAGCGAAATTTCTCCCGGACGCACCTTACGTCCGCCGCCGACCAAAGCCGGCGTCGAGGCGCTGTGGTGCGGATCGCGAAACGGCCGTTCAAAACTGACGGATCCGTCTTTCAGCTCGCCGGCAATCGAATGTATCATGCTGGTTTCAATGGCTTCTTCGGTTGTCATCGGCGGCAAAATCGACGGCAGACGGGCTGCCAACATCGACTTGCCTGCTCCCGGCGGTCCCGACATAATCAGGTTATGCGCACCGGCGGCGGCAATTTCCAAGGCGCGCTTGGCTGTTTCCTGCCCTTTAACATCTTTCATGTCTGCCGACAAACTGTCGCTTTCGCGACGCTTGGCTTGCGGAAAAAGAATTTCCCCGTTACCCCGAAAAAAATTGATAAGCTGCAGCAAAGAATGTGCCGCCAAAATATCGGACACTCCTGCCCAGATGGCCTCGCTGCCTTGCGCTTCGGGACAGATAACGCCCCACCCCTGCCGTTTGGCGGCCATGGCTGCCGGCAGCACCCCGTTGATATTAACCAATCTGCCGTCCAAACCAAGTTCGCCGAGCGCAATGTAGGAAGATATTTTTTCTTGCGGAATCACCTCCATGCCGACCAACAAGCCGAGAGCCATCGGCAAATCAAAATGCGATCCTTCTTTCAGCAAATCGGCAGGAGACAGGTTAACGGTAATTCTTTTGGCAGGCAGTTTCAATCCGAGAGCGGTAAAGGCCGCGCGAATCCGCTCCCGACTTTCGGCAACCGCCTTATCGGGCAAACCGACAATGGTAAAGGCCGGCAACCCTGACGAAATTTGCACCTGAAGCTCCACATTTAAGATTTCCAGCCCGTTAAAAGCAACGGTGTTAACCCTAGACAGCATCAGCTACCACCTTGGTGCTTTTTCGTTCTCTCTCCAGCGGCGGGTGGGATAAGTGTCAGTCGTGAGAAAATCGTATTTGGCAGGACGATATGGCAAATTCTGAACACGGACAAAACATTGAGCTTCCAGCACACGGGCACATTCTTCCGCAGTTACGTCCGCGGTATCGCGGCAGCACGCCAGTTTGCCGGAAGTTTGGTGCTGCAACAAAATCACCGGCTGCATATTCTGCGGCTCATTTCCGAGCAAAATGACCTCGGCAGACTCGTTATCTGTGAAAGTTGACGAACAGGCACCAAGCGCCAACATTGACGCCGCCCCCAATGCAATCAGTTTTGCCTTCATCTTTTCATCCTTGTTTTAAGATATTTTTTCTCATAATAAGGCATTTATATTTATTTGCAATAAATTTTGTAGCCGTTTTTTGAGCTTTTTTTACGCTTAGAACACAACCTTCAGGCTCTTTTGCCGCGCCAAACGGCATAAGCGGTGGCCGATTATCCCCGCAAAGCAGATCTTCATAAAAAAAACTTGCCAAAATAAACTTTTACGCTATAGTAAGCAGCGTCCCTTGCCAAAGCCTTCGGCCTTGGCTATACAAAAACCCGTTTTCTCCGCTTTACGGAGAGAACATTGTTGAGAATCCACAAGGAGATACAATTAATGCAAAAGTACGAAAGCGTGCTGATCGCACGTCAGGATCTCGGCACCTCTCAGGTTAATAACATTGTTTCGGATCTGTCCGAAGTTATTAAGAAAGAAGGCGGCGAGGTTGTAAGAGTCGATAACTGGGGACTGAAAACCCTGGCTTACCGCATCAAGAAAAACCGCAAAGGTCACTATGTTATCATGAACATTTCCGCTCCGGCTCATGCCATTGCAGAGTATGAAAGAATCATGCACTTTAACGAAGATATCATTCGTTATATGACCATCCGCGTCGACGAATTCTCGGAAGGCGTTGCCGCTGAAGAAAAAGAAACTGAAGAAGCGGAGTAATTGATCATGAACAAACAAGTATTCTTTAAGAAAAAGAAATCCTGCCCGTTTTCCGGCGAAGACGGCATGAAAATCGATTACAAAGACGTTAAGCTGCTTTCTCGCTACATTTCGGAAAAAGGCAAAATTATACCGAGCCGCATCACTTCGGTTTCCGCTAAGAAACAAAGAGAACTGGCCCGCGCTATCAAACGTGCCCGCTACATTGCTCTGCTTCCGTTTGTCGCCAACTAAGGAGAAATAAGATGGAAGTTATTCTTTTGGAACATGTAAACAAACTGGGCAGAATGGGCGATAAAGTAAGCGTTAAAAACGGTTACGCACGCAACTATCTGCTGCCGACCAGAAAAGCTCTTCGCGCAACTGCCGAAAACTTGGCTTTTTACGAAAAACAGAAATCGGAACTGGAAGCCCACAACAAAGCTTTGTTCGACAACGCTTCCAAACAGTCTGAAGAATTGCAGGGCTTCAAAGTCGTGCTGATCCGTCAGGCTGCCGAAACCGGACAGCTCTATGGTTCTGTCACCATCCGTGACATTGCTTCGGCTATGAAAGAAGCCGGCGTCAATATCGAACGTCGCTTTATCAACCTCGAACGCCCGATCAAAGACCTCGGCGTTTATCAGGTTAACATCAATCTGCACCCCGAAGTCAGCCAGAGCATTCTGGTTAACATTGCCCGTACGGACGATGAAGCGAAAAAACAGGAAAACGCTTTTAACAAAGAATAGTTTTCCGAAAAGAAACAAAAAAGTCCCCGCAACAAACGCGGGGACTTTTTTTTATATCGGCTTTATACACCACCTAAAAAACAGGGCTCCATAAAAAAAACAGGACGTTACCACAAAAAAAGGAGAAGGCTTTTTACCTTCTCCTTTTTGCCGATTGGGATAATAGGTGTTAGAAACCCATACCGCCGGGCATACCGCCGGCATTGGCACCGGCACCGCCGCAACCGCAATGACATTCTTTTTGCGGTGCTTCCGTAACCATCGATTCGGTTGTAATCAACAAACCGGCAACCGAAGCGGCATCTTGCAAAGCCGTACGGACAACTTCCGTCGGGTCGACAATACCTGCTTTGATCATATCGGTATATTCGCCGCTTTGTGCATTGTAGCCAAAGTTGGTGTCCGTGCTTTCCATAAGCTTGCCCGCCACAACGGCTCCGTCAACACCGGCATTTTCAACAATCTGACGAATCGGCGCTTGGATAGCCTTGCGAATAATATCAATACCGACTCTTTGATCCTGATTGGCAGGAGAAAGCGATTCCAACGCCTTGTGCGAATACAGCAACGCGACACCGCCGCCGGCGACAACGCCTTCTTTAACGGCTGCGCGGGTAGCGTGCAAAGCATCGTCTATACGATCTTTCTTTTCTTTCACCTCAACTTCCGAAGCGCCGCCGACTTTAATAACGGCTACACCGCCGGAAATTTTAGCCAAGCGTTCCTGCAATTTTTCCCGATCATAGTCAGATGACGTTTCCTCGATCTGCTTACGGATCTGATCGGCACGTGCCTTAATCAGGTCTTTTTGTCCATCGCCGTCTATAACCGTGGTTTCGTCTTTGGTAACTTCAACTTTCTTGCATGTACCGAGATCTGCCAAAGTAACATTTTCCAGTTTCATGCCGAGATCTTCGGAAATAACCTGTCCACCGGTCAAAATGGCAATATCTTCCAACATGGCTTTGCGACGGTCGCCAAACCCCGGAGCCTTAACCGCACAAACTTTGAGTCCGCCGCGAATACGGTTTACAACCAAAGTGGCAAGAGCCTCGCCTTCGATATCTTCGGCAATGATCAACAACGGACGAGAAGATTGAACAACCGCCTCCAAAACGGGGATCATCGCTTGCAGATTGCTCAATTTTTTATCATAGAGCAAGATATATGGATTATCGAACTCGCAGTTCATTTTTTCCGGATTGGTAACAAAATAGGGAGAAAGATAACCGCGGTCAAATTGCATACCTTCAACCACTTCCAATTCTGTTTCCAGCCCTTTGGCATCTTCAACCGTAATCACGCCTTCGTTGCCCACTTTTTCCATCGCCTGCGCCAAATATTCGCCGATTGTGCGATCACCGTTGGCGGAAATGGTGCCGACTTGAGCAATTTCTTCCGAGGTTTTAATAGCTTTTGAACGAGATTTAACATCAGCCACAACGGCATCTACCGCCATATCGATACCGCGTTTCAAATCCATCGGGTTCATACCGGCGGCAACGGCCTTGCAACCTTCGTTGATGATGGCTTCTGCCAAAACGGTTGCGGTTGTGGTTCCGTCACCTGCCTTGTCGGCGGTTTTTTGAGCCACTTCTTTAACCAGCTGAGCACCCATATTTTCAAACTTGTCAGCCAACTCAATTTCTTTGGCAACGGAAACACCGTCCTTGGTAATTTTCGGAGCGCCGTATGACTTGTCCAAAATAACATTGCGTCCTTTGGGACCGAGCGTTACTTTTACCGTCTTAGCCAGAATTTCTACACCTTTAAGCATTTTTGCGCGAGCATCGCTGCCAAATTTTATTTCTTTTACTGCCATTGTTTTGTTCCTTATTCTTCAATTACGCCTAAAATTTCCGATTCTTTAATAATCAATCGATCTTCGCCGTTGAGTTTAACTTCGGTTCCCGACCATTTGGCAAACAGAATCCGATCTCCGGCTTTGACCGACATCGGGATCAACTTTCCGTCTTCGCCGCGTCCGCCGTTTCCGACCGCTTCGACAATACCTTCCGATGGTTTTTCTTTGGCCGTATCGGGAATGATGATACCGCCCGAAGTTTTGTTGACTTCGTCAACTCTCTTAATCAGTACGCGATCATACAATGGTACAAATTTCATAGCCTTTAACTCCTTTATATTCAAAATTTCTACACTTTAATTAGGAATTGAAAATTTCAATGTCAAGCTGCCGAGCCGATTTTTTTAAAATAAAAATGCCGCACGGGGAAAATCCGACATTTTTATCGTTTCGCGCATTTTTTCAAAGGTTTGACGTAATCTTAAACTCTTTCCGCACCATCAGCGAAATGACACTTAACAGAAAACTGATGATAATCAGAAAAGAAACCATCACAAACGACAGAAAAAATACCCAAGCATGGGGGTAAACCGCCATCACCGGACGCACAACGGCACTGATCCAAGCATCGAGGCTGAAAGTTTGCAGCAACACAAACAACGCCGACGGCAAATCGGCAAATTCGACAAACACCTCACCGAACAAACTAACCGCCAAAACCCCAAACACATACATAAACACGCCCAACACCGCCGTCATTGCCGCAAAGTTTGGCAAAATCATGAGAAAAATGTTGATAATATTTTTCATCGACTTAAAACGACCGATGTAACGCAGCAGCCGGAACAACCGAAAAGTTCTGAGAACGATTAAATAGTTGACCACCGGCAGCGAGGAAAGCGTAATGACCGTCAGATCAAACACATTCCAGCCCGACTTGAAAAAACGTGGCCCGTAAGCATACATTTTCAACAGCATTTCGACAATAAAAATAGCCATACACAGACGATCGAACAAAAACAGCATAATCACAAAATCGACATCGACAAAATCGACCGTCAAAAGACCGAGCACCACCGCATCCATGCAGATCAAAAACATAATCAGATAGTCAAAGTTCTTATCTTCGACCACTTTTCTTGCTTTGCTCCGCTCTTCAAGAATATTCATTTCCGCCCCCTTTAAAAAATTTATGGTTAAAACAGCCACAGCAGAATAATAATTGCCGACAATGACAGCGACGGTCCAAAAGCCCCCGATCGTTGACGACGGACAAAGGAATACAGACCAAAAATAACACACGACAGCAAAACGGTATAGATCACTCCTTCCGCACCCAGCCATGCGCCTATTGCCGCCAGCAGCTTAATGTCGCCCCCGCCAAACGCGTCCTTGCTGCGCCAAAGCATCAGCAACGTGGCAACCACCGGCAGCAAATAACCGATTGCCGCGGCAGCGGCACTTTCTGCCGCTGACACGTTAACCCCGTAAAATGCCGCAAACACAAAACCGCCGATTAAAAGCGGAATGGTCAAAATATCCGGCAAAAGCAGCGTTTTCAAATCCACCTCTGCCAGCAACAACAAGCTCCATACAAAAGCCAAATACCAAAACAGATGCATTTCCCCCAGCCGCCAAAAGGTCAAAACCGAAAGCACGGCAGCAAGCACGGCATATGCCAATGAACGAAGCAGATATTGATGTTTCAGCTTTTGATAACGAGTTGAAAACTTGGTTTTTTTCGCTATTTTGACGGGCTTAACCAACCGATAAAGCGCATAAGCGGGGGTTGCCGGCATAAACTTGGCAAAGCGGCGCGACATATAAGGCATAAGAAATCCGGCAATAAAGCCGTATAGGGCATAAATCATATTTTTTACCGCCAATCAAAATATTATCTGCTGCAAGTTTAGTCAAAAAACGCTAACAAAAGATTAAGAACCCATCATTTGATAAAATTCACCCAAATCATCGCAAGCCAAATAAGGGTTGCAAATTTTTTCCTCGCCGAGTGTAAACGGGGCGGCCGGCAGTCCCTGTTTGAGGCGGGCTGTCGCCTTGAGCGCATAGCGTTCGGCAGCGGGACCGTGAATGCCGCCCAACCCGTAAAGGGTATATTCGTGTCCGGGATAAAACAAGGTGTCATCGGGGAGTTTTTTTATCCGTTGCAGACTGCCCCACATTTCTTCAACCGTTCCCTCAAACAAACCGCCGATGGAAAGATTAAACAAAACGTCGCCGGTAAACAAAGCCTTGTCGGCGGCAAAATACCACAAAATATGCCCGCTGGTATGTCCCTTGCCGCAAATAATTTGCGCTTTCGATTCTCCCAAACAAAAAACATCGCCGTCCGCCAGACCGACGTCGGCACCGGGAATTCGGTTTTCGTCATAAGCGCCGACCATCACTTTCGCCCCGTATTTTTCCTTAACTTCAAGGTTGCCTTCAACATGGTCAAAATGGTGATGACTGTTCAATATGTATGCCGGACAAATATTTTGTCTTGCGCATTCGTCAATCACCGGCGCGGCTTCCGAGGGATCGAATACCGCAGAAATACCGCTTGCTTGATCGGTCAACAGATAGGCGTAATTGTTCATTTTGCCGGAGCGGCACAAAATCGGAGTAATTTTCAACATGGCTATTTATTCTTTTTCCAAAACATATTGACGCTGCCAAGCTCGGCTTCGTCCAGATTAACCAAATCATAAAAAGTAATAATATAACTAATCAGACCGGCATAATTTTCCAAGGGAGAGCCGCGCACCATATTATAGGCCATGGCGTTGCCCCGCAGTGGCTTGCTGTGATTGCGCCGTTGCCGCCGCAAATCGCGAAAATGGGCAAAATTGACATCACGGTTAAAATTCAGCGCATAATCTTCCATGGCCGCCAAAAGCGTCGGATAAGTTTTTATTCGGTAACTGTCATCGGGATCTTCAAGCGGCTTGATACCCTCATCTTTATACCACACTTTCCGCTTATAAAGAGCGTTGCCAAGCTTAACTTCTCTTGCGGTTCCCCAGTTGCTTTCGGCGGCCGCGGCGGCAATCAGGAAAGAAGGAGGAATGCCGTCTACCCGATTGAGCAGTTCCGTCAGCAGAATTTCATAGCGATCATGGCCTTGCATACGGGAAAAAATATCATATTTTTCTGCCAAACTTTCCAGATATTTTTTGTCCTCCGCCGTAAAGTTTTCTTTTTGCTCCAACCGCTCGTGCATCAGCAGCAACGGGTAGCGCTCCAAAACGATTTTTTCGTTAACCAGCAGCGAAAGCGGTGCCAAAATCTGAATAAACAGCCGATTGCGAAAACTTTTATCCTCGATGGTTGCAAAATCGGCAGGCAGATTGTTCAAAAACAGCGGCGGATACTTCCACTCCGGCATATAGATATAATCTTTGTAGCCATAATCGGCAAACATTTGCCGCAAAACCCGAACATTGACATTGTCAACATAGAGTCCTTCCGTTTTCAAACTCATGCCCAAAGGCTCTGCCGTCCGCGCAACATACGGAACAAACAGCGACAAAACCAACGACAGAAGTAAAATTGCCCCGTTTTTTTTCATCTAATTCTCATATTTTTCAACCGTATCAACTTCTTTGATGTAAGTCCGCAGCAATCTTTCCACCCCCTCTTT
Source organism: Alphaproteobacteria bacterium (assembly GCA_020025875.1). Taxonomy (GTDB): domain Bacteria; phylum Pseudomonadota; class Alphaproteobacteria; order RF32; family CAG-239; genus JAFUYI01. The sequence goes on along the minus strand of JAHHRI010000019.1, from coordinate 11,001 downwards.
TAACGTGCGCTGAGAATAAGGGCAGCCGACACATTTGCCTTGCAGTTCGACATAGACGACACCGTTTTCAAAACCGCGAAAAACAATATCTCCGCCGTCTTTACGAATGGTTGGGCGTATTCTGGCATTAAGCAAACCGACAATATGGCAAACAATATCCGCCGGCGTTGGGTTGCGGCTTGTTTCGGCAACTTTGCTCTCGGTCAGGCAATCGGCAATTTCTGCCAGCACCTGCGGTTTAAGCTCATCCCACAATGCGTTGTGCTCTTTGGTCACAGACAGACAATCGGGGGTAATCAGCACCGAAACGACACCGGATACACGACAGATATTTTCTGCCAACGGCGAAGGTTGCAAAGATTGAGCATCGGAAAACTCAATGCTGCCTTTTTCCAAAAATCCGGATTCGGTAAAAAAATGCATAATATCATTGTCTGCAGACAACTGTGTTTCAATCCGCATTAAAAGACGCTCCCTTCATTTGATAACTGATTTGTTCAAGCAAGCCTGCCGCTCTCAACATATAATAGCCGAGCACGACGAGATGGTTGGCTGCCATTCCGGAACTGAGTTCGCCATTGCGTACCATAAACGGCGAAAGTGCCGATCCGTCTTCCAATGCACGAATTACCTTAGTCCAATTTTCATATTGATCGCTGTCAAGCAACACCGCCTTAAAATCTGCCCCCCATGCTTTCAAAATCAGCATATAGGCATAAATTTTTCCCTGACTGTAATAAAACAAATCGTCAGCTTTGAAATCCACCCAATCGGAGCTATGCTCCGCAATCTGCGTTTCCAACTTTTCGGCGGTTTTGTAAAGATCGCGTTTAACGGCTCCGACAAATCCGCGCATATTGGCATAGTCGCGTGCCCAAAAGCATTGTCCCGCCGGCAACAAACGATTGTAGTCACGCAAAAGTTTACGCGCCTTACGATACTGGCTTGCCGACGAGGGAGCAATTTTCAATTTGTTGTCCGAGGCAAACAACCACACGTTAGCGGGATATTTCAGCAGTTCGGCAGCACCGTTCATCACCGCTTTTTCCCTTCCGTTTTCGGGGCATTGCGTTTCTTCCCCGATAACGGCCGCGGTCATCGCCAGCGCACTGACAATCCCTTTTTGGTAATTGGGCATATTATCCAGAAAATAAGAAGGAAAAAACAAAGGGAGGTTGGCTGTCCAAAGATTTTCGTTAACTTCCCGATTAATCAAAAAACGCATCGTTTCCACCGTCAACGACTGCTGTTCCGATTCTCTTGTCAGAGCATAGTCCGAAGTTTTGTCAATATTTTCGCTCAAAAGTCCGCCGAGCGGGTAATAAGACAAAACCAACAACGCCACCGCCGCAGCAAAGGCTTTCGGCCAAGAAACGGCCAAATGCGAAATCCCTTGCCATAGAGCTTTTAACCCTTTTTTCAAAAATATCCCCGCATGGACAACCGTGGTTTTAAACATGTCGTTCCTTTCTTTTCAGCAGGCTCTTTAGCAGCGCCGCCACATTCATCACACCCGTTATTTTAATCATAATACAAAAAGTTACAACACCAAAAAAACACAGCAGGCCGAAAAGCGGCAATTTCATCCACAAAGAGAAGCAAAGCCAGCCGCCCGTTGCCAGATCAAGCGCCACCCTGCCGCCGTACAAAACCCCACCCATCACCAAAGAACAAAAAACAACCTTGCCGACATAAACCGTCAGCCGGCGAGGAAAAGCCCAGTAGCCGCGTTTTTTCAGCCCGTGAACATACTGATAAAGCGAAACAAACGCCGATAGCGAGGTTGCCGCGGCAATTCCCGTATGCCCGAACGGCTTCATCAGCAAGAGCGAAAAAACAAGATTGGCAGCCAACACCACCACACTGTATTTAACCGGAGTTCGGGTATCTCCGCGAGCAAAAAAATTCGGCGTCAACGCTTTGACCATCACATACACCGGCAAGCTGAAAGAATAGACAATAACCGCTTGTGCCGTCATTTGGGTTTCAAAAAAACCAAATTTTCCGTGTTGAAATAAAATATTGATGATCGGTTCTGCCAAAACAATAATGGCAACCGCTGCCGGCACCGACAACAGCACCCCGTATTCAATCGCCTTTTCCTGCGTTTTTTGTGCTTCGGCATTGTCGCCGGCCTTAAGTTGGCGGGAAAGGATCGGCAACAACGCCACGCCGATTGCCGCCCCTACCACGCCGAGCGGCAGCTGCTGCAACCGATTGGCGTAATAAAGCCACGAGATGGCGCCGGCACCGACCAGCGAAACCAAAATTGTGTCAACCATAATATTAATCTGATAAACGCCCGCACCAAGCACCCCCGGTGCAATTCTTTTAAATAAAACACGAATATCTTTGTTTTTAAACAATTCCGATAAATTGTAAATCAGGTTAATTTTCACACCTTCGCATCGAAGAAAACCGTTAAGCCAAACAATTTCCAACACGCCCGCCAGTGTTACCCCGAAAGCAATTCGATACACCGGCATATCAATGACCGGCATAAAAACCCACACAGCCGCAATCATCACCAAATTGAGAATAACCGGTGCCGCCGCCGGCGCGGCAAATTTGCCGAAAGAATTGAGAATGCCCGACTGGAAAGACACCACCGAAACCAACAGCAAAAAAGGAAAGGTTATGCGCGACAAAGAAGCAGCCAGCTCAATTTTACCAATATCATCAACAAACCCCGGAGCCAAGAGCATAACCACCCAAGGCATCAAAAACTCCATAAGCGCCACAAAAACCCCCAAACCGAACACCAGCACCGAGATGGCGCCGACGGCAAATTTTATGGCATTTTCTTTTCCCTCGCCGACCAGCTTTTGCGAAAAAAGCGGCACAAACGCACTGGTAAAAGCCCCTTCCGCAAACAAACTGCGAAACAAATTCGGCAATTTGAAAGCAACAAAAAAAGCATCGGAAACCGCTCCCGCTCCCAGATAATTGGCCATGACCATATCGCGGAAAAAACCGCTGATTCGGCTAATGAGCGTCCAGCCGCCAAATGTGGCAATCGATTTAAATAAAGACATCTTGTCAAACCCGTTTTTATTCTGTATAGTTGCTTCGGAAATGGCATTATATTGTATTATATCAATAATTCCAACCCGATTTTCTTTTGTTTACATTTTTTTATTGACAAAATAGTTAAATATTGAGATAATATACAAAAAGAAAAGGGAATACATTATTATATAAGGAGAAAACCCTATGGAAAAATTACTAAAACCGACAGCGGCAAGAAATGTTTTCAGCCACGGACAAGCAGCTCACGGTTTTTTCAAAAACGGCGGCGCAAACTATATCAGCGCAGGATCGATGGATTTGGCAGATCCCAACGCCAAAGCCCCCACAAACGGAGCTGTTGCCAACGGTGCAACGCTTTTGACGGCGGGAGCGGAATATAACAATGCCCCGAATGCGGCGCAAATGATGAAAAACGCCGATCGGGAACTGCTGGAAGGAAAACATCTCTCCGGCGCGGAAATGCTTAAAGTCAGCACCGATCAGGCTGCCAAAATGGTCGAAAAAGCCGAACAGCAGATTGAAAATAACAATCAGATTCTGCATATGAACAAAAACAGCTATTACGCACGTTAAACCTTCTCCTTATAAAAATCGTAAAGCTCCGGAATTTTCCATTCCGGAGCTATTATTATTTTAAAAAATAATCTTCGTACCGACCACGCGGCTCACGCCTTATTTACGATCACCCATAAGACGCAGCATTGCCAAAAACAGGTTGATGAAGTCCAGATACAATTCCAAAGCGCCGACAACAACCTTGCGTGCCATTGTGTCATCATTGTCCGCAGACATATAAATCTGGCGAATTTTCTGCGTATCATAAGCGGTCAGACCGGTAAAGACGACAACCGACAGCATGGAAAGGACATAATACAGCGTGGAACTTTGCATAAACAGATTAACCACCGCGGCAATAATAATCCCCCACAACCCCATTCTGAGAAAAGCACCCATCGAGGTCAGGTCGCGTTTTGTTACCGTGCCGTAAATGCTCATGGCACCAAACATGGCTGACGTAATCAGAAAGACGCGAACCATACTGGCATTGGTATAAACCAAAAAGATCGGAGCCAACGACGCCCCCATCAGAGAGGAATAGAGCCAAAAAACACCGCGCACCTGTGACAGGGTTCCTCGGGTCAGCACCCAATTAAAACCGAAGATAACAACCAGCGGAGACAACAGGAACAGCCATCCGAGAGCCGACATGCCACCGGTTTGCGGATTAAACATCATGGTAATCAATGCGGTGTTGGCAACCAAAAAGGCAACCGCCGCCGTAACCGCCAATGCGCCTGCCATGTGGTTGTAAACGCTGACCAAATAGGCACGCAGCCCGTCATCGACAGTCGTCTTTTCCACCCCGACATCAATATAATTCTTTTGCAATCCAACTTTTTCTTTAAACATAGGTTTCTCCTCAAAATAGACACTTAACGATATTTAATATAGTTTTTAAATCCGCCTAAATCAAGCGGATTACTCATAGATGTATAACAAGCCACCGTTTTGTTTCAACCATCGGCGGCCGGCTTCGGCTTCGGGACAGAGCGTTTTGACACAAGCCCAAAAAGCCTTTGAATGATCACGATGCCGCAAATGCGACACTTCGTGGGCAACCAGATAATCAATAACCTGCATCGGAGCCAAAGAGATTCTCCAACTGTAATTGATGTTGTTTAAACCAGAGCAGCTGCCCCAGCGAGATTTGGTATCTTTGATCAAAACCCGATTCACCCGACAACCGATCAGTTCGGCTTTTTGTCTAGAAAGCTCAAGCAACCTGCCCGCAGCCTCGCGACGGATATGGTCGCGCACCCGACGCGACAAAAACTCGGAACCTCCCGAAACTTTCAGTTCTCCGTTTTCTGCCACAACGCCGCTTTTTAAATCCTGACAATGACAGATTTTTACTTTTTCGCCAAACAGGCAGATTTCTTCCCCATCGGCAAAAGGGCGGCAAAGCGGCATTGATGACAGGTGTTTTTCAATCCAAACACGGTTTGCTTTTACAAATTCCAGTGCCCGCCCGACGGAACACGACGGCGGCAAATTAAGCACCGCTTGCCGCTCTTTCTGATCGATTCTGAGTGCCAACCGCCGACAACGAACCGGCGAAACCACCTTCAGCGGCACACCGGCAGCTTGCTCAATTTTAAATATCTTTCCAGTCAACAATGTAATCTTCATAATCTTTAACTTCCGATTCGGAAATAATCAGCCGTCCGCGTATCGACTGAAACGCCCGATGAACACTGTCTTTATCACCGCTTACCAGCGGATGCCATTCGGGCAGATCATAACCGTTGTCCAGCAGCCAATAAGCACAAGTTTTAGGCAGCCAACGGGGTTTTTCGCGAATCGCTTTTAGGTTGACGTTGCGACAATCGGGGACTTTTTCAAACCGATGGTCATAAATTCGGCACAAACAGCTTTTAACATCCAAAAAACGACAACGAACACAGGTAAAATATATTTTCCCCTCAATTTCCAACTTATTAAGGCAACACTTGCCGCAACCGTCGCATAAAAGCTCCCATTCAAGCGGCGTCATTTGTTCCAGCTTTTTCTTTTTCCAAAATTCCGGCACCACCTTGTTTTTGGCTTCTTCCGCCGGATCGCGCCGCGCAATGGTAACGATATAATGCTTTTTTTCTTCGCTCATTATCCGATCTGCTCCGGTAATTGGTTATCTTCGATCGGGTCGGTAAACAAGGCATATTCCCCTTGCCAGCCGAGCTTAACCGTGCCGGTCGGTCCGTGACGGTGTTTACCGATAATCACATCGGCGCGGTGGCGAGTCGCCTGCATCCGTTGCTCCCATTTATCGTGTTTTTCCGGCGAATAGTTTTTGTCGGTTTCTTTCGGTTCTTCGTTCTGAATATAGTAGTTTTCGCGGTAAACAAACAACACGATATCGGCGTCTTGCTCAATAGAACCGGATTCTCGCAAATCCGACATCACCGGACGTTTGTCGTCACGCATTTCCACCCCTCGGTTTAGCTGCGACAAAGCAATGACCGGCACGTTCAATTCTTTGGCCATAATTTTCAAACCACGGGAAATTTCCGACAATTCCTGCACGCGGTTGGCTTCTCCGCGGCCGGAAGAACCGGTAATCAGCTGAATATAGTCAATCACAATCAAGCCCAATCCCTTGCTTCTTTTCAGCCGTCTGGCACGGTTACGAATGGCATTGATGGTCAACCCCGGCGTGTCGTCAATGTAAAGCGGCATACTTTCCAGAGAACGCACCACTTCGGCTATTCGTTCAAACTCGCCGTTATCAATGTCTCCGTTACGCATTTTTTGCGACGAAATACCTGCCGCGCTGGAAAGCACGCGGGTTGCCAACTGGTCGGCGGACATTTCAAGCGAAAAGAAAGCAACACCGCGGCTTTTGTCTTCCAGATTGCGGTCCCGATACATCCAATCGGCAACATTATAGGCAATATTGGTCGCCAATGCCGTTTTGCCCATTGCCGGACGTCCGGCAAGAATAATCAAGTCCGAATTGTTAAGCCCGCCGGTTCGCTTGTCGAGATTGTTCAGTCCGGTCGAAATGCCGGAGATTTTCCCCTCACGTTGATAGGCTTTTTCGATTGTGTTTAAGGACTGTGTCAGGGCATCGGAAAACTCTACAAAGCCTCGCTGCCCATCGCCTTTGTCGGAAAGTTCGTACAGTCTTTTTTCCGCCGCCTCAATTTGACCGGAAGCAGACGAGTCGATATCCTCTTTCATGGCATTGTTGACAATATCAAAACCGGTTGCTATCAGCTCACGCCGTAAATACTGATCGTAAATATACTGAGCATAATATTCCGAATTGGTCAGCGGTGATGAACTTTCCGCCAGCTTAATCAGATATTTGTAACCGCCGACATCGCCCAACACGCCTTCCTGTTCAAAATAGTTCTTCAACGTGATGGTGTCTGCCACATGCCCTCTGGAAATGAGCTTGGAAATAACTTCAAAAATCTTGGCATTGACCGCATCGGCAAAATGTGCCGGTTTCAAAAAGTCAGAAACCTGTTCAAACGCCTTGTTGTTAGAAAGCAATGCCCCTAAAAGCGCCTGTTCAGCCTCAATGTTTTGCGGCAGCGACGCCGCATCAATCTTTTCCGTTATCATGGCTGTTGTCATCTCCGTTCATCATTTGGTAACTGCTTCCTTGTAACAGGAAATAAAATAAAAACAAACATAATCTTTGACATCGTACAATTAACTTATCCACAAGCTGTTAATAACGGGGATAAATGACAAGGATCATGCTATGCTGAAACAAAAAAGGAAAACGACCATGCTAAACCTGCTCCGCCTCTATGAAGAAGAGTTTTGTTTCAACGCCTATCGCGGCGGCAACGACGGAGACGCCTTTCGTTTTGACAACCGCAACAGCCGACTGATTTTAACCGCTCCGCACGCCGTACGCACTTTCCGCAACGCCAAAGCAAAAGCACCCGATGTATTCACCGGCGGGCTGACACGACTGGCAGGTGAGCGCAACAACGTTTCAAGCATCATTCGCCGCCGTACGGGAGAAGAAAAAAACGCTGTTGCCGACTTCATCAGCCAACAACATTTGGAACACAACTGTTTTTTAGACATTCACGGCATGAAAAGCAGTCGGGAATTTGAACTGGCTGTCGGCACCGGCATTTTGCCGGCGGCAGCCTACGCGCCGGAACTTGAACTGATCGGTCAATTGGCAGAAAAATACCAAATCCGCTGGGTAACAAACCATCCGAACTACAGCGGCAAATTGGGGCTGACCGGCCGTTTGCAGCAGCTTATCCCTTCCCCGCGCGTCCTCCAACTGGAATGGCGCTCCGACTTGCGCGACTTCTACCGCTTTCCGTCCAACGTGCAAAACCGCACGCTGCCTTTTTTGTCGGCGCTGATATCAGATTCAAAACTGTTTTTTAGACAAAAGCAGACTTGACTATTGCATCATAATGTATTAAGCTGACTTTAGATTTAGAATTATTAACCAATTAAATTTTTAGTTATGAACAACCAGACACAAACTCCAAAATTCGGAGATTTTTTATTGTATGACGGAACTTTTGTTTCCACTCCGACTGATGTCAATGAAGTAAAAGGAATTTATTTGCATGACGGCATCTCGCTGGTCGATTTTTCCCCAAAAAGAAAAATGTACCGCAAAGCTTGTCATTGGTGCATGGAACACGGCGGCAGCCTTGCTTCGGTCAAAAGCCTTTACTTTATTATCTTTCATCTTGCGGAAATCAACCGGCTTCGCGAAACCATCGGCAAAGAACCGCTACCCGAAAACCTGCTTGCTTGGTCTTGCAGCAGCCGGCGAGGTATGGGCTATACGATCCTGAACTATGCCGTGGATTTCAACAGTGCCGATATCCGCACATTGGTCGGTGAATGTGTACAGCTGGACGATTGCAGCACAGCCAACACAATCTGTGTCTATGGGGAAACATGCGAAATGCGCATCACCCTCTAAAATGATTCATTCGTATCCCCGCGTGTTAAAACACACCCGGGGATTTTTTGTGCTTTTTCAACACAATCATTTTCAACATAATCATTGCCTTACGGCATTTTTTGTTCTATGAATGTTATGGTATTATTAACACCTAAAAGAGTGTCTGCCTGATGGAAAAATCTATTCGAGGGGCTTGTTGTACCGACGGCAATCCTTTTTCAAACGATGGCAACAAAGTGTTTGAACAATACAAACAAAAAATTTCCGCAACGGAGTAACTTTATGAATATATTTGCAATCGCCTTTTTCTTTATTTTGTTTTCTTTCTCTCCGGCAGGCGCACAAATCGGAAACAAACGGCAACTAAGCATCAACGAAATAGACTCTCAACTGCGCAATATGCAGGATATGCTGCCGGTAGAAATTCAAAACGGCATACGCTGGGTGGATATAAAACGCAACGACAAAGAAATTAAATATACCTATATCGTCAACGCAAATTCCGCAGAATGGAGCGATTATGAACGAGCGGCAACATTGGGTATGTTGCAGGATTTTGGTTGCCGCCAACTGCTGCCGGCCATGTGCCAAGGGGCGCAAGTGATGTTTGACTCCGGACTTACGGCCGTTACCGCCTACCATGACAGTTTCGGAAACTTTTTGTTCGATTGCGCTTTTAACCCGCAAATCTGCCAACGGCAGCTGCCATAATTTTGGGTTGCAACCATCGACCTGTCGGCACTTTCGGCAAAAGAACAATTCCCCCGCTGCAATGCCGTTAATATAAAACTTTTTTAAAAAGAGAGATTTAGCCAAATTAATAATTGCATTTTATCCATTATCGGCGCATCTTAATTTATGAAATCGGTTTTATTTTTATAAGGACACCACAATGGACATAAACGATATTAAAAACACTCTCGAAAAAGACGTTTTTCCCATATTCAGCAAGCAGGGCTGGGCAAAATATTTCAAACCGGCTTTCACCCAAGAGGCTTTTAACCGCCATTTTATTGATGTGGTCAAAACCATGTATACCAATATCGACTTCCAAAAACGCGTCAGCCGCTCCCAATATTGGTATTTTTCTTTATACTGCTTTGTGTTGACCATCGCTGCCGGCATATTGGACGGCATACTGTTCAACGGTATTCTCAGTGTCGTCCTTTCTCTTGGGCTGATGCTTCCCTGTCTGGAACTGGTCATTGGGCGCATTCACGATCTTGGCAAGCCATGGTTCTGGCTTCTCATCGGTCTGGTACCTTTCTTCGGTGCCGTCATTCTTTTGGTCTGGTTCTGTATGCCGGGAGAAACCAAGGCCAACCAATGGGGAAACCCGCTTAAATAGCGTTTTATTTCGTCAACCAAGAGCCGTTTTAAAAACGGCTCTTTTGGTATACCTTCCACTCTTTTTCTTCCTCCGGCTTTTTATTTCCGCCTCCGATTCTGCCTTGGTTTTCCGCGCAAAAAAATATACCGCCGAAAAAACAGAAATCAGAATAAAGAAGAACCACTCTTGACTTTTAACCGGAATCAGCTTATGCAAAACAGGAAAATACTTATTAAATCATTTTTAACTTAAACTATTATGAAAAAAAATCTGTACATCTTCAGACACGGACAAACAGACTTCAATCTACGCAACATCTGCCAAGGCTGTCGGTGCAATTTGGAATTGAACGCAACCGGCAAAAGACAAGCTTACGAACTTGGGCAAAAACTCTTGCCGCAGGAGCTCGAAACCATTTATTGCTCTCCGCTCAAACGTGCGCTGCAAACGGCAGAAATTGTCAGCAAGCAAATGAAAAACACACCTAAAATCGAAATTATCCCCAATCTAAAGGAGGCCAATTTCGGCATTGCGGAAGGAATCCAGATTGAAAAACTCTGCCAAGACTATCCGGAGATTGTCGAATGTATGATCAACCCAACCAAACAAAATTGGGACACGGCGTTTCCCGGTTGCGGCAGCGAAAGCAAACACCAGATCTTTGATCGTAGCATCAAGGCTCTTGAAGAAGTTGTCTGCTATGCCTCCGGCAGTATCGGTGTTTCCACTCACGGCAGCATCATCAGTGCTTTGGCCTGCGGGCTGGAATTGTCCAATATCAGCCAAGAAAACTGTTCGCTGCTTCATCTGATATACGATACCGACACCCGCCGTTTTTCTCATGCCCAATAGGGCAAAACCACGCTATTCCGCAGTTTCTTTTCCGATGGGAGAGGAAAACTGCGGAATATTTTTTTTCTTCGCAACCCTAAGCTTTCCGCCCGTTTAGCTTTTTCGCTCGTCAACAAACACCTGCCGTAAACGCTCGGCAGATGATTAAGCGACATCAAAAAATAGTTGACATTAACAATATATAGTATTATTCATACATATGGTAATTACTATATATTAAGAAAAAAACAACACCATTATTCGGATTCGCCATCCGCCTAAATCCTGTGGAGAAAAAAATGAAAAAAATCGAAAATGTGAAAGCATATGTTGAAAAGATAGACTCACG
>JAHHRI010000018.1 GCA_020025875.1 Alphaproteobacteria bacterium | reverse complement strand
CGAGCTTAACAGCTTAATCTAGAAAAAAACCTCGGAATTATCCGAGGTTTTTTTTATGGAAACCGACAATCTGCAAGAGGCGCAAGGGTTCTTTGCCTTATGGGGCGTTTGTTTTGGTCGGTAAGCGGGTTTTGCCTGCCGGTTTGAGCCTTTGCCGCTCTTATCATCAGGCAAAATAGCGGCTCTGTTTCTGATAAAAAAAGAGCCCGTTTGTCTTCGGGCTCCGAGAGTTTTTGCCTGAGGCGGCTTATTGTTCTTCGCCGACATACATACCGACGGCGCGCGCCGCTTTGACGTAGTCGCTGGTGATGTCAAGCGGGGTGGTGCCTTCTTTGACCACGTCGTCAATGTCAAAATCGCTCACTTTGCTGTTTTTCCAGACAACCATACGGTTGGTTTTGCCTGCTTCCAGCAGTTCTACCGCTTTGGCGCCGAACATGGTTGCCAAAATGCGATCCATCGGCGTGGGGTCGCCCGAACGTTGAGTGTGTCCCAAAGTGGTAACTCGCGTTTGAAAAACTTTGCAGCGTTTGTTGATCTCGGCACTGAGATATTGCCCGATACCGCCGTACACCGTTTCGCCGATTTTGTTGGTGGTGGCGGAAACATGTTGACCGTCTTCACGCTTGACACCTTCGGAAACAACAATCAGTGCATGGTTGCGACCGCAGCTTTTGATATCTTCCAGCTTTTTGATAATCGAATCTATTTTATAGGGAATTTCCGGCACCAGACAGATGTCGGCAAAGCCGGCTATGGCAGAATGCATGGCCAAGTGACCGGCATCTCGTCCCATCACTTCCAAAATGAGGGCGCGGTTGTGCGAACGAGCGGTCAACTCAAGAGAATCGAGCGCGCTGGTGCAAACCTGACACGCGGTTGCAAAGCCTACGGAGGCATCGGTAATCGGGGTGTCGTTGTCGATTGTTTTGGGAATGCCGACCATTTTAATGCCTGCCATGTGGCAGTAGTTGCTGACAATGTTCATGCTCCCGTCACCGCCGACCACAACCAGTGCATCGAGCCCCAATTCGCGGGCGCCGTGACCAAATTTTTGAGAGAGAGTTTCCATAGAATCGAGCTTGACACCGCTGTTGAGCGAACCAAGGTAGGAACCGCTCAGGCGTGGCCATGGGGTGTCGGAAAAACCGGCTTCCGTCAAAACTTCGTATTCGAGCGGGCGGTTGGTTAGCCCGTCTGTGCCAAATTTGATGCCGAAAACTTCCCAACCCTTGAGCGCTGCGGCGTTGACGACCGAACGGATGACAGCGTTTAAGCCGGCGCAATCGCCGCCGCTGGTTAAAATGCCGATTCTTTTTATTTTATTCATGTAAAACTCCTGTTACCAATAAATATTGGTTGCATTTTTAGCACAAATGTGGTACATTTCAATATAAATTTACAAAATGTTGTTTGTAAAAATTTTAAATAAGACTTTTTATAAATCCGAGGATTTATCTCAAAATGATTAAAAATGACAATTTGAGCAAACTGACTCATCAGTTGTGTGAGTTGCGGTTGGAGGAAAGACGGGTATGCTCCGATATCCGCCATCTGGTTGCCCGAAATTCTACCATCGATTTTGCTAAGGCTAAACAGTTGAATATCATGCGCAGCGGGGTAAAAAAACAAATTAAGTCGATCGAAGCCAAAATTATGCCTAACATTATTGCTTGATTTTGCCGAGCCGGTTGAAAAAAATAATTGCTTTTGCCGTTGGAATATGATAATAAACAAACAATTTTTAGAAATAACCCATAAAATAGTTTGAAATGAGGTGATTTAAGTGGTTCAAGTTACTGTTATCGGTAATGATGTCGGTCAGTCTTTGAAAGTTTTGAAGAAGAAAATGCAGCGTGAAGGTGTTTTCCGTGAAATGAAACTGCGTCGCCATCACGAAAAGAACTCTGAGAAAAAAGCGCGTCGTCAGGCAGAAGCGATCAGACGTTCCCGTAAGCAACTTCGCAAACGCTTGGATACCGAAGGTTTCTAAGCCGTCTGGGCAAGTTTTGACAAATGCCGTTCTGCAAAGAACGGCATTTTTGTGTTGATGCCTTTGTCGGTTATATCTTTGCGGACGGCTTTAAGTTGTAAAAGCTCGCAACGATTTGCGCCTTTAAAATGAGGGCAAGCAACATTGGTCAATTTTCTTTTTTCGCTGCTGAGCCGAGGCATAAGCCCATCGGTTGTTTGCGGTGGCAACATAAAAAAAGACTCTTTTCATCAAAAGAGTCTTTTTTATATTTGTTTGCCGTGTGGGTTATTGGCAGGCGTATAATCCTTCGCAAGAACGGCGACTGGGTTGCAGCCCGCGTTTTAGGCAATATTCTTTGGAGTGGCTGTATTCTTTGTCACAGCACGCCTTAAACATCTGTTTGTTGTAGGGGCAGGGGTTGACTGCCACTTTGTCGCCACAGGACTTTTTGGTTTGGGTATAACCAGCAGAAAGACAATGATTGAGCTGTCTTTGGCTGCTTGAAATTTTGGGCGGCCTGCCTAAAAAACTGTTTTGCGGCACATCGGTAATGAAGCGAACGCCGGCTTGAGCCTTCCATGCACCGCCGGTTACCAATATTGAAACAAACAGCAAAATCCATAGTTTGCGCATTGAGAATTCTCCTTTTAAAACTGACTTTAGTATACAGCAAAATGAAAATTTTTGCAACAGAATAAAAACAACTTGACTAATAGACAAAAAAAGTTCATGATGAAAATATAATTTATTATTATGCACCTTTAATTTTTCCAATTATGAAACAGACACTCAATGAGCAGATTGCGTTGACCAAGTTCCACAGTCTGAGAGAGTTTAGAGAGCGTTTACAAGATGGGAAGTTGATGATGAAAGCTCAGATCGAGCTTCTCTTTTTACGAGATACTTTCAAGTTTGAATGTTATGTCAAAAAATATCAACTTGACCAAGAAGTGGAAAGAAGGCTGATCCAGAGCGGACGCAAGGATTTGTTTTGTATCTACTTTAAGTACCGTCGTTGTACTCGTTCAACAGAGTCTTTATTGATACACTATCCTAAGGCTTTGTCCATTTATGCCAAGTATCACGCTCTCGGAGAAAGCGTGCAGATGGCAATGGTGAAGCAGAAAAAAATGGCGACAACCTTGCAGTATATCAAAAGACGCGAATTGTGCGGGAAAGCATTATTGTTTTTCCGTGAACATGCCGAAAAGAAACTGGTTGTCATTTATGATGATATATGGATGACATATGGTAAATAATGTTTGATAACTTAGTACAAAAAAGGGGTTCGTATACGAACTCCTTTTTTGTGTCTGGTTTATTTTTAAACGTTTTGTCCGCCCTCCGAGCAGCTACGAAGGGCGGACAAGTTAACAAGTTAGTTTTTAATGTAGTTTAATGCGGTTTCGGTAAAGTTTTTGATTGTTTCCGCGCTTTGTTTCAGCTTGGTGTGCTCATCTTCGCTGAAAGTCGGGTAGAGGCGGTTGTGAATGCCACGTTTACCGATGACACAGGGCATGGACATACAGATGTCCTTGACACCTTCCACTTCGGGATGCAGGGCAGACACGTTTAAAATGGCGTATTCGTTGCTGTCGATTGCCTGGCAGATGCGACACAGGGCGCCGGCAATGCCGAAAGTGGTGGAGCCTTTGCCGTTGATGATTTTGTATGCGGCATTGCGGACATTGTCGTCAATTTCGTTTTTGACTTCTTCCGTCAACGCGCGGTCAAGGTCTTTTGAGAGTTGTTCCAGCTGAACGGTACCGGCAACGGCGTTGGACCAGATCAGCACTTCGCTGTCGCCGTGTTCGCCAAGGACGTTGGCATGCAGAGATTTTGGCGAAACGCCCAGATGATAGCCGAGCAGGGTACGGAAACGAGCGGTGTCAAGTACGGTACCGCTTCCGAAAACTCGGTTTTCGGGGAATCCGGACAATTTGATGGCCACGGCAGTCATAACATCCATCGGGTTGGAGGCAATGACCAAAATGGCGTTGGGCGCATATTCTGCCAGCTGAGGAATAATGTTTTCAAAAATTTTGACATTGGTGGCCAACAGATCGTTGCGGGTTTCTCCGGGCTTTTGGTTGGCGCCGGCCGTGATGATAACGACATCGGCATTTTCAAGGTCTTTGTAGCTGCCGGCTTTGATTTTGTTGGCATAGGCAAAAGGGGTGGCGTGGGCAATGTCTTCAGCCTCGGCTTCTGCTCTTTTGGTATTTTGGTCAATGAGGATCACTTTGCGTGCCACTCCGCGCATAACGAGAGCAAAGGCGGCCGTGCTGCCGACACCGCCGGCACCGATGATTCCGATGTTTAACATTTTTTTCTCCTTAGAAGATATTATTATTTAGGTGATTTTCTGTTTTCCAATTTAGGTGCAGAGCTTGTTAAAAGCAAGTTTAAATCGTAAAAATCTTTGTATAAAATTCAGCCCTGCGGAAAGCAAAATATTAAACGCGCTATTCTTCAATCAGCGTTTCTTCGTCGTTGGCGGTCGTTTCCGGATGATCTTCCGCAAATTCGCCGTTATTCTCGGTTTCTGCGGTTTTGGGGGCGGCAGACGGGGAAACGGCATCGGTGATGAGCGTTTCGACGGCGGCGGTATCGGCAAAAAGGCTGTCGTTTTCCGGTTTGTAGTGGTGGACACGGACGGTGCTAAGGGCGGTTGCCGCCAGCAAAAAGGAAAAAGAGATCTTTTGCATTTTAAAAATCCTCTTTGAAAAACAGAGTCCTCTTTTAATAGCTAAACAGTTAAGCACGGGAGCGGCGGTTGTCAAGAAGAGAACCGATTTATGCACTTTTTAATCTGCCCGCAAGGCAAGAAAAATCAATCATTTTAACGGCAGATAGACTAAAAGAGATGGAAAATCATAAAAATAATGCTTGTCAATTAATATAAAACTGTGCTAACAAGGCAGCACGGGTGATTAAAACGTTATACCCAATAACTTTGTTGTTTTAATATTTTTTGAGGTTTATCAAATGACTGATACAGCTAATCGCGTTAAGAAGATTGTTGCAGAACATCTCGGCGTAGAAGAATCAAAAGTAACCGATACCGCCAGCTTCATTGACGATCTGGGCGCAGACAGCCTGGATACCGTTGAGTTGGTTATGGCTTTCGAAGAAGAATTCGGATGTGAAATTCCCGACGAAGCCGCCGAGAAGATCCTGACCGTGAAGGACGCTATCGATTATCTGAACAAAAACGCTTAAATCTTTTAAGTTGCCAAAGACTAAACTCGCTTGACATAAAGCGAGTTTTTTCATATAAAAATAGCTTAAATACCAATTTAATTTTAAGGAAATTCGATGAGAAGAGTAGTTGTAACAGGAATGGGAATGCTGGCTCCTTTCGGCAGAGGCGTTGACTATAACTGGGAAAACATTATTGCCGGCAAATCGGCAATCAGAAGAATTGATGATGATCTTGAATTGTATGACGTGCCTGTCAAAATTGCCGGAAAAGTGCCGATGGGCAAAGAACAACACCAATTTGATCCGGATACGGTGATGGAGCCGAAAGAACAACGGCGGGTTGATAAGTTTATTCTGTTCGGCATGGCGGCCGGTATAGATGCCATGGAAGACAGCGGCTGGAAAGCGGAAAGCGAAGATGAACAATTCCGCGCCGGCGTGATGATGGGATCGGGTATCGGCGGTTTGCAGACAATTTATGAAACATCTGTCATCATCAACGAAAACAAGAGCGCTCATCGGGTTTCTCCGTTTTTTATCCCTTCTTGCCTGATTAACATGATTTCCGGCAATCTGTCGATCCGTTTCGGATTGAAAGGTCCGAATCATGCTTGCGTTACGGCGTGCTCAACCGGCACCCATGCGATTGGTGATGCCGCTGCCATGATTGCCCGCGGCGATGCCGATCTGATGTTGGCAGGCGGTGCGGAATCGGCAGTTAATATTTTGGGGCTTGCCGGCTTTGCCAGAATGAAGGCGGTAACGGCCGATTTTAACGATTGTCCGGAAAAGGCTTCTCGTCCGTGGGATAAGGCTCGCAGCGGTTTTGTCATGGGTGAGGGGGCCGGTGCTTTGGTGCTGGAAGAATATGAACATGCCAAAGCTCGCGGGGCAAAGATTTATGCCGAAATTGTCGGTTACGGCATGAGCGGTGACGCTTATCACATTACGGCACCTTCCGGAGACGGGGCATACCGCGCCATGAAAATGGCGGCAGAGCACGCGGCAGAGCATGGTGTGGCGCTTTCCGATATTGGTTACATCAACGCACACGGCACATCAACGCCGGCAGGTGATGTCGGTGAGGCGTTGGCGGTAAAACGTCTGTTTGGTGACAATATGTCCAATGTTTCAATGTCTTCAACCAAGTCGGCCATCGGTCACTTGCTGGGTGCTGCCGGTGCCGTTGAGGCGGTGTTGACGATTAAGGCGTTGCGCGAACAAAACTGTCCGCCAACCCTCAATTTGGAAGATCCTGCCGATGAGGTTGCCGATTTCGATTTAGTGCCGCTGAAAGCAAAGAAAAAAGAATTTACCGCGGCAATGTCCAATTCGTTTGGCTTCGGCGGTACCAATTCGTCGGTCATTTTCAAAAAAGTTGACGATTAGAAAATGACTTGCATCAAGAGGCTTGCGGCATTGGCAGCGGTAGTTGCCATTGTGGCAGGGACACTTTTTTATTATTTGTTCAATCTGACGGATGAGCGTTGTGCAGAGGTACAGCTGCTGATCAAAAAAGGCGCGGGATCTCGTCAGGTGGCGGAACAACTGATGGAAGCGGGGGTTATTGCGCACCCGCTTCCATTTCTTCTGGCGGCAAGGCTGAGCGGGCTGGACAAAGAGCTGAAAGCGGGGGAATATGTTTTTTTGCCGGGCATTTCCATGCGCGAAGTTATGGCGATTATCAGCCGAGGCGAAGTGCATTATCGCCGATTGACTTTGCCTGAGGGGTTGACGACCGAACAAATGCTGGCGCTGATCAGAGCGGAGCCCCATTTGTCGGGCAAACTGACAGTTGCCGTCGGCGAAGGCGAATTGTTGCCCGAAACCTACAGTTATGTTAAAGGAGACAGTCGCGACGGCATTGTCAGCCGAGCACGGTCGGCAATGAAAAAAACGCTTGACGAGGCATGGCGGCAAAACGGGCAAAAAGTTTTGAAAAATCGGCAGCAGTTGCTGACCTTGGCTTCCATTATCGAAAAAGAAACCGGTGTGGCGAGAGAGCGAGCCGATGTGGCAGCCGTGTTTATCAACCGGCTGGAAAAAGGGATGAAGTTGCAAACCGATCCGACGGTGATCTATGCCCTGACCAAGGGAAAAAAAGACCTTGGACGGCAGCTTTACCGCAAAGATTTAAATGTTGAGAGCCCTTACAACACATACAAATATTACGGTCTGCCTCCGGGGCCGATCTGCAATCCTGGGCGTGACGCCATTTTTGCGGCGATTAACCCAAGCGATGCCGATTATCTTTATTTTGTCGCCACGGGAATCGGCGGGCATCACTTTGCCCACAATTTGCAAGAACACAATAAAAATGTTTCTCTTTATAAAAAGACAATCAAGAACAAGCGTGTTGCTGCCCGTGGCAGTAAAAACTGACGGTTTTTATATCAAAACCGCCCATATCCGCCGTTTAAGACGGCTTTTTGTCGTTTGACATATTGGAAAAATACTCAGGCATACAACCGCAGAGGGGATTTTTTTCGCCGCTGGCGGGGTGGATATAGGCGGTTAGTATCCTTTTTTTTACCGATCACGGAGATATTGACGAAATAGGCAAAAAGGTGTATAACACAATTCTGAAAAACTATATTTATCGGAATTATTAATCTGTTTGCCGCACTGTTGCAGTTGTCGGTGAACGCTAACACATATATGAAATGAAGAAAAATTTGCTATTCTGGTCCATTGTCGTTTGTTTGACGGCGATGTTGTATGCGTGCGGAAACAAAAGTGATAACAAGCAAGAAACGCTTGATGTCGGCGGTACTTATGAAATTACCGACAGATGCGATGTTTCTGCCGAAGGTGTCGAGGTGTTTAAGCAAAACGGTTTGTTTGGCGTGAAAAACTCGTACGGACAAGTTCTTTTGGCGCCCCAATACGGCAAAGTCATGTACTACGGAGTTTCCGAAGTGTGTGAGGGAGAATTTGCCTTTTGGCGCGAGAAAAATGTTTCTGCTTACGAATCTTTTCCCGATGCGGAATTGTTTTGTGATCGGTTAAATTTCGTTTTGCGTAAAGATTCCTTGTGTGGTCTTTTTTCTAAAGACGGCAAAGAATTGTTACCGGTGAAATATCCGGAAATTCAAGCCATGTCGGCTGCCGGCAGTTATGCCGTTATATGGGGAGAGCGTTGCCTTTCGATTTGGAAAGACGGACGTTTTATCTTAGGCGGCTGCGACAGCGGATTTTATGGTACTGATCTGGAAAAGAAACAGTATGTTTTTGCCGATCAGGAGGGTAAACGCTGGGACTTTTATGACTTTGAAGGCAAGAACCATCAGCAACTGACATTGAAAAATGCACCGATAGGGGTGTGTATTCCTCAGTGTTTGGAGCCCGGACGTTTTCTTGTTGACAACTGCATTGTCAATGCGCGCGGCGGTAAACTGGTTGAATTTTCCGAATGGACAGAAGTCTGTGGAAATTTTTTACTCGTTGCCGGCAGAGATGAAAAGTATGATGTTTTCTTCAACGACGGCAAAAAATTGGCCGCAGATGTCGATATGGCATATATGTCAGTAACGGAGGACGCACCTCACTTGCCGACAGGAGATATTGTCATTGAAGAAAACGGCAAATTTAAACTGTATGACCGTAACGGAAAGTTTGTGAACAATGTTTCCGGCGTGGTGTCTGTTTGGGTGTTTACCGAATTGAACACTGACGAGATTGAGGGCAAAGTTCCCGTATATTTCGATTACGAATAAGTCAATGGTTCGTCGCATACAAAAAAATCGGTACGTGGAAACGTGCCGATTTTTTTGTGTGGAACAGCTGTCGACAGAGAGATGGCGTGAGCAAGTGGGGCATGAGGTAGGAAAATGAGGAAAGAGAAAGCTTGGAAAAAAGGAAAGCGTGAGCTAGGAAAAAGAGATTGAAAGGAGGCTTGGGGAGGTGAAAAGACACACGGAAAATCTCAGTAAAACGTCCATAAACTCTTAAGCAACGGACAATCCAATCTCAATCAGGCGTTGGCGGCAGAAAAAAGTTTCCGACAGGGGTGTAAAAAAAGAAACCATCGGTTTTGCCGATGGTTTCTTTGTTTGGGTTTAAGATTTTTGATCTTTTACCAAGCGTAATTTAAGCCGAGACCAACCGCGGTGGCATCATAGTTGCTACCAAAAGTATAGTTTGCCCAGCCATAGGTCGAAAGGCTGTCGGTGAAGCCGTAGCGTCCGCTTAGCTCAATCCGCCCCAAGGTTGCGTCATCAATGGTGTCGACAGAACCTAAGCCGTCGATGTCAATTTCATCACCGCCGACAATTGTGCGGATAACACTCGGTTTGACGGCAATATTGGCATAGCCGTTATCCGTGAGGAACGCTTTGGTCAGCTGAACGCCTGCTTCAAGCTCAATCTGATTGAGGTTTCCGTATTTGACGTTTTTGCCGCCGTTATCGGTTGCGTCATCATAGTTCACCTGTGTATATGCCACACCCAAACTCGGTGTTAAGTAGACCGAATTGGTTAGGTTATAGTCATAACCGATTTGCAGGTTACCGCCAAATTCGATCCCGTCGGTGTCGGACTTTGCGCCGTCGTCGGTTTTGAGATCGGCTTGCTGAATACCGCCGTACAAGCTGGAGAATACAAACCAGTTGTTCTTGTCAAAGCGGTAATACAAACCGGCCAGATACGAAACAATATCAATCTGCGAATCGATGGACGAATAATAGCGTTTGCCGTCACCGTTCATCTCGTATTTACCTTTGCGGTAAGATACAAACAGACCGATTTTGTTATAAAGGTCGTGCTGCAAATCGCCGCCGGCTTCAACACCCCAGATATTGGCGTCTATGTCGGTATGATCTTTGATTGAAAGTGATGTATAAACCGAATTAACCCACAGATTGTGATAAGGTTCACCATTCCAATAGTAATCATAAAAACCGCAACCGGGGCAATATATCCGATTTTTGCCGACTTTGGTCATTACATTGTAAAGCAGGCTGCTGTTTTGAGCAATGGCGGCAGCTGCCATTGATTGATGACCGACAACTTCCGGCGCCACATAGATTTTGCCGTTGGTTGATTGGTTAGGTTGTCCCGGATTGGGATTAGGCTGCCCCGGATTGGGGTTAGGCTGTCCCGGATTGGGATCAGGTTGTCCCGGATCGGGGGTAGGTACCGGCGGAGCAGGAGGTGTTACTCCCGGATCTGGCTCAGGTGCCGGAGGTGCCGGCGGAGCAGGTTGATCTCCCGGTTCCACACCGGCATAATCGTTTTTCTGATTTATCATCACCAGTTCCCATTTTTTGTTGTTTCCGCCATTGTCCGTAAATCTTGTGGTAAACATATAAGGGCTTCTGTATACACGCCAAACGTGGAAAGAATTGGCGTTGCCAGTCGTGTCGTTTGCAGACTGAGCAAACAGAATGCTCCTGCCAATGATGTCTTTAGGGGCGTTCGGATAAACCATCAGCTCCGTCATCCCTTCGATATTGCCGTTGACATCTAAAAGGTCTGCCATCAGATTGTCGACATTAACATCCAGATGCAAAAAGCCGTTTTCGGCAGAATAGCCGTTCAGACGAACTTTTTCCATATAGCCGTTGGCAATATCAAATGCCGCGTTCTTCAAAGACAAAGAGGTAACGGCGGCAGCGGGATTTGTTTTGTTAAGCGAGCCGTCAGCTTCAAGAAAGGTCCAAAATCCGCCTTCGCCTTTCCAGTTGTGAGCGCTTTGGTCTTTGTGTTCGTAGCGACGGAAACGAAGCGTTGTTCCCTCAACAGTTACCTTGTCGGCATTAACAATATCGTTATTGATGCCGACATATTGATCTGTTAGTTGATTTTCGTTTAATACGCCGTCACCGATAAAGGAAATGTCGTATCGGTTTTGATGGTAAGGATTTTCGACCATTCCACCTTCAATATTATCGTTGATAATCCAAGCTCCGCCACCTTTGGTACTAAAAACCAAGTTCTGTGTGGCATTGCCGTTTGTCATCAGATATATGGCATTATAAATTTTGCCTCTGAACTGGTCTTTTGTATAGTTGCCGGAAAATGTGTAAGTTTTGCCGTCGGTGCTAAAAGTGAGCGCATTCTTAGACTGGCTGAAAACGGCTCCGCCAAGGGCATATTCATGTTTGCTGTCGGATTGTGTGTAATTATTGATAAAATTGCCGGAAATTTTCTTAATAGTAGAATCGAATTCGTTATAAATGGCCCCACCATAGGGTATCAGGCTTCGTTGAGGTGGTTTCACAGGCCACGAAGGCGCCATGAACCCCGCTGTAGGGTGAGGCTTCGTGGAGGTTCCGGCATCGAAAGACCCCTCATGCTTTTCGCCGAAATGAAGCGGTGGTGAGCTCACCTTACGATTTCCGATAAAGTTGGCGTTTATGTTTTCGACATTCCCTTCATAAGAGTATATGCCACCTTCATTATTAATAAAATTGCCGGAGACATTTTTTATCTTGCCGGTGTCAATTTTAATCGCATGATCCTGATGGCCGATAAAGTTGCCGGAGATATTGCCGATCAGCCCTTCTCGATGGTTAATAAAACCGGAATCTTCAGTGTTGTTTTGAATAAAGTTACCGGAGATGGTGTCAATGGTTCCCCAGTTTTCTATCATACCATTTATAAAGTTACCGGAGATGCTGGCGATATTGCCGAAGTTCTCCAGTCCGGAGTCGCTTCCAATAAAATCGGAATTAATACTTATTACCGTATCCTCATCATGTTCTAAATAAGTGTCTTTAAACAGGTAATGATCCAGATTTGGGCCATAGGTTAGAATGGCGTTCCATGCGGTGTTTTTTTCAGCATAATGGTCTGGCTTAACATAGGTGTAGTAGGCTGTTTCTCCATCTAGCGTAATGCTATAATCGCCACTTTCCGATGACCAAGTTATCCTAGGACTTGTCAGATTATTTAAGTAATCAATGGTGACAGGAGGTGCTGCTGAAACGTCAAAAACACTTGTCGTGATTGATGCCAGCAACAAAAGTTGAGAGGTTTTGTTCATCTCGATCCTTTCATAATAGAACATTCATGTAAATTTCAACGAAAAAAATAACATAATATGCTAATAAAGGCAAGCATATTGATAATTATTTTTAATGTATAAGATATTTAGTTCGAGTGTCTCATGGCTCATGAACAAACAGTTGTTTTTATCGGTTGGTTTTAGGCTTGACCGAGCGTTTCCAACATCAGGGGATAGAGAGCCTGTTTGGGATCCATGCCTTTGGTCATGACAATATTGAAGATCGGATACATACGCTCACACTCCTTAACCGCAATGTCCATGATATTGGACAATTGGATCGAAAAATCTTTGTTTGCCGGATTGTAAAACAAAGAGTAGCGAAAGACCGGCATTTTTTGTTCTGTCCAGTAGGAAAAATGCCCAACCCAAAGGTCATCGTTGATCAGCGCCAGCAGCTCAAAAATTTTGTTGTGGTCTTTTTGTTGATCCTCAATGTTAATTAGGCAGGAAACATGCAGACAGTGCATATTTTCTTCCCAAGAAAAGAACAACAGCATTTCGTTCCAGCGGCCTTTTATCTCGACAACAACTTCATTTTGGCTGCGCCGCTCCGGCGCATAAGCCTGTCGGTTGAGGATATGTTCGACCACATCAATCGGATTGCGGGCAGATTCTGGAAACTTGGCCGGATTCATTACAGATTTCTCCATTTCAAAATACAAAACAACACGGTTTTGTTTATTCTTTAAATAATTAGCATTATCGAGTCGTAAATGACAATCCGTGTCAAAAAGTTTTCCACCTCATTTATTTTTTTATCTTTTTTGATAATGAAAATATTTATTGAAAACAACATCTTGAGCAAATAGGGGCGAAAAATGTTTTTTTAGGTGTGGATATATTGAAGAAAATTAATATACTCTTTACCAATGGAAACGGAATGCGGCGCCGCCGCCGTTGTTTTTTTTAGGAGTTGAGATGACAGGATTAGCTTTTCCGGAGGTTTCCCCGATTATGTTTTCACTCGGAGGATTTGCCGTGCGTTGGTATTCGATGGCCTATTTGGTCGGCATTGTGTCGGCATGGTTGTGGCTGCTCCGAGATGTGCAAAAATATCGGTTGGGTTTTGAAAAAACAGCCATTGAAGATGTGGTCTTTGATGTTATGATCGGCATTATTATCGGCGGTCGCTTGGGATATGTGCTGTTTTACGGCGGATCTGCCTTTTGGCGGGAACCATGGCAAATTTTGGCCGTTTGGCACGGGGGAATGTCTTTCCACGGCGGTGCGACGGGAGCCGTTTTCGGACTGTGGTATGCCGCCGGCAAACACAAGCTCGACTTTTGGCAGCTGACCGATATGGCCGCGCTGTATGCGCCGATCGGGTTGTTCCTCGGACGCTTGGCAAATTTTGTTAATGACGAATTGTGGGGACGGGTGAGCAATGTGCCTTGGGCCGTGCGCTTTCCCTCCGGTGGCTATTTGCCGCGACATCCGTCTCAGCTGTATGAAGCCGTTGCCGAAGGTTTGCTGATGTTGCTGGTGCTCAACGGCCTGTGGCGTTTTGTGCCGGTGGTGCGGCAGCGCAAAGGGACGGTTTCTGCCCTGTTTGTCGTTTTTTATGCCACTTTTCGGATTGTGCTGGAAAACTTCCGCCAGCCGGATGCGCAACTGGGTTTTTATTTTGGGTTTGTCACCATGGGACAAATTCTTTCGTTACCGCTTTTGGTCTTTGGCGGGTGGTTGTTTTGGCAGCGCGCGGTTAAGCCTGAGAAGTGATGTTTTGAGTAAATTTGTAGGTTTTTTGCAAGATCTTGCGGGCCCGCATAAAAACCTCAAAAACATCGGCGTCGCTACGCTTTTTGTCTGCAACGCTGCAGGAAACCGTCAGCTTTAGCGTTTTTTTGCGGCCTCTTAATAAAAATTCGGAAGCGGCAACCGTGCGGCGGATGTGGTCGATGCGGGTAAAAGACACCCCCTTTTCCGCCGACGGGAAAATGACAATAAACTCGTCTGCCCCGCAGCGGTAAACATGGGCTTCCGGCTCCAGTTCGCAGATTTTTTTCGCAATCATGACAACAATTTCATCTATGCCCGATTTTTTAAAAATTTGTGCCAGATGCTTGTAGTCGTCAATGCAGATAATGCCTAAACCATATTTTAACGGTAACTTGTCTTGGGTGCGGATAAACGAATTGCCGTTGTCCAGTCCGGTAACAACGTCTTTGCGAGCCGCATAAAGAAGCGAATGGATAATGCCGCAAAGAACCGTGAGCGCGGCTGTAAAAAAGAACAAGACCAGCGGGGACGGACGGTCGGAAAGGTAAAAACCAAGCATGATGCTGATTGTGGCGAAAAAAAGCGAAGTGGTGAGTATTTCATCGCGAATCGAAGAATGTACCAGCATGATCACAAGAATGGATAAAAACATGGCAAAGCCAAAAGTTTGCAGCCCGCAGCCGTTGCAGTAAAAGGTGCTGAAATCAATACCGACATGATGACGGCTCAGCTGTTCGCCCAGCGCCAGCGCGGCAAAAATGATAATGAAAAAATTGACGGTATCAAAAGAAAACAGCGGGCGGTTGGGCAAAAAGTAGAAAAACAAAAAGCACGCGGCGGTGAGAAAACATAGGTTGTAATAGTCCGCCGTGAGGTTATAGATGATCCCGTGGGTAAATTTGAGGTAATTGATCAGGCAGTAGACTATAAGCAGCGAAAAAATGAAAAACAGCGGGCGATTGCGGTTGAAGTAAACCAAAATGCCGACAGAGACGGCGCAAAGCAGAAAAAAACCGACGTGAAAAAAACGCTGCACTTCTTCGCCAAAAGGCGATAACATGAAATAAAAACCCAATGCCGCTCCCAGTAACATAACCGGAAGCAGAGAGTTTTTCATCAGCGGTAGAATTTGTTTGACATATCTGGCGTATTTTTTCCACACTTTGCGTTCTCCTTATGCGGAGAAATTTTATCACTTAAGCGTTTAAATTTTGTTTACGCATTTTAAAATTGAGCTGTCGCCGTAGGAGTAAAAACGATAGTGTTGTTCAATGGCATGGCGATAGGCTTCTTTCATCCGATCGGTGCCGGCAACGGCGCAGATCAGCATAAACAATGTCGATTTCGGCAGGTGAAAGTTGGTGATGAGCATATCAATGGCGCGAAATTTGTACCCCGGCGTGATGAAAATGTCGGTGTCGCCGGCAAAAGGATGCAGCACGCCTTGTGCGTCGGCAGCGGTTTCTAACAGCCGCAGCGATGTGGTGCCAACGGCAATAACACGCCGTCCCTGCGCCTTGGCACGGTTAACCGCCGCGCAGACTTCGGGCGAAATTTCGCAGTATTCCGTATGCATTTTATGGTCTTTGGTGTCTGCCGTTTTAACCGGCAGAAAGGTGCCAGCGCCGACATGGAGGGTGACAAACGCTTTTTCTACCCCCTTTTCCGCCAAAGACTGAAACACACGATCGGTGAAATGCAGCCCCGCGGTGGGTGCGGCAACGGCTCCTTCGCAACGGGCGTAGATGGTTTGATAATTTTCCTTGTCGTTGTACTTGTCCCAACCGCTTCCCGACATCGGTTTGTCGCGCTTGATGTAGGGCGGCAGCGGCATCAGTCCGTATCTTTGCAGACAGGAGGCCAGTTGTTCGGGCAAGGTGTTAAAAGCGATGAGGACGCCGTCGTCTTCCTTTTTCTCAATTACCGAGGCGGTAAAGTCGCTTTCTTCGGGGCTTATGTCGTCGGTGTAAAAACGAATGTGATCACCGGGGCGCAGGCGTTTGGCGTTTTTGACAAATGACCACCATTGCAGACCGTCTGTCGGGCGGTAGAGCGTTACTTCCACTCGGGCTTCGCCGCGGGCGCCGTACAGGCGGGCGGGAATGACTTTGGTGTCGTTAAAAACCAAAAGATCACCTTTGCGGAGAATGTCCGGCAATTCGTAAAACCGACGGTCGCAGATTGTGCCTTCTTCGCTTAAATCCAACAGGCGCGAAGTGTCGCGGGGGTTGGCTGGTTCTTTGGCGATTAGGCCACGGTCGAGTTCAAAGTCAAAAATATCCACTTGCATTGTTTGTTGTCCTTTTTGCGCCTGTTATATTACACCCCGTGTTTTTTGGCAAGTGCTTTGAGCGGAAAAGTAAAAAGGCCGCCATCAGTTCTGTTGACAAGCAACGGAAAAAGGTTATTATTTCTTTAGTTTTAATTAGCTGCTGATGAGAAAGAAAAATGAGCAATATCGTAACGATTATTCCTGTGCGGATGGCGTCCACGCGTCTTCCCAATAAGCCGCTTTTGGATATTAACGGCAAAAGTCTGCTGCAAAGAGTGTATGAAAATGTTAAAAAAACCGTGCCGGGGGATGTTTATGTTGCCGCCGGCGATCAGGTGATTGCGGAGGCTTGCGAAAAGTTTGGCGCAAAAGTGGTTTTGACCGATCCCGCCTTGCCTTCCGGTACGGACCGCATTGCCGCGGCGTTGAAAAAAATTGATCCCGAAGGACAATATGATATCGTGGTTAATTTTCAGGGCGATGCCGTTAACGTTAACCCCGCTGTCAACAACGGGTTGATTGAAATGGTGGAACGTACGGGGTGCGATATTGCCACCGTTGGTATGTTGTTTGATGCGCAAGACGATGTCAAAGTGCCGAGTAATGTGAAAATTGCCATGGGGTTGCGCGAGGGCGAAGACGAAGGACGTTGTCTGTATTTTTCGCGGGCTGGCGTTCCTTTTATCCGCAATCCGGAAAGCTGCAAAAATCAGGCTTTTTACCACCATATCGGCATTTATGTCTATCGGGCGGAAGCACTGAAAAAGTTTGTTTCTTTGCCGGTTGGCGTGCTGGAAGACAGAGAAGGGCTGGAACAGTTGCGGGCTCTTGAAAACGGGATGTATATCCGTGCCAAATTGGTGTCTGACCTAACGCTTGACAAGAATGCGCCGGCCGATATTGACACCAAAGAAGATTTGGAAGAAGCACGCAAATGGATTAAATAGCCAATATTTTGGCAAAAGAAAAAAGTCAGCGTTTTTTTGTCGGAAATGCTGACTTTTTTTATGCCTCTCGGCGAATTGCGGGCAAAAAATCAGTCGCCTTTTTTGATCCGCGCGTTTCTTTCCCAAAAAATGCCGTCGGCATAACCCTGAATCGAGGAATCCGTTTCTGCTTTTTCCAGTCGCTTTTCCGCCCATGCGCAGTATTGGGGGTTTTGTTCAATGCCAAGGTAGCGGCGGTTGAGCTTTTTGGCGGTAACGGAAGTGCTGCCGGAACCCAGAAACGGATCAAACACCATATCGTCGGGGTTGGAACTGGCCAAAATCAGCTTTGCCAACAGCTTTTCCGGCTTTTGTGTCGGGTGGTCGGTGTTTTCCGGCATTGACCAGTAGGGAATCGAAATATCGTCCCAAAAATTGGAGGGGCAAGTGTTGCGGAAATTGCCGTCTTGGGTTGCTTCCCAGTCTTTGGGTTGCCCGTTGAGCTTGTACGGCGCCAATACTTTTTTGCGAATTTTGACGGCATCTAAATTGAAAGTGTAGCGCTCCGAGCAAGTGGCATACCAGATGTCTTCCATGCCGTTTTTCCAGTTGCGCAGCGCGCCGCGGCCTTTTTCCCGTTGCCAGGTAATTCTGTTTTGCAGGTGGAAATATTTTTTGAGAACCTGACCGATGATAAGACTCGATTTCCAGTCGCAGCAGATGTAGACGGAAGCCTCCGGTTTGAGCAGCGGACAGAGCTTTTTTATCCAGCATTCGGTATAGGCGGCGTATTCGTCATCGCCGGTTTCGGTAAACTTGCGACCGTGGTAATTTTTGGTGAGGTTATAGGGCGGGTCAATAATGGCCAGATCGACAAAGGCTTTCGGCAGATGCTCCATAACGGCAAACGAATCGCCGTTAATTGTTCGGTTTGCCAACCGTGTCGGCAGCGGACAATCGGCGGAAAGGCAGCGGTTGAGATATTTTTTTGTTTCCGACGGGCTTAGGCTCAGGGTTTTGTTGCGCGAGGATGGGGCTTTCATTGGCATCTTTTCCTTATCTTGTCGCATTTATAGCAAAAATCGGCTGAAAAGCAAAGCTTTTGTCGCTGCAAAAAAAATTTTTTTTCTTCGTTGCATTCTTAGTATTTACCGTTAATATCCGGCATATGTGTGTTTGTGATCAACATAATCGGAGAAGATTGATGTACTATAGCCTTTTTGAGATTTTTGCCGTCGGAATCGGTCCTTCCAGTTCGCATACGGTGGGACCGATGAGAGCGGCTTGCCGCTATGTGGAAAATTTGCAAAAACAAGGTTTGCTGGCGCAGACGGCAAAGGTCAAAACAGAGCTTTACGGTTCTTTGGCGCTGACCGGTTTGGGGCATGGCACGCTGAACGCGGTGGTTTACGGATTGCTTGGACTGAAAGCCGAAGAAGTGAATCCGGAAACAGACTATATCGGACAAGTGAAAACAAGCAAAGAATTGCTGCTCGGCGGGGAAAAAGTCGTTGGTTTTGAGATGGACAGAGATATTGTCTTGCACAAAAACACTTTTTTGCCCGAACATTCCAACGGTATGAAATTGACCGCCTTTGACGAACAGGGAAAAATATTGTCGGAAGAGGTTTATTTTTCGGTTGGCGGCGGTACGGTTGTGCGCAAAGACGAAATGTCCGGACGAATCGGCAGAGATCCTTATGACGTGCCGTTTCCGTTTGACAGTTGCAAGGAAATGGTTGAGCTGTGCAAAAGACACGACTTGACTATTGCCGATTTGGTGTTGAAAAACGAAGAAGCTTTGCGCAGTGCCAAAGAGGTCAGGGCGGGAATTGTTGAGTTGGTTCGGATTATGCAAGATGCGGTTACTCGCGGCATTCATGCCACCGGCATATTGCCCGGAGGGTTGGGGCTGGCCCGTCGCGCTTCGGAAATGTACCGCCGGTTGGAAGAAAGATTTTTTGAAAACGACGTGGACCCGTTGATGATTGTTGACTGGGTGAACCTGTGGGCGTTTGCCGTGTCGGAAGAAAATGCCGCCGGCGGCAAAATTGTTACCGCGCCGACAATGGGTTCGGCGGGAATCGTGCCGGCGGTGATGCGATATTATCAGCGGTTTGCCATGTCCAAATCTCCCTATGAGCAAGAAAAAGCGGACATTATCTTTATGACGACCGCTTCGGCAATATGCAGCCTTTATCGGACGAATGCTTCCATTTCGGGTGCCGAAGTCGGTTGTCAGGGTGAAGTCGGCGTGGCCTGCTCGATGGCGGCGGCGGGATTAACCGCCGTGCTCGGAGGCAGCCTGAACCAGATTGAAAATGCGGCAGAAATAGCCATGGAACACAATCTTGGTTTGACTTGCGATCCCGTCAAAGGGTTGGTGCAGATTCCTTGCATTGAACGCAACGCCATGGCGGCCATCAAAGCAATCAACGCATCGCGTTTGGCCATGCGCGGAACGGGGCGGCATATGGTCAGTTTGGACAGCATCATTAAAACCATGTATGAAACCGGACTTAACCTGAGCACCAATTATAAAGAAACATCGCTGGCAGGGCTGGCGGTTAATGTTCTGACCTGTTAAACGGCGGCGGAAATGACTGAAGTTTTATGGCATACGGCAGTCGAGGCTCTGATTGATTCGTTTAAGCTTTTTCCTTTTTTGCTGGCCACTTATTTGGTGCTGGAATGTTTGGAAGAAAAAGCGGGGAGCAAAACGGTTAATTTGATCCGTCGGTCAGGTCAGGCAGGGCCGCTGATTGGCGCACTGTGCGGATTGTTCCCGCAATGCGGCATTGCGGCAGCCGCTTCCAACTTTTATGCGGCACGGGTTATTTCTGCCGGCACGTTGACGGCGGTTTATCTTTCCACTTCCGACGAAATGTTACCGATTTTGATTTCCCATGCGGTGCCTGCCTCGTTGATTTTTAAAATTTTTCTGATCAAAATTGTTGCCGGCCTGTTCTTTGGCTCTGCCGTTGATTTTTTTGCCCGACGATCGGCATTGTTGTGTCCGCGGGCAGTCGATGTGGAAACGCTTTGCCGTAACGATGACTGTCAATGCGAAGAAAACGGTGTTTGGCGGTCGGCGCTTCGGCATTCGATTAAAATTACCCTGTTTGTACTGGTTGTCAGTTTTTTGTTCAACCTGCTGATGGAAGCGATCGGACCTGAGACAATGGCTCGCTTTCTTGCGTATCCGTTGGCAGGCGCGGCGGCAGCAGGGCTGATCGGGTTGGTTCCGAATTGTTCCGCCTCGGTGATCGTAACGCAACTTTATCTGGAAGGGGCAATCGCTTTCGGCGCAATGATGGCGGGCGTTTTGGTCGGTGCCGGTGTCGGGCTGTTGGTGCTTTATCGAGTTAATCCGCGTTGGCAAGAAAATCTGTTGCTGACCGTTATATTATACGTTGCCGGTGTTTTGACGGGCAGTTTGATTGATTTTCTCGGCTGAAAATATTTTGCCTGTCGGCGTTTGCCGCTCAAGTTGATGTCGGGGCTGTCCAAATGCGCCGCGGTATCGGCAGGCGAGGGGGCGGAGCATTGAAAAACAACGCTCAATGAGTGTTTTGTGCCGCGGCTGTTGCTGTTGTCAAAATTCTTATTCCTCTTTGCTACTAAAGAGTTGCAAAACTTTATAATATTTTTATAATATTTTCAGCAAATGATAACCGCAATGACTATATAAGAACGGGACGTTTGTTTTTTTTATGCAAAATTTAGAAAATATAGGAAAAAATGATGGCATTACAGACCAAAAAAGTTTTGAAAAAAATGGTTTCGTGGGCGGGACTGTTTTTCTTTGTGTTGGCGGCTTATATGCTTTATCGGCAGCTTGCCAAATATAGCTGGACGGATATTAAAGATGCACTATTGAGCATTCCTCCGCACCATTTGTGGATGGCTTGTCTGGCTTCAATCGGCGGCTATGTGGCATTGTCGTCTTACGATTATCTGGCGCTGCGTTACATTAAACGCAAATTGTCGCCGTGGAAGTGGATTTTTGCCGGCTTTATCGGTTTTTCCGTCAGCAACAATGCCGGTCATGCCATTGTATCGGGAGGCACCATCCGCTACCGATTGTATACCCGTTGGCGTTTTCATGGCGGGGAGATTGTGCGTATGGTCACTTTTTCCGGCTTTACTTATTTGGTTGCCTGTTTCTTTCTGATTATTGCCGGTTATGTGATTACCCCGTCGCACGCCTTTGGTGCCGGTTCGGTTTCTAAGCTGACGACGGAAATTGTTACTTTGGGCTCTTTGATTGGATTGATGGTGTATTTCGGGCTCAGTTTGTTTTACAAAAAACCGTTGATGATCAAAGGGGTGGTGTTTGAAATGCCATCGTTCCGAATGGCTCTTGCGCAAGTGTTTATCGGTGCGGCAGACATATTGATGGCTTCGCTGGTGCTGTATTTTTCACTGATTTCGTTTGTTGATATTTCTTTCTCCACCTTTATCGGGGTGTTTATCATTGCGCAGGTATTGGGCGTGTTCAGTCAGGTTCCGGGTGGCTTAGGCGTGTTTGAGGGACTGTTTATGTATATCATTCCCGGAGATCACAATCAGGCAACATTGTTCGGTGCGCTGATTGCCTACCGCATTATTTATTATCTGTTGCCGATGCTCATTTCGGCGGTGATGTTGTTTTCTTACGAGGGATATCTTAAATATGTTAAAAAACAACGGCTTGAAAAGCTGAAAATTGTCAATACGACACAGATGAATCGCAATAAAATATAAATTTTTTAAGCCCCGATATCGGGGCTTAAAATTTGGTGCGCCCACCGGCAAACAATGGTTGGAGCAAATAAGTCTTGGTCAAATGAAACACCGATATCTGCTCTTTCTGGTGCATTTTATCTGAAAAATGTACTGTTTGAAAAAAGATTGTTGTTGACGATGTGTTTTAATTGTTTTTTAGACAAAAAAGATTGCATTTGTTGACCGATTGTGTTATGTTTTTGCCATTGTTTGATCAAAATACGGTTTTTGACATGAATGAAGATAATGTTATTTCTCCGGCTCTGACAGCCGATCTCAATGAAAGACTCGCCAAAAATTTTACCGATGAATCCGTCCGTCGGCAAAATTTTAATGAAATTCAAAATATAGCCAAAATTTTGCAGATAGGTCAAAAATTTAAAGTGGCACAAGCTGAGTTGTTGTATCTCCTTGCACAAAAAAATCCCTTGGAATTGTATCGGATAAGTCGGGTTTGCAAAAAATTTTCAGACATTGCGGCGGCAATCGGTGACAATGATGATGACAAGAATTTGTTGTGCCGCGTCATCAACAATTATCTCAGAGAGCAAATGCCATGCGATCGGAGCGAAAAGCTGGTCGATAAAATTGCGGAAACATTTCCCAAGGTTTTGAACTATGCTTGTCCTGACGATATGATCATTTCCGTTTTCTACAATACGCACCACCAAGCTCATGTCGAATTTAGCAAACGGGAAATTATCGACAAGTTTTATTCGGTTGATTATGGCGTGCTGGTTGCCAATTTGGGGCAGATCAAAACCCCCATTTTTTGCAAGCGAAACCTAAAAGACGATGTTAACGAGGTTAAACGGCTGGAGGTTTTGTCGCAAGTTATCGAAAAATTGCCGCCAGCCAAGTTTATGCTGTTTGCCCTGCATTTTGACAAATACATAGAAAAACTTTCTCAAATTGACGACGATTTAATGATTGGTGCGGTTAAAAATGTGGTGCCTGCCATAAAAAGCGGAAAAAACAAGATTCTTAACTCCGTCGGCAATATTTGGGGAACCGATATTTCCGACCACGGCAGCAGCGGATTTGTTTTTCGGTGCCTTACCTCAAAAGTGACTCCCTACAATATTACCCGTTTGTGCCGAATAGCCGAACAAATTCCGTCAAGTGATGACAATCGGTTTGAACGGATTCGGCTTGATGCGATTGCCGTCAGCAGCACTTTCCCCCAGCTGCGCTCCTATATTCACAACCAGCAGCCGGAACAGCATAAGCTGTTGAAAAGAATGGTTTGGTATTATGATGCGGCTAAAGGACTTAACCCCGAATTGCAGGAGGACTTCAGGCGGAATAAGTTGCAGCGGATTATTAATTACATCGACCAAAACTTCCCCGACTATAAAATTTCCGACGATGATTTGTTTAATATTGAGAAATACGAGTTGTTGACAAGAGATGCCAACGGTCGGCAGCTGACAAATATTGAAGTTTTGCGGCGGTTGATGGACAACACGACACCGCGAACTTTGGAAACGCCGCAAATCAATGATCGTTACACCAAGCACTTGCTTGAGGAAATGATGAATAGCAAATTCCCCTTTGTGACGCATGAAACTTACGGCAAATATTTGAATAAGCTGAATAATCACTTAGAAAGAAAAATGAGGGGCGGTGCCATAGGTATTCCGCCGAGAGTGATCAATGCTGTTTTATGGAGCGAGCGTCGGGGCTTTTTGGTGTTGAAAGACATGGATGCCGGTTATCAGCTGCATGCTTTTACCACGCCTTGGTTTAAGGAGATACTTCGTTTTTATGAGTTGACCAATTCGGCTTCCGATGTTCCGAATGCCGATTTAAACAAGTTTCTTGAATCGATAAAAGATTGTGAGATGGAAAAAGCTTATTCGCAAATTTCCTATCGTGTCAGTGACAATATTGTCGCTTTGTCAAAACGCCAGAGAGCAGATGCGGCAGAATATTCCCGTTATATCGGCAAACTGGATATTCCGGTTGCGGAAGCGCAAAGACAACAAAAGAAAATTAAGGACTCCTTGGATATCAAAATCAGCCGCAATTTGTCGGGTTATGGGCTGGCAAATGCATTGTTTGATTGCATTTCTCCCAAAAGAACGCCTTATAAGGCATTGGCAGATTATATGAAGAGCCGACAGTCTTACCGCGGGTAAAAACCATAGGGATTGGCGGTTGGGAATATTTTGCCGCGCGTGAGCTTGTGCGGGATGTTTTCTCGGCAATAAAAAATATCCATATCGGTTGAGGGACAAGCGGAAGCAGGGACGGTCTGAAGCAAGAGTTGTCCTCTTTCGGTGTTTTTTAAAAGACATTTTCTTTAAAAGTTGGCTGGCTTGCACTTTGGC